>NZ_BPRG01000258.1:0-251 GCF_036984265.1 Pseudonocardia sp. D17 | reverse complement strand
TTGGGTGACCGCGATGCGGTGCAGGGCGGCGTTGAGCTGCCGGTTGCCGCCGCGGTTGAGGCGGAACCGCGCACGGTTGCCCGCCCAGACAGGGATCGGCGCCGTCCCGGCGTGCATGGCGAACGCGGCCGAGGACCGGAAACGGTCGACCCCTGCGGTCTCGACGAGGACCTTCGCCGCAGTCAGCCCGCCGCAGCCAGGAATAGCCAGCAGGTGCGGCACCAGCGGCTGCACCTGGGCCTCGATGCGCC
>NZ_BPRG01000257.1:0-108958 GCF_036984265.1 Pseudonocardia sp. D17 | reverse complement strand
ACGACATCCGCCCGTCCGCGTCCGGACCGGTCCGGGCCGACCGCGGCTCCTGCGCGGTCTCGTCCTAACAGCCACGGGGTGGGGTTCCGGGCCGCTGGACCTGGCCCGGAACCTCGCCGGCCCTGGCGTCCCACGTCGACCGCCGCCGGGGTGACGGCCCCGCGCGACCGGTCCCGAGAAACCGCGAGCGTCCGCCCTGGAGTCCATCGTCGTGATCGTCGTGGTGAACATCGCGGCCCCACCGGTCGTCAGGCACGGCCTCGACCGGATGTGCGAGACGATGCGGGACATCACGGTCGTCGCGCTGCTCAGCCCCATCCTCCCCCAGGCACACGTGGACGACCTGTTCGATCTCGGCGTGCTGGGAGCCGTGAACAATGACACCGACGCCGCCGGCCTGGGGCAGGCGATCACCGCCGTCTCGCGCGGAGGACGACTCTGCGCCGCCGGCCCTCGGCACGCGAGACAGCGATTGCGGGCCGTCGCGGACCGGGGCGAGAACCTGACGGACAAGGAGATCGACGTGCTGGCCCTCGTCGCGGCCGGCCTGTCGAACCAGGAGATCGGCGAGACGCTCCTCATCTCGGAGAACACCGCCAAGTTCCACGTCGGGAACGTCATTCGTAAGTTCGGCGCGAAACGGCGCGGAGAGCTCGCGCATCTCGCCGCCGCGGACGGCATCTTCGGCAGACGATCGACACCGGATCAGCAGAAGCGTCGCGTGGATTCCGAGAAGGTATGACCGCGAGCCGACGCCGCCCGGCCGGCCGGGAGTTCGTGTCCGTGCCCGGCGGACTCCGTCATGACGGAGCTGCGTTCGGCACCACGCCCATGTTGTAGAGCACGACAGCCACGAGATTCGGGATGCGGGTGCAGTCGGTGACGACGTCGGTGCCCGAGGCGTAGCGGTCACGTATGAGTTCGGAGAGCTGGACCGGGGTGGTGCCGGCCGGTGCCGAGGTCAGGATGCCGTCGCCGACCGCCAGTTCCGCACGCGTGACGCAGGCCCGCCACAGCCGCTGCCGAATGCAGATCTCGTTCTCGTCGATGCTGTCGACCGTCAGCCTCGACGATCCGATCAACGGCTGCAGAGAGTCCCCCACGCTGAACCTCTCCATCACATCCGTCCATTCGACCATGTCTGCTCCTCTCCTCGGTCGAGCACCGGAGCCCGGTTCGAGAGGTGGCCGGGCGGTCCGAGCAGCTCGACGAACTACGGACGACTGCGTTCGATCTCGACGTAACGGTCCGCCGCGCGACGGAAGCTCGCGACCCGCTCGCCGTGCTCGAGGACGCAGCACGTCCCGCAGTACGACCGAGGCGCAGCGGGCTCCGTGCGGAACGCGAGGCAGCAGCTGCGCCGCCAGACGACCATCCATTCCTGGTCACGGTGCTCGACGGACTCCAGCATCACCGTTCCGCGCAGCGGGGATCGGTCGGCCACGACCTGCCGGGCCGTCGTCAGAAACCGGTCACGGTCGTCCGATGCCCAGGAGAAGGCCATGAAGACCTGGGTCAGCGCGACCGCGACGTTGCCCCACAGGGTGCGCCGTCCGACTCCCGTCGCCCGGTGCACCGCCTCGACGAGATGGGCGAGGTGGTCGGCGACGAGGGCATCGACGACCTCGCCGACGTCGCGACGGGACCCGCGCTCGGGGCCGATCACGAACCCGACCTGGGGCAGACCTGTGGCATTCGGGGACAGCCGCACGTTGTGCCGACCGGGGTCCAGCCAGGCCCCGCGCCTCAGGTGGGCGTCGAGCACCGGCCACCCGAGACGGCGGGAGTAGTCGAGCACGAAGAGCGACCCGGCGACCGCACTCGACGCGCAGCGCCGCACCGCCCTCACGTCCTCGACGAGCCTTTCGAGGTCGTCGTCGAGGACGGCCCGTGCGGCCCGCCAGCCGGCATCGGCCGCTACCTCGGTCGTCGCCTCGAACCGTGCCTCGAGGGTGGGGGGAAGCCGGATGTCGAGTCGACACCGAGCCACGTCCTCCGCACACGGCGGTGCCGAGACGCGTGGTCGCGCCTGCTCGGCGTTCGCCTCCCGGCTCACGCGGCGGCCGACCGGCGGCGAGCGGTCAGCGTCGCGCCGGAGGGATAGACCCGCGCCAGGCGTACGAGCGTCCGACGTCGGCCCAGCACTGCGGCGAGCTCGTAGCGCAGCCCGTGATCCGATCGCATCGGGAGTTACTCCAGGAAGCCGAGGTCCTTGAGCACGTGCGCCGCCGAGGTCGCCCGGACGTCCGCGACCAGCGTGCGGTACTCCTCGACGAACAGCCCGGCGTGACGGCTCATCCGGTCGGTCTCGACGAGGGCCACCGCCTTCTCCAGATCCGCTCGACGCAGGGTGTCGCGCCAGAGGGCGTTGCGGATGTGGACCCCCTCGGCGTCGACCCCGGTGATCTGCAGCGTCTTGCCACCGGCGACGGTCGGGATGCTTGCCCCGTCGCCGTACCTCCGCTCGACCGTGGCCCAGTCCAAAGGCATGGAGCTCAGTCCTCCTCGTGTGCTCGGAACGACTCCGGCAGAAAAGCCGAAGCCAGGTCGCGCATGAGCTCGAGTGTCGCCGTCCTCCGCGGGGCGGCCTCCCGCTCGTCGCAGCCGAGGCGTTCGGCCAGCCCGGCGAGGTCGTCCCCGGCAACACAGACGCCGACGAACACCTCCTGGTGCTCGGCGGGCACCTCACGCAGTCGCGCGTACAGACGCGGCCACTCCCCCACGAGCGTCAGGTTCCCGGCCTCGGCGTCCGCGATGTACCCCTCGGCCAGGGTGGCGATGCGCCCGGAGTACGGCAGGCCGAAGTAGCGGAACACCATGGGCCGGGCGATGAGCCCGGCGACGACCTGGACGGCGACCTGCCCCGCGAGCGACGGCTCGTTGAGCCGGTGGGCGCAGGTGTAGTGGATCGCCTCGTACGTCGAGGTGACGCGGGCGATCCAGTCGCGATACCCGGAGCCGCGGTCGTCGTCGGCGCCGGGGTACAGCTCAGTGGTGGATGTCATCGGCGTCCGTTCTCATCGCCTGACCGGGTCGGCCGCGTCGTCGGCGCCCTCCCGCCGTTGTCCGGGCAACGCGTCGCACCCGGACAGCTGTCCTTCCCACGGGTCCGAACCGCTGCGTCGAGCACCGGTCCCGCAGGGGGACGACATCGCCGCCAACGGACGCACGGCGACACCGTTCCTCCGGCGGAGGGGACGTGGCAGAGGCCGGCCGCCGTCCGTCCCGTACCGCGGTGGTACGGGACGGACGCCGGCCGTGGGCTCTGCCACCCCGCCCTACGGGGTGGGTACGACCGTGGTTGTCATCATCGCGATGTGCTGGGCCTGGACCTCGGTCAGGTCCTTCGAGGCCGGCGCATCCCCACGGATCGCCTCGTGCGGGACCACCACCCAGCACGCACAGCCCCAGATGCATTCGCCGGCCATGCCGTCGAACCTGATGGACTGCTCGGACAGCATCACCCCGAGATCCAGGATCCACGAGTGCATCAGCAGCTTCTCCTCCCACGACTCGATCGCGTCGTAGGCGTCGCGCGCCGCGAAGAACGCGGTGAAGTCGCTCTTCGCGACACCCGGGATGACGATGTTGCTGTAGGCCGTCAGCTCGTCGAAGAACTCGCCGACACTCGTGTTGATCGTGCCGTCCTCACCGTCGAGCACGTACTCGCCGAGTGTGGCCTCCAGCTTCTTCTGCAGGGTGTCGTTCCACAGCTCACGAGGCGCGACCGTGTGCGCCTCGATGTAGTCGGTCTTGAACCCGTCCCGCAGGCCCGAGAACTTCGGGATGTAGCCGATCCACTTGCCCATCACATCCCGCCACTTGCTCTTCGGTTCCCCCGGGAGCACCTCCACGCCAGGGTGGGTGTACTTCGCGACGTCGAACACCGTCCAGGTCCGGTCGCCGGAGATGTTGCGCTCGTGCGGGGCACCGGTGAAGCCCGCCGGACGCAGCATCTTGAACAGCAGGCGCCCGTAGTCCTGCACCACGAACCGCGTGAACGAGTCGTTGATGAACTTGCGGGTCACCATCTTCCGGAGATGGTCACGGACGGCGGGCTTGCCCGCCTTCGTGTACGACCCCAGGCGTTGCCAGGAGTGCTCCTGCGGGAGCGCGAAGAATCCACCGGTGAACGGGTTCTTGTACAGATCGCCCCACACGGCCATGACGCCCTGGTTCTTCGCGTCGTCGAGCATGCAGTCGATCTCGTTCATGGTGGGGAACAGCGCCGCGGCCCCGCCCGCGTGCTCCTCGTCCCCGGAGAACGGGAGCGCCGCAACACCGACGACGGGAATACGACGACCCAGCTTCACATTCGACAGGTGGCGGGCCAGGTCGACGACGATCCCGCTGCCGGTGCCACCACTCATCGAGAAGAACACCAGGACGATCGAGGGCAGCTGCGTCGCGTTGATCGACGCCACGAAATCGTCGAGCTCACGCTCCAGGGGCTTGTCCCCGCCGTAGTAGTAGTGTCCGTAGATCGCCTTCGACACGGCCCGCGGAATCGACTCGCCGGCCTTCGGCAGCTCCAGATCGGCAGGCAGCCACGGCTCGTAGTTGGGGTTCCAGTAGTAGCGGGGGTACTCCATCTTCAAGAACTCACGCCAGCGGTTCAAGCTGGTCATGAGGTCCTTCTTCTCCGGAACCTCGAGTGAGACGGTGCGGACCTGAGCCCGATCGGTCGGGATCCCACGGGCGGTCAACCGCTGCCCGAAACCGCCGATGTACTCCTTGAGCTCGTGCTGGTCCTGGTCGCCGATGTCGATCGACAGACCGGTGAAGCGCGCGCGGGGATCCTCCAACATGTCCTCGATCTCACCGGTACGCAACAGTGCCTCGACCATGTACGCACCGGTCTTCCCGATCCCGATCGCGTGGATGCAGTGGGGCGACTGGGCCCCCGTCGCGCTGTGGTACATCGACAGTGCCATGACCGATTCCTCCTGAGAATTGACGTGCAGCAGCGCCGCCCGACCCTCGCGGGGTGAGCGCCGGAACTTCCCGACCTGTTACCTGCCCCGATCGGTCAGCGGACGTATCCGAGATCCTTGAGAATTGTCGCGGCGGTCGTGGGCCGCTCATCAGCGATATACGTGCGGTAGTAGTCGACCACAGCGCCGTAGTCGTTGGTCATCTTTCCCTCCTCGAGCAGTTGCATCGCCTTCTCGAGGTACCCACGAGTGATCTTGTCCTGCCACAACCGGTGTGCCACATAGATGTACTCGTCGTCAGCACCCGTCACCTCGAGGGTGCGCGCGCCCGGCATCGAGGGCAGCTGCGCCCCCTTCTCGTAACGCCTCACGACCTCGGCCCACGACGTCACCATCACAGTCTCCCGTCTCAACCGGACACGGCAACAGCAGGATCGAGCTCGTCGACAACCGACACGACGGTCTCACCCCGAATAGCCGCATGAGGCACCACGACCCAGCAGGCGCAACCCCAGATGCATTCCCCACCCATGCCGTCGAAACGGATGGAAGGCTCACACAGCATGACCCCCAGATCCAGCAGCCACGAATGCATCAACAGATGCTCTTCCCAGTCCTCGATCGCGTCGTAGGCCGCACGCGCCGGCACGAACATCTCCAGATCGAGCTTCGACGCCCGCGGCAGGACGACTCCGACGAACTCGTTGTCGGCCGCGACCGTCTCCACCACCGGGTCGACCCGAGTCGTCGCCACCCCCGCGATCGCCGCTCCCACGGCCTTGGCCGCGGCAGTCGCGCGCTTCCCGCCACCGAAGACCCGAGCCTCGGCGTACTCGGTCGAGAAACCCTCGACCAGCCCGACGCCCGCCAACGAGTCGACCTCCTCGAGCGAGCGCGTCACCAGAACGTTGACCCAACGATCGCTCTGCTGACCACGAATCGCCGGATGCCACTGGTCACCCGGAACGGCCAGCCAGTTCAACGCCTTCAACGTCTCGTACAGGTCCCGCCCGCCGCGAACGCTGCAGAACGACGCGATCGCCTCGACCGGACTGTGCACACCGTCGTCGGGCACGACGAAAAAGCCCCCCGTGAACGGGTTCTTGTACAGATCGCCCCACACCGCCATCACACCGTTGTTCTTCTCGGTGTCGATCATGCAGTCCAACTCGTTGATCACCGGGAAGAACGTCGCGTCCACCTCCTGGGGCAGCACCCCCATCCCCACGACCCACGGCCGACGTCCGAGCTTGATCGACGACAGATGACGGGCGATCTCGACGACGATGCCGCTGCCGACGGCCTCGGCCAGCGAGAATGCCACCACCACCAACGGCGTGTGCTCGCTCGCCAGCACACTCTCGGCGAAACCGTCCAAGGCCTCGGTGATCTCGCGGTTCTGGTAGTACTCGGCCCCGTAGACGGCCTTCGCCACTGCCCGGGACATCTCCGCCCCACTCGCCGGAATCTCCAGGTCACCCGGCAGCCAGGGCTCGTAGTTGGGATTCCAGTAGTAGCGCGGATACTCCATCTTCAGGAACTCGCGATAACGGTTCAGCGCCGAGGACAGGTCCTCCCGGGACGGGATCGGCAGCTCCACCGCCCGCACCGACCCACCGGCGGCGAGGCCGGACAGGCTTCCCTGGCCGACATCGACGGCCACGGCACTGAACCCAGGCAGGCCGGACCCGGCCAACTCCGAGATCACCGCGGCGCCACACGGACCCAGCCCCAACACCTGAACCGAGAACGGCCCCTCGTGATCACCGGCATGATGCACCTTCTCGTTGCTGAGCGCCTCGACCCGCGCCAGCGCGGAGTCCACCTCGCTCTCGTGACCGTGACCGTGGCCATGACCGTGATCGTCAGACATCTGGGAAGCTCCTTCTTCAGGTGGTGGGTTCTCGGCTGATCGATGCCGTGCGCGGAGATGAACAACGCCGACGACTGCCGACGACCCGACCCCGGCCGACCTGCACCCGTGCGACGAACCGACTCCCCCCGACACCCGGGGCGGTGAGCCGGACGGCGCACTCCTTCTCACCGCGGAGAATGTCGACGTGGTCGACCGGGGACGGCCCCGCGACCCCGCACCGGAGCCCGCCGGATCCGGGTGCCGAGAGCACCCGCACCACGCCGAGGGCGTCGCCCCGTGCGGAGCCGGAGCGGGCTCGCCACCGGTGTGCAACGTGGCCCGGTCGTGCATCGCCCCGGTACGCGAGCTTCCGGGGACCCGCGACGGACGCGTGGACAGCGGGCCGTCCGGGCACGGCGTCCTGGCGTGCCATCCGGTCCCTCCCCACTGCGGCTGTGACGTTGCTCAGGGGCACAACCTACGTGAATAGTGTCGTTTGGCAATACCTCCGTTGTAAAGTATCTGCGAACGACGCAGACACCCCCGTCTGTCGCTCTCCGGCCGCGCACTCTGCCGAGCAGCACCACGGCGGCCCGACGGCCGATGGCCGGTCGTTCCCGTCGACTGCCGTCCACGGGTCGGTCCGCTACCCCTGGTGCGCTCCACGGCTGGTTCCACGCCACGCCGTCGGCCCGACGTCTCGCCGCCCTACTCGTCAGCGGCGGGATTGGCCCGGGAGAACCGGACCTCCTCGATGTCGAGCCGGGCCTGGATCGCCCGCAGCACGATGTCGTCGATCCGCTGCTCGTCCCGCAGCTCCAGCAGCGCCTCGCGCTTGCGGGCGATGAGCGCCAGATGCAGGCTCGCGTACTGGTCGTCGTGCCGGACGACCAGGTCGTCCTCGGTGCCGTCGGCCGCGAGCACCGTCCGGCGCTTCTCGATCTCGCCGCGCACCCGTGCCACGACACGCTCGTCGATGCCCAACTCGGACGCGGTCGTCGGGATCGAGTCGAGCGCCGCGTCGGTGATGTACATCTCGGCGTACTGCCGCTCCTCGGCGACGGAGTCGTCGGGTGGGAGCCGGGCGAACCGCACCACGCGCGGCAGCAACAGCGCCTGCAGCAGGGTCAGCACGATCACCCCGGACGTGATCACGACGATGAGGTCGCGGTCGGGGAAGGGCGCGCCGGAGTCCAGGGTCTGCGGCACCGCGAGGATCGCGGCGAGCGAGACCGCGCCGCGGAACCCGGCCACGCCGCTGACCGTGCGCTGGCGCGCCCCGATCCGGCGCAGTCGTTGCGCGGGCCGCCGGTCGAGCGCCCGGATGATGTACGGCGTCGTGTAGAGCCACGCCCAGCGCACCCCGATGACGACCGCTGTGATCAGCAGGATGTCGACGAGGGCGCGCAGGAGCGAGACGCTGGACAGGCCGCGGACAGCGGTGTGGGCCTCCAGGCCGACGAGCACGAACAGGGCGCTGCTGAGCACCGTCGTCGTGACCGTCCAGAACGGCACGGAGGTCTGCCGGGTGACCGCATTGGTGATGCGAGGCGTCACCTGGCTGATGAACAGCCCGCACGCGACGACCGCCAGGACCCCGGACGCGTCGACCGACTCGGCCGCCAGGAACGCCGCGAACGGCGTCACCAGCATCGCGATGTTCTCCAGCATCGGGTCGTCCATCCGGCGGCGCAGCTGCCAGCTCACCAGCCCCACCAGCACCCCGGCGAGCAGCCCTCCGCCGTAGGCCAGGATCAGCAGACCGGTCACGTGCAGCGTCGTCAGGTGCTCCTCGCCGATCGTGACCCCCACCGCGAGCCCGTAGATCACGAGCGCGGTGCCGTCGTTGACCAGGCTCTCCGCCCGTAGCACCGTCACTATCCGACGCGGTAACCGCCGCGCCAGGACCCCGACCGCGGTCGCGTCCGTCGGCGCGAGCGCCGCACCGAGCACCCACGCCGCTCCCCATGCCAGGCCGATCGCGTGCGCCACGGCCGCCACCGCCGCGGCCGTGGCGAACACCAGCACGGTGCTCGTGAGCACCACGACCCGCAGGTTGTTGCGGATCTCGCGCAGCGACGTGGTCAGGCTCTCCCAGTACAGCAGCACCGGTAGGAACACCAGCAGCACGACCTCCGGCGGCAGCTGGGCCTCGCGCAGGTGCGGCGCGAAGCCGATCAGCACCCCCACCAGCACCAGCAGGATCGCCGGCGCGATCGGGTAGCGACGCGCCAGCGCGCCGCACACGACCAGGGCGACGCCGAGGACGACCGCCATCTCCAGTCCGAGCACGCACACATCGTGACGTCCGCGGTGACGGGTGCGCACGCGACGTCCACGTCGGCGACGGGGCACGACTCAACCGGGTCACGCAGACCCGGGGAAGACGTGGCTCAGTGCTGCTAGTGCCTCAGTACCGGCCCTTGATCACGAAGAAGGAGCCACGGATCGTCCCGGCCAGCTTCGACTTCTGCCGGGCGAACTTGAAGCGGGTCTCGAGCTCGGCGGGAACGGGCATCCCGTCGGACAGCTTGAAGCCGACCGCTCGCTTCGACCCGTCCTCGAGCCCGTACATCACGTTGATGACCAGCCCCGACTCGTAGAACACGTACGCGAAGCGGGTCCCGTCGACGACGAACTCCGACGCCTGCAGCGGCCGGGACTCGATGACGAGGTCGCGTTCGCGCGCGAGGATGTCGGCCACCCAGGCCACCGTCTCGGCCGCGTCGTCGGCGGGGTCGACGGTGAAGACGTGGTCGAACTTGTTCTTGAAGTAGCGGGCCTCGTTCGCCCTGAGCCCGGCCAACGCCTCGGCGACCGGCGACGACTCCACCCCGACGGTCGAGACGGTCTGAAAGTCGACGATCTCTGGCACCTGCGCCTCCGGCACGTCCCGGCCCGATGAAAGGCCCCTTGAAAAGACAGGCGGATCGTAGCCGCCGCCGGAGATCACGGGCGCCGCGTGAACCGGACGCCGACCGTCGTGCACCGTGGCGCCGACATCCGCCTCGGCTCAGGCACGACCGTCACCGGCGACCACGGGCTCACGTCCCCTTTCCGGGGCCCGACGCCGGCGGCGCGGTGATCCGCGGCGACGCGGACCCGGCCGGGCCACCCGCACCGGTACGACCTGTGCGCCGGGACCTGCCGGCCGCGCCGACCCGCACACTCCCCGGCCAGCCGCCGCGCGGGCTCACCTCGTCGCTCGGTTGCAGGCCGCCTCATCAGCCGGCGCCGACGTTGTCGACGATCCCGGCGCCCTCGGGCTCCTGCGCCGCGGCACTGTGCGCGCAGCAGTAGATGTCCCGCCACCTGCACCCCGTGCCCGATCACCCGGCAACCGCAGTGCTCGCAGAGCGGGGCCATCCGGTGGATCGCGCACTCGACGCTGTCGAGGACGTGGGTCGCGCCTTGGGCGCGTACCTCGAACGCCGTGTCGTAGTCGCTGCCGCACACCTCGCACACCGCCACGTCGTCCTCCTCCGGCCGACCCTGCACTCGGACAGCGACCACCGGCCCGGCGCGTCGTCGGCGGAACCCGCGGACCGCACGCTCTGCCGGATCCCGACGGGTCACCCGGGCTCGCCGCGACCCTTGCGGTACAGCACCCAGGCCAGATCGAGCAGCGCCACGACGGCGACCACGACCAGGACGATCGCGAGCCACGCCATACCGACCTGCCAGGACAACCAGGCCCCCGCGCCGCACACCACGAGTCCGAAGACCGCGAGCACCGCACGCAGGGTCAGCGCGCTGCGCGCCGGGGAGGAACCGCCGACACCGGCCGTCGGGTCGTGGTACCCCGGGAGCCCCTGTGCGTAGTCCTCCCGGGAGCGGCGCTTCGCCGGCATGTCGTCTCCGTTCGTCGATCCCTCGGGCTCGCCGTGTCGGCCGACGTGGCGCCCGGCCCGGAATCACTACCCGACAAGCCTCCCTTCATCCCTCCGAGGACTCGTGCGCCCGCCGCCGCGCCACTCACAGGGGCCTACGAGCCGGCGGCCGCCCAGGCCCGGACCCCGGCGTCGGGCACCCCGGCGTAGTCGGGCAGCTCGATGCCGTTGATCGCGCGGTCGACCAGCTCCATGAGAGCGTCCATGTCCGGTTCCGCGTCGGGCCCGTGGGCCTGGAGGCTGCTCACGTGCATCCGGCCGATCTCCTGGTTGGCCTCGACGAACGGGCGCATCCGCTCCTCGTAGGCCGCGAACGCGGGCTCCGGGTCCCAGCCCGCCGCGGCCAGCTCCCCGGCCAGCAGGTATGCGCCGACCAGGGCGAGCCCGGTGCCCTGCCCCGACATCGGCGACGAGCAGAACGCCGCGTCCCCGAGCAGCCCCACCCGTCC
Organism: Pseudonocardia sp. D17; assembly: GCF_036984265.1. Lineage (NCBI taxonomy): Bacteria > Bacillati > Actinomycetota > Actinomycetes > Pseudonocardiales > Pseudonocardiaceae > Pseudonocardia > Pseudonocardia sp. D17. The sequence goes on along the minus strand of NZ_BPRG01000257.1, from coordinate 97,830 downwards.
GCTCGACCAGCGGTCCATCACGACCTGCGCGACCTGGTCGAGGTAGAAGTCCGGGGCGTCGTCGAGGTGGTCGAGGATCCGCCGGGTCTGCCACCCGAGGCCGGCCATCCGCTCACGCAACAGGCGCTTCTGGGCCTCGACATCGCTGTGGTCGACGTCGAAGTCCGCCGCGGGGAACGACAGCATGGCGATCGCCCGGGTGGCGTCCCGGACCGGCCGCAGCCCGGCCGAGCGGCCGGACTCCTGGTCCTGGTGGTCGATCAGCCAGCGGTCCAGCCCGAACTCGTTGGGCACGGTGTAGAAGGCCAGCACGAGCCCGAGGTGGCGGACGAACCGCTCCCGCGGCCCGAAGACCATCGCCCGCAGGCCCGAGTGCAGCCCGTCGGCGCCGATCACCAGGTCGAAGCGTCGCGTGCCGCCGCCGGCGAAGGTGACGTCGACCCCGTCGGCGTCCTGCGCGAGCTCGGTGATCCGGTCGCAGAAGAGGTACTCGACACCGTCGCGGGTGTCGTCGTGGAGCACCTGGGACAGGTCGCCGCGCAGGATCTCGATCTCCGCGATGTACCCGTCACCGTCGTGGTCGTCCGCGCGGAAGGTCTCCACGACGGTGCCGTCGGCGTCGACCGTGTACGCGCCGGCGGTGTCGGTACGGGCCGCGCGCACCGCCGCGTCCAGCCCCATCCGCCGGATGACCTCCTTGGCCACCCCGCGGGCGTCCACCGCCTGCCCACCGGGACGCAGCCCGGGCGCCCGTTCCACGACGGTGACCTCGGCGCCACGCCGGCGCAGCCAATGGGCCAGCGCGGGCCCCGCGATGCTCGCCCCCGCCACCAACACCCTGATCCCGCCCACTGCCCTCTCCTTCGTCGAGTCGTCGAGGAGCAGACGCCGCCGAGGCCCGGAACTCATCCGTGAGTCTCGGATCCGCCGTGGTGGGCCGCGTGGACCGGACGAAGGAGTCGGCGGCGGTCAGCCGACCTCGACGGGCCGGTCGGGGTCGCCCGTCCACTCGGTCAGCGAGCCGTCGAACACCGCCACCTCCGTGCCGTCGACGAGGAACGCGGCGAAGGCCGGCACGGTCGCGGCGATCCCGCCGCCGCAGTAGGTGACCGCGCGCCCGCCGTCGAGGAGCCCGGCGGCCCGCAGCAGCCGTGTCAGCTCGGCGACCGGGCGGAACCGGCCGGTCGCCGCGTCGAGAAGACCGTCGAACGGCAGGTTCGTGCTGCCGGGGATGCGCCCGCGCCGGGGGTAGGGGTTCATCGGCTGCTCGCCGCGGAAGGTTGCGGGATCGAGTGCGTTGACCAGGCAGCCCCCGCTCGCCGACAGGGCCGCCACCTCGTCGACGTCAGCGAGCAGCTCGGGCCGGGGACGGGCGGTGAACGTCGCGGGCCGCGGGGTGACCTCGCCGGCCTCGGTGGGCATCCCGGCCGCCTGCCACGCGCGCAGGCCGCCGTCGAGCACCGAGACCGGTCGTGCCCGTGCAGGCGCAGCAGCCACCACACCCGGGTGGCCCAGGCGCCCCCGCTGTCGTAGACCACGACGTCGTCACCGTCACCGACACCGAGCGCACCGATCTGCGCCGCGAAGCGACCGGGCCCGGGCAGGGTGAAGTCGAGCGGCGCGTCCGGATCGGACAGCCCGTTGCGGACATCGGCGAACACCGCCGCGGGAATGTGGGCGCGGCGGTAGGCGTCGAGCAACGGTGTGGCGACGTATCCGGCACCCTCCGGGCCGAGTGCCAGACCGGTGGAGGCGTCGAGGACCCGGAGGCCGTCGCGGCCGAGGACGTCGCCGAGATCGGTCGCCCGGATCAGCGGCGGCAGGGGTGGGTGGGTCATGCGGGACTCTCCCGGTCGGGTGGAGGCAGGGGACTCCCCGAGCGTACGAACCAGCGGTCGAGGTGCCGACGGTCCACAACCGGGATCCGCCGGGTGGCGGCCCGGACCCGACCGTCGGCGGGGTGTCACGGGACAGCGCGACCGAGCACGGTGGACACACCCGGCCCGTCCCCCTTCCCGGAGCAGACGATGACCCTTGCACCCCCGCCGTTCGATCCCGAGCTCGCCGCCGCGCTGGCGGCGACGGGACAGTCCTCGATCGCCACCGGCATCACCCTCGACCAGCTGGCCGTCGAGCGGGCGAACCTCGCCGAGACCGTCCCGACGGTGACGGAGCTCGCCACGGACGCGACCCTGCGGGTGGAGGAGCGGACCGTCCCCGGCGCCGAGGACGGTCCCGAGCTGGAGCTGCTCGTCGTCCGCCCGCGCGGCCGGACGGACCCGCGGCCGGTCGTCTACCACACCCACGGCGGCGGTCTGATCATGGGCAACAACCGTTACGGCCTGGACCCGGTGCTGGACTTCGTGCGCGAGCTCGACCTGGTGGTCGTGTCCGTGGGCTACCGGCTCGCCCCCGAGCACCCGTTCCCCGCCGGGACCGAGGACGCCTACGCGGGTCTGCGGTGGCTCGCGTCGGATCCGGCGGCCGTCGGCGGCGACGGGCGGATCGTGCTGACCGGGGGCAGCGCGGGCGGCAGCCTCGCCGCGGCCCTGGCGTTGCTGGCGCGGGACCGCGGGGAGGTCTCGGTCACCGGCCAGCTGCTGATGTACCCGATGCTCGACGACCGCAACGAGTCGGTCTCGGCCCGGCAGATGCACGGGCTCGGCGTCTGGGACCGGGTGTCCAACGAGACGGGCTGGGCCGCCTGGCTCGGCGGCGCCGCCGAGGTGTCGCCCTACGCGGCGCCCGCTCGCGCGACGGACCTCACCGGGCTCCCGCCGGCGTTCCTCGACGCGGGATCGGCCGAGACCTTCCGGGACGAGATCGTCGACTACGCGCAGCGGCTGTGGGCGGCGGGCGGCGACGCCGAGCTGCACGTGTGGCCGGGCGCCTTCCACGCCTTCGACTTCCTCGCCCCGCAAGCCGACCTGTCGCAGCGGGCCCGGGCGGCCCGGTTGCACTGGCTACGCCGGCTGCTGGGCGACTGACCTGCGGGAGTGGTGGATGCAGAACCTGTCGCGCCGACTGGCGGCGCTCGACACGTCGGCGGGCGCGGCCCTCGACGTCATCGCCTACTTCGACCGGCTCGCGCAGTCGCGCGCGGGCCTGGAGCAGGTGGTGCGCGGCGCTGCCGTGCTCTCCGGCGTGCCCGCCCGGCTCGACGACCCGGCCCGCCGGATCGCGATCAGGGTGGACGCCGCCGGGGTCCGGACGACTCCCGACGGCCCGCCGGACCCGCGCTGGCCCTCGGTCGCCGTCTGCGGGGCCGTGCTGCGGCTGGAGACCGACCGCCCGACGGGCCAGCTCGACGGCATGGTGCTCGAGCGGGCCGCCATCACCGTCGACCTGGTCATCGCCCGCGTCCGCGGCGGCGTGCCCGCGCGCCGGCCGGACTGTGCCGTCGTCGAGCTCGCCGTCGATCCCGCGGCGGAACCGCAGGAGCGGGAGCGCGCCCTGCGCGAGCTGGGTCTCGCCGCGACCGACGGGGCGCGCGTCGTCGCGCTCGCCGACGGCGACGTCATGGTCGACCGCGGGACGCGCACCGTTCCGGGCGAGGGCAGGCGCGGGGTCGGGCCGACGGTGCCGGCCGCCGAGCTGCCCCGGTCGGCGCACGAGGCGCGGGTGGCGCTCCGCTTCACGGCCGACGGCACCGCTGCGGATCCCGGGCCCCGCGTCGTGCACGCCGACGACCTCGGGGCGCTGGTCCTGCTGGTCGCGGCGGTGGACGCCGGGGCACCCCCGACCGCCGACCTGAGCGCGCTGCTCGAGGCCGTGCAGGAGGTCCCTCACCTCCTCCGGACGTCGACCGCGCTGGTGGCGAGCGCGTCGGTGCGCGCGGCGGCCGCGGAGCTGTACGTGCACCACTCGACCCTGCAGGACCGCCTCGACCAGGCCGAGCGGGTGCTCGGCTGGAGCGTGCGCACGACGACAGGGCGGGCGCGGCTGCAGCTCGTGCTCGCCGAACGTCTGCTGCGCCGCTGACGGGACGACACACGACCGAGCCCGATCCTCGGCGCGACGACCGGGCGGGCGGGACAATCCCGGCGGACGCCATCGCCCGGTGCCGGGCCGGCGAGGACGACGGGAGAGCGCAGTGCTGATCGGGGGCATCGACGTGCACCCCCTCACCGACGGGACCTTCCGTGCCTCGCCGGAGTACTTCGGCGACCACGTCCGCGCGGAGGGCCATGAGGATCTCTTCGGCCGCGACGGGCTGGCCTTCCTCCCGATCGGGTGCTTCCTGGTGCGGACCGGGGACCGGACGATCCTCGTCGACTGCGGGATGGGGCCCGCGCTGCGCGACGACGGACGGCGGCGGCTGCTCGTCGGCGGCCAGCTGCTGCTCGGGCTGCGTGCGGTCGGTGTGGCCACGACCGACGTCACCGACGTCGTGTGCACGCACCTGCACGCCGACCACACCGGCTGGCTGTTCGACCTGGCCGCCGAGCCGGTGTTCGCCGGCGCGACCATCTGGTTCGGGGCGCACGACTGGCAGCACTTCGTCCTCGACCCCGACGTGTGGATGTTCGACCACATCCGGGCGGGCTTCCGTGCCGCGGCGGAGGGCGGCGCCCGGCTGCGCCCCGTCGAGCACGACACCACGATCGCGCCGGGCGTCTCGCTCACGATGACGCCGGGGCACACGCCGGGGCATCTCGGCGTCGTCGTGGCCTCCGCCGGCCGGCGGGCGATCCTGCTGGGCGACGCGATCGTGTGCCCGGTCCAGCTCGACGAGCCGACCTGGCAGTCCATCGGCGACGTCGACCCCGCGCTGGCCCGCCGGGTGCGGGAGCGGCTCTTCCGGGAGCTCGAGGACCCGGCCACCCTCGGCGCGGGCGCGCACTTCCCCGAGCTGCAGTTCGGCCGGGTGCTCGTCGGGAAGGGCCGTCGCTGGGTCAGCTGACCTCGTCGACCCCGGAGACCTCGTCGACCCCGGAGACCTCGTCGACCAGGCCCCACTCCCGGGCCGTGGCCACCGGCAGCGGCGTCCCGGTGAGCGCGAGATGGAGCGTCCGGTGGCGGCCGATCCGGCGCGGGATCGACACCGTGCCGCCCGCGCCCGGGATGAGCCCCATCGCGACCTCGGGCAACCGGATCGTCGTGTCCGGCGCCGCGACCACCCGCCCGGCGAAGGCCGGCAGCTCGATCCCGGCACCCACGCACGCGCCGTGCAGCCGGACCTCGACCCGGTCGCGCAGCGCGTGCAGCGGCCGGGCGGCCCCGCCCCGGGTGCGGACGAGGTGCGCGGTCACCAGGTCCGGAGTGGTGCCGAACTCGTCGAGGTCTCCTCCCGAGCAGAAGGCGGGCCCCGCGCCCGTGAGCAGCACCCGCTCGATCGACCCGTCCAGCAGCGCGATGTCGAGGGCGTCGACCAGCGCGTCGCGGAGCCTGCGGCCGTAGGCGTTGCGCCGCTGCGGCCGGTCGAGCGTCAGCCGCAGCTCGGTCCCGTGCCGCTCGACGCGGACCGGCTCGGCGACGTCGGGCGGCAGCGGCCGGGCGCCGCGCCCGTCGAGCCAGGCGCGGAACTCGGTCCCGCCGAGCAGGGTGGAGTACGCGAACGACTCGGCGTCGAGCGCGGCGTGCACGGGCAGGGTCCCGGACCAGCGCAGCAGCCCCGCCAGCGTCGTGGCTGCCCGCGGCGCCGCGGCCGCGGCGGCGCCGAGCTCGGCCAGCGCACGCTCCGGGTCCTCGACGGTCACCGTCGGCGGGCCGGCGTCGCGCGGGACGAAGATCACGTCGAGCTGCGCCGCCAGCGTCTCCCAGCCGGGCGCCACCGGTCCGACCCCGACGAGGATCCGGTCGCCGTCGAGCGGCCCGACGTCGGTCACCGGTCCCCGCAGGTCCACCCCCAGCACGGGACTGACGGCGAGCAACGGATCGTCCCGGCGGGGAGACAGGCCGGCGGGACGCACGATCGGAACGTCAGCCATGGTCTCCGTAACCTATCCTTCGCGACGTGCGCGAACCCGACGCCGCGGCCGACTGGGCGGCCTCGGGGGCCGTGGCGCTGACCGGCCATCCCGACGCACCCCCGCTCGTGCCGCCGGGCCGCGCCGCGTCGGTGGCCGCCATGCTCGGCCGGCTGTTCGACGTCGACGGCGCGGCCCTGCTCGGTGAACGGGCCGCGTTCACCGGAGGCACCCGCGGGGGCCGGGTGTCGGTCGGGCGAAGCTGCCGGCTGCTGCCCCTCGCCTCCGGCTGGGCCGCGGTCTCGCTCGCCCGCGACGACGACGTCGCGCTGCTCGGCGCACTCGTCGAGGACCACCTGCCCGACGACGATCCGTGGCCCCGGCTCGCGGCCGCCGTCGCGGGCATGCCCCCGGCCACGTTCGACGAGCGCGCCGCCCTGCTGGGGATACCGGCGGCCGCGGTGCGCGAGCAGCAGCACCGCGCGGGCCACGAGCATCTCCTGGCGGAGCGCCTCGTCGCCGGGACACCCCGTGAGCTCGCCGGGGTGTTGGTGGTGTCGTTCGGGGCGTTGTGGGCGGCGCCGCTGTGTGCGCAGCTGCTCGCCGGGCGCGGCGCGACGGTGGTGACCGTCGAGACGCCGCAGCGCCCCGACGGTGCCCGCCGCGGCGAACCGCGCTTCCACGCGTTGCTCCACGCCCACGACCGCGCCGTCCGGCTCGACCCGGTCGCCGACCGCGACGCGCTCCACGCGCTCGTCCGCGCCGCCGACGTCGTGATCGAGGCCTCCCGGCCCCGCGCGCTGCGCGGCTGGGGCCTCGACGCCGACGCCGAGGTCGCGCGCGGAGCGACCTGGATCTCGATCACCGCCGCCGGCCGGAACTCGGACCGCGTCGGGTTCGGCGACGACGTCGCCGCGTCCGCCGGGCTCGTGGCCCGCGACGCCGACGGGCTCCCGGTCTTCGTCGGCGACGCGATCGCCGACCCGCTCACCGGCCTCGCCGCGGCCGCGCTCGCGCTCACCGCGCCCGGCCGGCTGCACGACGTGTGCATGACCGGCGTCGTCGCCGCCACCCTCGACGGCTCCCCCGGCGGACCCGCAACCGGACCGGTCGCCCCGCCGCGGGCCCGGCCCGTCCCCGGTCCCGCGCCGCTGCCGGGCGCCGACACCGCAGCGGTCATGGCCGAGCTGGGGATCCCGTGGCACTGCTGATCCGTGACGCCGAGATCGACGGGCGACGCCGCGACCTCCTGGTCGACGGGGGCAGGATCGCCCATCCGGACGCGGCGGGCGCGGTCACCGAGGTGCTCGACGCCCGCGGCGGCGCGCTCGTGCCCGGGCTCGTCGACCACCACCTGCACCTGCACGCCCTCGCCGCCGCGCGCCGGTCCGTCCCCGCCGGCCGCACCCGCGACGACCTCGCCGCCGCGCTCCGCCGCGCCGCGCCCGACGCGACCGGCTGGATCCGGGTCGTCGGCAGCGACGACGAGCACCTCGACGCCGCCACCCTCGACCACCTCCGCTCCGACGTCCCGGTCCGCGTGCAGCACCGCAGCGGCGCGATGTGGACCCTCAACACCGCCGCACTGACCTGCGTCGGAACGCTCGACCACCCCGGCGTCGACCGGACACCGGACGGTGCCCCGAGCGGCCGGCTCGTCCGGGCCGACGCCTGGCTGCGCGACCGGCTGCCGGCCGCCGGACCACCGGATCTCGACGCGGTCGGGCGCGAGCTCGCGGGCTACGGCATCACCGCCGTCACCGACGCCACCCCCGACCTCGACGACGCCGCCGCCCGCGCGCTCACCGCCGTCCCGCAGCGGCTCACGCTGCTCGGCGTGCCACTCGGGGCGGCGCCGCCGCCGGGCGCGTCCGCGGGTCCGTACAAGATCGTCCTCGCGGACCCGGACCTGCCCGACCCCGACACCCTCGCGGCCCGGATCCGGGCCGCGCACACCGCCGGTCGCCCGGTCGCCGTGCACTCGGTCACCCGCGAGTCGCTGGTCGTGCTGCTCGTCGCGCTGGAGATCGCCGGCCGGCTGCCGGGCGACCGGATCGAGCACGCCGCCCTCGTCCCGCAGGAGCTCGTCGCGTCGCTGGCCGGGCTCGCCGTCGTCACCCAGCCCGGATTCCTCGCCGACCGCGGCGACCTCTTCCGTCGCGACGTCCCGGCCGCCGAGCACGGCGACCTCTACCGCTGTCGCAGCCTGGTCGCCGCCGGGATTCCCGTCGCCCTGTCCTCCGACGCCCCCTACGGGCCGGTCGACCCGTGGAGCGTGCTGCGCGCGGCGAGCACCCGGCACACCCCCGACGGCGACCCGCTCGGTCCACACGAGACGCTCACCCCGCGCCAGGCGCTCGACGCGCTCACCGCGCCGGTCCCCGGCGCGCCGCCGCGCGCGCTGCGGCCGGGTGCGCCGGCGGACCTGGTCCTGCTCCACGTGCCGCTGGCCGACGCGCTGCGCGCCCCCGAGGCCGGGCTCGTGCGCGCGACGGTCGTCGACGGCCGCTGGGTCCACCGGCGCGACTGACCCGCGGCCGCGGGTCAGGTGGCCAGCCCGTCCCGGACGACGCGGCGCAACAGCTTGCCGGTGTCGTTGTAGGGCAGGGCCTCACGGAACTCGATCACCGCGGGGACGCACGTCGAACGCAGCCGGCGCCGCACGTGCGCGCGCAGGTCGTCGGCCGACACCGTCGCCCCCGGCTCGCGGACCAGCGCGGCCGCGACGGCCTCACCCCACTCGGGGTCGGGCACGCCGCACACGGCCGCGTCGGCGACCGCGGGGTGTTCGAGCAGGACGGCCTCGATCTCACCCGGCGAGAGGTTCTCGCCGCCGCGGACGATGACGTCGTCGAGCCGGCCGGAGACGAACAGGTAGCCGTCCTCGTCGAGCAGGCCGGCGTCCCGGGTCGGGAACCAGCCGTCGCGACGGGCCGCGGCCCGGCCCACGTACTCGCCGGAGACCTGGTCCCCGCGGACCCAGATCTCGCCGCGCTCCCCCGCGGGCAGCTCCTCCCCGTCCGCTCCGCGGATGCTCACCTCGAGCGCGGGCAGCGGCCTGCCCACGGACGCGAGCCGGGCCCTGACGTGCGGCTCCGTCGCGGCGGCCGCGCGCCGGTGATCCTCGGGACCCAGGACCGCGATCGTGCTCGCGGTCTCGGTGAGCCCGTAGGCGTTCACGAAGTCGACGTCCGGGAGGGCGTCGAGGGCGCGCCGGATGACGGGCAACGGCATCGGCCCGCCGCCGTAGGACAGCGTCCGCAGGCTCGGGAGGCCGTCGGGTCCGAGCACGTCGAGGATGCGGCCGAGCATCGTCGGCACGACCATCGCGTGGGTGATCCGCTCCGCACGCGCGAGGTCGACCCAGCCGCGGGCGTCGAACGCCTCCATCCGCACGACCCGGCGGCCGGCGAAGAGGTTCGACAGGACGGCCGAGATGCCTGCGACGTGGTACGGCGGCACCCCGACGAGCGTCGCCTCGTCCGGGTCGGCTCCCGCGAACTCGACCGAGGCCACGATGTAGGACACCAGGTTGCGGTGCCGGAGGATCGCCGCCTTGGGCTCGCCGGACGTGCCGCTGGTGAACAGCAGGACCGCCACCCCGTCGGGGTCGGCAGGTGGTTCGGCGACCGGGACGGTCCCGGGGTCTGCGGCGGCGTCGAGCAGGTCGCCGCGGCCGAGCAGCGCCACCCCCGGGAGACCGGCGACGCGCGCGGCCGTGGCGTCGTCGCCCACGACGACCGTCGCCGGTGCGAGGCGCTCGACGACCGCGCGCAGCCGGTCGTCGGCGAGGCGGTAGTTGAGCGGCGCGAAGGGGATGCCGGCGTACGCCGCGCCGAGCAGCGCGAGCGGCACCGCGTCGGAGTTGAGGTCGACCATCCCCAGCCGCTGCGCGCCGCGCTGCCGCAGGAACGTGCCGACCCGGCGCGCCCGCAGGTCGAGCTCCGCGAAGGTGAGCCCGCCGTCGACGGAACCGGTCGCGACCCGGTCGGCCATGCCGTCGGCGGCCATCGCCGACAACGTTGCGATGTTCATCGTGGCCGTCCGCACACGAGAGCCGTTGATGTATCCACTCTTCAGAGGATAGGATCCAGTTTGTCCATCTGTCGAGCGATGCACCCCGGAGACGCGCCGTGACCACTCTCCCCCTGCGACCCGGACTCCGGCTGCGAAGCCGGACGTGCACCACCGAGGTCGTCGTCATCCGCCCCGGCACCGGGACCGGCGCGCTGGAGTGCGGCGGTGTCCCGATGACCTCGCCCGACGACGACCAGCCTGCGGCCGCCCCGCCCGCGACCGGCGCCGACGGGGTCCAGCTCGGCAAGCGCTACACCGACCCGACGCACACCCTCGAACTGCTGTGCACGAAGGCCGGGGCGGGCCCGCTGACCCTCGGCGGCACCCCGCTGACGGTGCGGGCGGCCAAGCAGCTCCCCGCATCCGACTGATCCTCTGAGTGGCGACGGTCGCTGTGGCGACCATCGCCACTCACGGGGTTCTGCCCGGGCCCGACCTCACAGGAGGTCCGCCAGCAGTGCGGCGGCCCGCGCGGCACCGCCCGGCTCGACGGGCCGGTGCGTGACGTCGCGGCGGAGCTCCGCGGCGATCGCGGCCGCGAGCCCGTCGGGGTCGCAGGCCTGCGCGTAGGACAGGCACCGGCCCGCGCCGTACCGCTCCAGCCGGGCCCGGACGTGGAAGTGCTGCTCGAAGTGGTGCCGCAGCGGTACGTAGAGGAACGGGGTACCGGCCGCGGTCAGCTCCATGCAGGTCGTCAGCCCGCCCTGGACGACGGCGACGTCGGCCGCGGCGAGGTGCCGGTGCAGCTGCGGCAGGTAGCCGTGCACCTCGACGTCGGGCGTCGGGGGCAGGGACCCGGGGTCGATGCGCGGCCCGGTGACGACGACGAACCGCAGCCCGGGGACGAGCCGGCGGGCGGGTCCGACCGCGTCGAGCACCCGCGCGAGCAGCGGGCCGCCGACGCCCGAGCCGCCCACCGCCACGACGCACAGCGGTCGGTCGCGGGGATGACCGAGCCGGGAGCGCAGCGCGTCGCGGTCGGCGAGCTCGGCCGGGTCGAAGCCGCTGACCCAGCCCGCGAAGTCGAAGTTGTCCTCGGTCCACTCGCGGATCCGGGGCAGACCCGGGCCGAGCGTGGCGTCGACGATGTCCTCGGGGTCCCCGACGAAGATCGACCGGTCCCGGACGTGCCGCAGCCGCGCGCGGTGCTCGACCATCTCGGCGTTGGCGTCGGCGGCGAGCGCGGCCTCGTGCGGGCCGCCGTCGGGCATCGGCAGCCAGCCGACGAAGTCGGTCAGCCACGCGAAGGCGAACCTCTTGAGCTGCGGGTTCTCGTGCAGGAAGTGATCGACCTCCCAGGCCTCGTCCCCGATCACCAGGTCGTAGCCGCCGTCGGCGACGACGTCGGCGAACGTCATGAAGTTGGCGACGAGGACCTCGTCCATCCGCCGGATCGCCTGGAACGCGTGCAGGTCGTGCTCGCCGGCCTCGGACTCGACGTGCGCGGACTCGTTCAGCAGCCACGCCGACGCGGGATGGACCCGCTCGCCGGCCGCGACGAGCGCCCGCGTCACCGGGTCCTGGGCCAGCCAGTCGATGCGCAGGCCCGGCTGCCGGCGGCGCAGCTCGGCGGCGATCGCGACGTCGCGGCGGGCGTGCCCGAGCCCGATCGGCGACGACAGGTACAGCGCCCGCGGCCCCCGCCGCCGCACCCCCCGGCGCGGCGGCGGCCGGCACGGGCGCGGCGCGACCTCGTCGACGAAGTCCTTGACCAGCCGGTTCACCGCCACCGGGCGACGGGCGGGCGCACCGTGCCCGGCCCCGGGCAGCGTGACGAGCCTGCCGCCCGTGAGCTCGGCCAGCTCGGCACCCTCGGCGTGCGGGCGGATGCGGTCCCCGTCGCCGTGCGCGACGAGCACCGGGCACCGGAGGTCGGACAGCCGGGCGACCCACGCCGGGTCGCGCCCCAGCCGGGGGGCGAACGCGGTGTCGGCGAGCCGGTCCGGGCCGATCGCGCGGCCCCACTCGATCCCCTCCTCGATCTGACGCGTCGAGTGCGGCTCGGAGAACATCTCGCCGAACCAGAACGCGAGGAAGTCGTCGTACCCGCCGCGCTGCCAGTGGTGTCGGTTGAAGGCGCCCCAACCCTCGGCATGCCCGGGCGGGACGTCCCAGCTCGCGCGGACCCGGTCGGCGGCCCCGGGACGCAGCCCGGCGGCCGGGGCGATCGTGACGACGCCGAGCACCGCGTCCGGGTCCTCCAGCGCGACCGTGAGCGCCCACGGTGCCCCGCGCGAGAGGGTGACCAGCACGCACGGCGCCGCACCGGTCGCCGCGAGCACGGCGCGGGTGTCGGCGACGTACTCCTCGTCGGTGTAGGCCGCCTCGCCCAGCGGGGCGTCGGAGTCGCCGGACCCGCGGCCGTCGAAGGTCACCACGCGGAAGTGCCGGGCCAGGTATGGCACCTGGGCCTTCCACGCCCGGGAGGTGACGATCGACCACGCCGGCAGCAGCACGACCGTCGGGCGGCTCGCACCGTAGGTCCGGTGGACGATCCGCACGCCGTCGCGCACGACCTGCCCCTCGGCGTCCGGTTGCCGGGCCACCCGCTCGGTCATCTACGGCCGCACCTCGTACACCAGGTTGAACGGGGTCTGCGCGGCCACCCGGAAGCGGCTGAAACCGGCCGCCGTCGTGACGTCGCGGATCCGGGCGGGCCCGGCCTGCGTGCCCAGCGCGAGCCCGACGTCCTGGGACAGCGAGCCGGGCGTGCACAGCAACGTCGAGAACCCGTAGTAGGCGCGCCCGACCGGGTTGAAGTTGTCCTCGGGGCGGTCGCCCGCCATCGGCTCGACGATCATCCATGTGCCGTCGTCGGTGAGCGCCTCCCGCACACGCCGGGCCGCGCCCACCGGGTCGCCCATGTCGTGCAGCGCGTCGAACGTGGTCACGAGGTCGTAGCCTGCCCCACCGAACGCCGTCGCGGGAGCAACCTCGAACGACACCCGGTCGGCGACGCCGGCCTCCTCGGCCCGCGACCGCGCCGTCGCGATCGACTCCGGGTGGTAGTCCGAGCCGACGAACTCCGAACGCGGGAACGCCCGGGCCATGAGGACCGTCGACGACCCGTGCCCGCAGCCGATGTCGGCGACCCGCGCGCCGCGTTCCAGCCCGGCGACGACCCCGTCGAGCGCCGGCAGCCACGACTCGACGAGGTTCGCGTGGTAGCCGGGACGGAAGAACCGCTCGCACCCCTCGTGGACGTCGGTGCTCTGCTCGTGCCAGCCGATCCCGGCGCCACTGCGGGCGGCCTCCACCGCCCGGGCCGTGCCCGCCACGGTGCCCAGCGTGAGCTGGAAGAAGCCGGGCAGGTACGCGGGGCTGTTCTCGTCGGTCAGCGCGATCGCGTACTCCGGCGGCAACGTGAACAGGCCGGTCACCGGGTCGTACTCGAGGGTGCCTCCGGCGGCCTGGGCGTGCAGCCACTCCCGCGCGTAGTGCTCGCTGGTGGCGGTCCGCTCGGCCAGCGTCGCCGCCGTGAGCGGGCCCGTCGCAGCCAGGCAGCGGTAATAGCCCAGCCGGTCGCCCATGACGACCAGCGCGGTGTCCAGCGTGGCGCCGACCCCGTCGACGGCCCGGAACACGAACTCCATCAGCTTGTCGCCGTCGATGTGGACGGTCTCCTCGGTCGTGCTCATGGTGGTCCCCCTTCTCGTGGTGGCCAGGGACGTTAGGTCCGAAAGGTCCTCGTTCGCCTCGGGTGCCCCACCTGGGGTCCGGACGCTCCTAGACTGCGCCGATGCTGGTCGGCCGGGCGTCCGAGCGGCGCACGATCGCGCGGCTCGTCGCCGCCGCCCGGGTGGGGTCGAGCGGTGTGCTGCTGGTCAGCGGCGAGCCGGGGATCGGCAAGACGGCGCTGCTCGACGAGGCCGTCGCGCTGGCCACGGACATGCGGGTGCTGCGGGCCCGGGGCGCGGAGGCCGAACGCGAGGTCCCGTTCGGCGGGTTGGCGCAGCTGCTGCGGCCCGCGCTCGGCGAGCTCGACCGGATCCCCGGCCCGCAGCGCGACGCGCTGGCGTCCGCGCTGGCGCTGCGGCAGGGACCCGCCGACCGGTTCACCGTCGGGGCGGCGACGCTGAGCCTGCTCTGCCGGTACGCCGAGCACGCCCCGCTGGCCCTCGTGGTCGACGACGCACACCTGCTCGACCGGCCGTCCGCCGAGGCGCTGCTGTTCACCGCCCGCAGGCTGCTCGCCGATCCCGTCGTGCTGCTGCTGGCGGCCCGGACGGGTGAGCCGCACGCGCTCGCCGGGGCCGACCTCCCCGAGCTGGTGCTGACCGGGGTCGACCTGGCCGCCGCGCAGGAGATCGTGCGCCGCGCGGGCGGGCGGCCCGTCGCCGTCGACCTCGTGGCCCGGTTGCACCGCGTCGTCGCCGGGAACCCGCTGGCGCTGCTGGAACTCGCCGACGACCCGCACCGGGCCGAGGACGGTCCCCCGGGCGCGCCGGTCCGGGTGTCGGCGGTGCTGGCCGCCGCGTTCGCCGCCCGGGCCGAGCGGCTCGGGGCGGCCGCGCGGTCCGCACTGCTGGTCGCGGCGACCGAGGGCGGTGACCTCGCCGTGGTCGCCGCCGCCTGCACCGCGCTCGACGTCGACGTCGGCGCGCTCGCCGAGGCCGAGACGGGTGGGCTGGTCACCGTCGACGGCGGCCGGGTCGAGTTCCGCCATCCGCTGATCCGGTCCGCCGTCTACACGAGCGCGGACGCGGCCCGCCGCCGCGACGCCCACCGGGCGGTCGCCGCCGCGTTGCCACCGGACGAGGACGACCGTCGCGCCTGGCACCTCAGCGAGGCCGTGCTCGGTCTCGACGACGGTGTCGCGGCCGCGCTCGAGGCGGCCGCGCGCCGGGCCGCCGGGCGCGGGGCGCACGCCGTCGCGGCCACCGCCTTCGAGCGGTCCGCGCGGTTCGGCGCCCCGGGTGTGGAAAGGGCGCGCCGGCTGACCGCCGCGGGGTCGGCCGCGTGGGCCGCGGGCCTGCCCGACCGGGCCGACCGGCTGCTCGCCGAGGCGCTCGACCCGCCGCCCCCGCTGCCCGTGCGGACCAGGGTCCATGAGCTGCGCGGCGACATCGCCGTCAAGTGCGGGTCGCCGGCCGCCGCGCGCGACATGGTCGTCGCCGCGGCCGACGAGGCCGCCGCCGACCCGGACGGGGCGGTGGGCCTGCTCGTCGACGCGGTGCTGGCATGCCTGTGGCTCGCCGACGCCGCCTCGGCGGTGCGGGCGGGCGAGCAGATCGCGCTACTGCTGCCCCGCACCGCGCCACACATGCGCCGCCTGGGCACGATGGCCGTCGGGATGTCGCACGTGCTGGCGGGCCGCGGGGGCGCCGACCTGATCCGCGATGCCGTGGCCGCGCTGGCCACGGCCGACGACGAGGGTGCCGACGACCCGCGCCGGACAGTGCTGTCGGTCCTCGGGCCGCTGTTCCTGCGCGAGTCCGACGCCGGGCGGGCGTTGGTCGAGCGCACGATGCAGCGCAGCCGCGACCGGACGGCGCTGGCGGTGCTGCCGACGCTGCTGTTCCATCTCGCCCGCGACCAGGCCACGAGCGACCGCTGGGCCGACGCCGAGGCCACCTACGACGAGGCCGCCCGGCTCGCCCGCGAGACGGGCCAGACCACGAACCTGGCGCTGGCCCTGGCCGGGTCGGCCTGGCTGCACGCCCACCAGGGCCGCGCCGACGAGTGCCGGTCGCGCGCCGCCGAGGCGGTCACGATCGCGGGCGAGCACGGGATCCTGCTGGGCACGGCGTGGTCGTGGTTCGCGCTCGGCGATCTCGAGCTCGGCCACGACGACCCCGCCGCCGCGCTGGCCCACTACGAGCGGCTCGTCGCCGAGCTGGACGCGGGCCGCGTCGTCGACGCCGACCTCTCCCCGGCGCCCGAGCTCGTCGAGGTGCACGCCCGGCTGGGTCACCGCGCCGACGCCGAACGCCTCGCCGCGGAGTTCGCCGAGGTGGCGGCAGCGAAGGGCCAGCCGTGGTCGCTGGCGCGGGCTGCCAGGGCGTGCGGCGTCGTCGCTCCCGACGACGCGCTCGACGCCCACTTCCGCAGCGCGCTGTCCTGGCACGACCGCACCGTCGACGCGTTCGAAGGGGCGCGCACCCGGCTGACCTACGGCGTCCGGCTGCGGCGGGCGGCCCGGCGCGTCGACGCCCGGGCCCAGCTGCGGCTCGCCGTCGCGACCTTCGACGAGCTGGGCGCGTCGTCGTGGGCCGACCGGGCCGCGGCCGAGCTGAGGGCGACCGGTGAGACGGCCCGCCGCCGTGGCCCGGGCGGCACCGTGGCGCTCACCCCGCAGGAACGTCGTATCGCGTCGCTGCTGGCCGCGGGCCGGACGACCCGCCAGACCGCGGCGGCGATGTTCGTCAGCCCCAAGACCGTCGAGTACCACCTGCGCAACGTCTACAACAAGCTGGGCATCCACTCCCGGACCGAGCTCGGCGTCGCGCTCGGCGCCGAGCGCGGCGCCGACCGCCAGCCGGACGCGTGACGGCCTCCTACCCGACCGCGTCAGCGCCCCCGCTCCTCCCGGGCCCCGGCCTCGGCATCGGTCCTGCGGTCGGGCGCGCCGAACGGGTCGCCGTCGAACACGATCGCGCGCAGCTGGGCGCGGGCGTTCTCGATGTGGTCGCGGATGGCCGCCGTCGCGCCGTCGACGTCGCCCGCCTCGACGGCGCGGTACACCGCCTGGTGGTCGTCCACCGACTCCTGGACGGGGTCGACGAACGGCAGCAGGTCGTAGGTGTTGAACAGCTCGGCCCGGATGGACTCGACGGCCGCGAGCAGCCGGGTGCTGCGCGCGGCGGTCGCGAGTGCCGCGTGGAAGCGCGAGTCGGACTGGCGGAACGCGGTCCGGTCGTGGGCCCGGGACAGGTCGTCGATCGTCTCGCGCAGCGCGGCGAGGTCGGCGGGCCCGCGCCGGACGGCGGCCAGCCGCGCGGTCTCGGTCTCCAGCGCGATCCGGAAGTCGACGATGTCGTCGAACTCCCCCGACACCGTCCGCATCCTGGCCCGCCAGCGGGCGACCGGCTCCTTCAGCTCGGTGACGTACGTGCCGCCACGGGCACCCCGGCGCACCTCGACGTACCCGTCGTTCTGCAGCGTCTTGAGCGCCTCGCGCAGGCTCAGCCGGGCGATGCCGAGCTGCTCGGCGAGGTCGCGCTCGGCGGGCAGGCGGTCGCCCGGGCCCACCTCACCGAGGTGGATGAGGCGACGCAGATGATCGGCGACGGCCTCCGTCAGCGTCTGCGCAGTGACTCCGTTCGCCATGGAATGCACGGTATCCGCCCCTCCCACACCATCTCGCCCGACCGATGCGACCGACCGGCCGCCGCCCCTTGACACGGACCACGAACGATGGTGCCCTACAAAGGTACAAGGTCTGTACCTTGCACCAAAAGCTTTCCGTCGTCCTTCCCGGTGGGAACCTGCCGGTGGGGACGCGGCGACCAGTCGGAAGGAGGCGGTGACACGTGTGCGGCATCGTCGGCCTGCATCTGAAGAACCCCGCGCTGGAACCGGAGCTCGGGCGCCTGTTCGTGCCGATGCTCGAGGCCATGACCTCGCGCGGTCCGGACAGCGCCGGCCTCGCGACCTACGACGCGGAGGGCATGCACGTCGTCAAGGACGTCGGCCTGCCGCGCGACATCTGCGCCGCGCACGACATCGCGGCCCGCAGCGGCCACCAGGCGGTCGGCCACACCCGGATGGCGACCGAGTCGGCGGTGACCAGCGACCACGCGCACCCGTTCACGCCGCTGGCCGACCTGGCCCTGGTGCACAACGGGTCGTTCTCCAACCACGCGTCGATCCGCCGCACGCTGGCCCGTCAGGGCATCGCCTGCACCACCGACAACGACTCCGAGGTCGCCGCGCGGTTCATCGCCTGTGAGCTGACCGAGGGCGCCGACCTCGAGGACGCGATGCGGTCGGTGCTCAAGGAGTTCGACGGGTTCTTCACCCTGCTCGTCACCTCGGGTACCCAGTTCGCGGTGCTGCGGGACTCGTTCGCGTGCAAGCCCGCGGTGATCGCCGAGACCGCCGACTACGTGGCGATGGCCTCGGAGTACCACGCGCTGGCCGAGCTCCCGGGGATCGGCGACGCCCGCATCGTCGAGCCCGAGCCGGAGAGGGTCTACGCATGGTCGCGCTGAACGGGTCGTCGGTGCAGGAGCTGATGAAGGTCGACCTCGCGAGCACCTCGGTCCGCGAGCTCAACGCCGAGCTGCACGCGCCGACCGCCCGTCGCTACGAGGTGCACAACCCGCGCGGTGCCGAGGCGATCGCGGTCGGACTGCGGCATGCGATCGAGGTGGAGATCCACGGACCGGCGGGGTACTACTGCGCCGGGATGAACATGCTGGCCGACGTCGTCGTGCACGGCAGTGTCGGCACCGGCGTCGCCGAGAACATGATGTCCGGCTCGGTCCGGGTCCGCGGCGACGCGTCCCAGTCGGCCGGCGCGACCGGGCACGGTGGCCTGCTGGTGGTCGAGGGCAGCGCGTCGATGCGCTGCGGCATCTCGATGAAGGGCATCGACATCGTCGTCGGCGGGGACGTCGGCCCGATGAGCGCGTTCATGGCCCAGGCCGGGCGGCTCGTCGTCTGCGGCGACGCCGGTGACGGGCTGGGCGACTCGATCTACGAGGCGCGGCTCTACGTCCGCGGCCGCGTCGGCTCGCCGGGCGCGGACTGCGTCGAGAAGGAGATGCGCGACGAGCACGTCGCCGAGCTGGGACAGCTGCTCGCCGACGCCGGACTCCCGCACGACCCCGGCGAGTTCCGGCGCTTCGGGTCGGCCCGCCGGCTCTACCACTTCGCCGCGCACAACTCCGCCGCCTACTGACCCCCGGGGGAAGAGATGATCGATCCCGCCCAGGCCGGGCTGCGCGAGTCCGCCACGTTCGACCGCGCCACGATCGCGGCCATCCAGCGGGCCGCCGAGACCGGCGTCTACGACATCCGCGGCTGGGGCGCCAAGCGCGCGGTGCCGCACTTCGACGACCTGCTGCTCCTCGGCGCGAGCATGTCGCGCTACCCGCTGGAGGGCTACCGCGAGCGCTGCGACACCGACGTCGTCCTCGGCGACCGGCACGCGGGCAACCCGCTGCACCTCGACATCCCGATCACCATCGCGGGGATGAGCTTCGGCGCCCTATCGGCGCAGGCCAAGGAGGCGCTGGGGCGCGGGGCGACGGAGGTCGGCACCTCGACGACGACCGGCGACGGCGGCATGACCCCCGAGGAGCGCGGCCAGTCCAAGCACCTCGTCTACCAGTACCTCCCGTCGCGCTACGGGATGAACCCCGACGACCTGCGTGCCGCCGACGCGATCGAGGTCGTCCTCGGCCAGGGCGCCAAGCCCGGCGGCGGCGGCATGCTGCTGGGTCAGAAGATCAGCGAGCGTGTCGCCGGGATGCGCACCCTGCCCGCGGGCATCGACCAGCGCAGCGCGTGCCGGCACCCGGACTGGACCGGCCCGGACGACCTGACGATCAAGATCCTCGAGCTGCGCGAGATCACCGACTGGCAGAAGCCGATCTACGTCAAGGTCGGCGCCACCCGGACCTACTACGACGTGAAGCTGGCCGTCGCCGCGGGAGCCGACGTCGTCGTCGTCGACGGGATGCAGGGCGGCACCGCCGCGACACAGGAGGTGTTCATCGAGCACGTCGGCATCCCGACGCTCGCCGCGATCCCGCAGGCCGTGCAGGCGCTCGACGAGCTGGGACTGCACCGCAAGGTGCAGCTGATCGTCTCCGGCGGCATCCGCACGGGCGCCGACGTCGCCAAGGCGATGGCGCTGGGCGCCGACGCCGTCGCGATCGGAACGGCGGCGCTGATCGCGCTGGGCGACAACCACCCCCGCTACGCCGACGAGTACGCGGCGATCGGGTCGGCACCCGGCTTCTACGACGACTTCCAGGACGGCCGCGACCCCGCGGGGATCACCACCCAGGACCCGGAGCTCGCCGCCCGGCTCGACCCGGTGGAGGGCGGCCGGCGGGTGGCCAACTACCTGCGGGTGCTGACGCTGGAAGCGCAGACGCTCGCGCGGGCCTGCGGGAAGGCGCACCTGCGCAATCTCGAACCCGAGGACCTGGTGGCGCTGACGATCGAGGCCGCCGCGATGGCCAGGGTGCCCCTCGCGGGCACGTCCTGGATTCCCGGACAGGGCTTCTGACGCACGTGCAGGACCCAGCAGAACGAACACAGCGGTACGAAACACAGCGGTGCGGGTGACAGCAGTTCGAGTGTGCAGGCAGTGCCCCCCTACGGCGGAGGAGTTGGCATGGGTGACGGTCGGGACGACCTCGCGGCGCGGGCGGACGAGGACGGGATCGAGTTCTTCCTGGCGATGTTCGTCGACCTGCACGGGAAACCGTGCGCGAAGGCGGTGCCACGGTCGAGCCTGAACATGTTGATGGACGGCGGCGCCGGGTTCGCCGGGTTCGCCGCCGGTGACATGGGTCAGGGTCCCGCCGACCCCGACCTGACGGTGCTGCCCGACGCCGCGTCCTACACGCGGGTCCCCTGGAAGCCCGGGGTCGCCGTGCTGCACTGCGACCCGCAGGTCGGCGGCGACCCCTGGCCGTACGCGCCTCGGGTGATCCTCAAGCGGCTGCTGGAGCAGCTCGGGACCGAACGCGGCTGGGTGCTCAAGACCGGCGTGGAGGCCGAGTACTCGCTGCTGCGCCGCACCCCCGAGGGCGGGCTCGAGGTCGCCGACGCGCTCGACCGCTCGGCCAAGCCCTGCTACGAGGTCAAGGGCCTGACCCGGATGTGGGACTTCCTCTCGACGCTGTCCCGGAACATGAACGAGCTCGGCTGGGGCAACTACGCCAACGACCACGAGGACGGCAACGGGCAGTTCGAGAGCAACTTCACCTACTCCGACGCGGTCACCACCGCGGACCGGACGATCTTCTTCCGCTACATGGTCCACATGCTCGCCCACGACGCGGGCATGTGCGCGACCTTCATGCCCAAGCCGTTCAGCGACGTCACGGGCAACGGGCTGCACACGCACCTGAGCCTGTGGACGACCGGCGACGAGCCGCTGTTCGACGGCGACGGTGACGCGCTCGGCCTGTCGAAGCTCGCGTACCAGTTCGTCGCCGGCCTGCTCGACCACGGCCGGGCGAGCGCGGGGGTGATCTGTCCGACCGTCAACTCCTACAAGCGGATCGGCGTCGGCGCCCCGAACTCGGGCTCGACGTGGGCGCCCGCCTACGTCGCCTACGGCGGCAACAACCGGAGCCTCATGCTCCGCGTCCCCGACGGCGGACGCGTCGAGCACCGGGCGGTCGACGGCTCGGCCAACCCCTACCTCGCCGCGGCGGTCCTGCTGGCGGCCGGTCTGGACGGCGTCGACCGCGCGCTCGACCCCGGTGAGCAGACCACCGACAACCTGTTCGCGCTCAGCCCCGACGAGATCGCCGCGCGGGGCATCGCGCACCTGCCCGGGTCGCTGGACCGGGCCGTCGACGAGCTGGTCGACGACGCCGTGCTCCGCCGCGCTCTGGGCGTGCTGCCCGACGGCAGCGACTTCGTCGACTACTTCGCGGGCGTGAAGCGCGCCGAGTTCGACGCCTACCACTCGACGGTCTCGCAGTGGGAGATCGACCGCTACCTCACTCAGGTCTGACGTCCTCGAACGGTCGGCAGGGGAATCGGAGAACAGCCGGAATGAGCCGCAAGGAACACGACGACGGCGCGGGACGGAGCCGGCGCAGGCCGAGATACTCCGCGTGGAGCCTCGTCAGGCACGGGCTCGGCGTGGGGCGGGACTGGGAGCGCGCGTTCCGCCACCACACGCCCAGGGAGAGCTACGACGTCGTCATCGTCGGTGGCGGCGTGCACGGGCTCGCCACGGCGCACTACCTCGCCGTGAACCACGGGATCACGAACGTGGCGGTGCTGGAGAAGTCCTACATCGGGTCCGGCGGCTCGGGACGCAACACCGCGATCCTGCGGTCGAACTACCTCACCCCCGAGGGCGTGCGGTTCTACGACCGCTCGGTGAAGCTCTACGAGCACCTCGCCGCCGACCTCAACTTCAACGTCATGTTCTCCCAGCGCGGACACATGACGTTGGCGCACAACGACAGCTCGCTGCGGACGATGCACTGGCGGGCCGAGGTCAACAAGCTGCAGGGCGTCGACTCGTCGGTGATCGACCCGCCGGAGATCAAGAAGCTGGTCCCCTACCTCGACATCTCCCCGTCGACGCGCTACCCGATCCTCGGCGCGCTCTACCACCCACCGGGCGGCATCATCCGCCACGACGCGGTGGTGTGGGGCTACGCCCGCTCGGCCGACGCCCACGGCGTGCACATCCACCAGAAGACCGAGGTCGTCGGGATCGACGTCGTCGCGAACCGGGTGACGGGCGTGCGCACCGCCGACGGACGGCGGATCAGCGCGCCGGTGGTGGTCAACTGCACCGCGGGCTGGTCGACGTTGATCTCGGACATGGCGGGCGTCGCCATGCCGGTGCAGACGTTCCCGTTGCAGGCGGCGGTCACCGAACCGGTGAGGCCGTTCCTGGACACCGTGGTCGTGTCGGGGACGCTGCACACCTACGTCAGCCAGACCGACCGCGGCGAACTGGTGTTCGGCGCCAGCGTCGACCCGTTCGCGTCCTACTCGACCCGCGGGTCGCTCGACTTCGTCGAGGGGCTGGCGGGGCACGTGCTGGAACTGATGCCGGCGCTGTCGAAGATGCGGCTGCTACGGCAGTGGGCCGGCCTGTGCGACATGACCCCGGACTACTCGCCGATCATGGGCCTCACCCCGGTCGAGGGCTTCTACGTCGACGTCGGGTGGGGAACGTACGGCTTCAAGGCCGGGCCGGTGTCGGGCGAGGCGATGGCCGCGTGCATCGCCAACGGCAAGCCGCCCGAGATCATCGCCGCGTTCGGCCTCGACCGGTTCGACGAGGGTCGCCTCGTCGGGGAGAAGGGCGCGGCCGCCGTCGGGCACTGAGCCGCGCCCCCTCCCGTCCCCACCGCACCGACCCCGGAGACCTTCCATGATGTTGCTCCCGTGCCCGAACTGCGGGGCTCGCAACGTGAGCGAGTTCCGCTACGTCGGCGAGGCGAAGACCCGGCCCGACCCGACCACCGTCACCCCGCAGGAGTGGCGCCGCCACCTGTACCTGCACCGCAACCCGGCGGGCTGGACCCGCGAGACCTGGTACCACGGATCGGGTTGCCGGCGGTACTTCGCGATCGAGCGCAACACCGTCGACAACGCGGTGCGCACGGCCGGAGCGACGTCGTGACGCGGCGGACCGCCGGCACGGGTGACTGCCGGCTCGGTTCCCGTCCCGGCGAGGTGATCGACCGCAGCCGGACGCTCGAGTTCCGCTGGAACGGCGCCGTCCACCGGGCCCACCCCGGCGACACCATCGCCTCGGCGCTCGCCGCGGCCGGGGTCCGGGTGTTCTCGCGCAGCTACAAGTACCACCGCCCGCGCGGGCTGCTCACCGCCGACATCCTCGACCCGGGCTGTCTGCTGCAGGTCGGCGACGAGCCCAACGTCCGCGGCGCGCACCGCCTCGCCGAGGCCGGGATGGACGTGCGGTCGCAGAACACGTGGCCGTCGCTGCGCTACGACGTGAAGGCCGTCAACCAGGTCGCGGGCCGGTTCCTCGCGACCGGCTTCTACTACAAGACGTTCATCAAGCCGGAGCGGCTGTGGCCGGCCTACGAGCGGGTGCTGCGGCGGTTCGTGCACGCGGGCGAGGTGCCGCCCGACGGCGAACAGCTCTACTACGACAAGCGCTACGCCCACCCCGACGTGCTCGTCGCCGGTGGCGGGCCCGCCGGGATGGCGGCCGCCGTCGCCGCCGCCCGCGCGGGCGCGACGGTCATGCTCGTCGAGCAGGAGCACCAGCTCGGCGGGCACCTGCGCTGGGGCGACGCCGACGAGCTGCGGGTGCGCGCGGAGCTCGTCGCCGCGGTCGAGGCCGAGCCGGGCATCGAGGTGCTCACCGACTCCGTCGTCGCGGCCCGCTACGACGACAACTGGCTCGCCGTCGTCCAGCGCGGCCTCCCCCACGTGGCCGAGCGGCTGGTCAAGGCGCGGGCGGGCACGCTCGTCGTCGCGGCCGGGCTCATCGAGCGCCCGTACGTGTTCGCGGGCAACGACCTGCCCGGCGTCATGCTCTCGACGGCCGTCCGGCGGCTGCTCAACCTGTACTCGGTGCGACCGGGGCAGCGGGCCGTGGTGGTCACGGCCAACCCCGAGGGCGACGCGGCCGCCACCGACCTCCGCGCCGCCGGGGTCGACGTCGTCGAGGTCGACGCCCGCCACGGCCGCACCGTAGTGCGGACGGCCGGGCGCGGAGGTGTCGAGGCCGTCGAGCTGTCCGACGGCAGCCGTCTCGACGCCGACCTGCTCGTCACCGCGACCGGGTGGACCGCACCGACGTCGCTGCTGAACATGTCCGGCTCGAACCCGGTCTACCGGCCCGACGCGGCGCGGTTCGTGCCCGACCCGGCCGCGACGCCCGACACCGTCATCGCGGTCGGTGGCATCGCAGGCGACGGCACGCTCGAGGAGCTGGTCGCCCACGCCGAGGCGGCGGGCCGGGAGGCGGCCGCCCGCGCGCTGTCGCTCGCGGCGGCGCACGCGCGCATCCGCCCCACCTCGCCCGGGGGCGCCGACGCGGCCGAACGCGCGCCGGAACCCGTTGCGCCGCTGGGCCTACGCCGCCACCCCGAGCTGTTCTTCGCGACGCCGATCGGCGGCTTCGTGGACATGTCGGAGGACGTGTCGGCGAAGGACATCCTCACGGCGGTGCAGGAGGGCTACGACTCCTCGGAGCTGGTCAAGCGCTACACGACCGCGACGATGGGCCCGGCGCAGGGCAAGCTCGAGACGGTCAACACGGTCGCGCTCGTCGCCCACGCGACCGGGTCGACGATCGCCGAGACCGGGGCGACGACGTGGCGGCCGATGTACACGCCCGTCACGTTGGGGGCGCTGGCCGGTCGCAGGTTCGAACCGGTCCGCCACTCCCCGATGCAGCCGTGGCACGAGGCGCACCGGGCCGCCCCCCTCGTGGCCGGCCAGTGGATCCGTCCCGAGCACTACGGCGACCCCGCGGCCGAGGTCCGCAACGTCCGCGCAGGCGTCGGGATCATCGACGTCACCCCGATCGGCAAGCTCGACCTGCAGGGTCCCGACGTCCCGAAGCTGCTCAACCTGCTCTACGTCAACAAGTGGTCGCAGCTGGGCGTCGGGCGGGTGCGCTACGGGGTCATGTGTGCCGACGACGGCGTCGTCCTCGACGACGGCGTCACCGGCCGGCTCGGCGAGCACCACTACCTGATGTCGACGACGTCGTCGGGCGCGGGCACCGTCTGGGAGTGGGCGGAGAACTGGCTGCAGACCGAGCACCCCGACTGGCGGGTCCACATCACCCCGGTCACGACGGCCTTCGCCAGCATCAACGTCGCCGGTCCGCGGTCGCGCGAGCTGCTCGCCCGGCTCACCGACGTCGACCTCGCCAACGAGGCGTTCGGCTACATGAACGTCCGCACCGGCACGATCGCGGGCGTCGCCGACTGCGTCCTGTGGCGCATCGGGTTCACCGGTGAGCTGTCCTACGAGCTGCACGTCCCCGCGAGCTACGGGCTGCACGTCTGGGAGTCGCTCATGGCGGCGGGCGCCGACCTGGGCGTCGCCCCGTTCGGCGTCGAGGCCCAGCGGATCCTGCGCCTGGAGAAGGGCCACCTGATCGTCGGCCAGGACACCGACGGCCTGACCAAGGCCTACTCCGCCGGTCTGGCCTGGGCGGTCAAGCTCGACAAGCCCGACTTCGTCGGCAAGCCCGAGCTGCAGTGGCAGTCCGAGCACGACGACCACCCGCGGCTCGTCGGGCTGCAGCCGCTCGACCCGACGGTGGTGCCGGAGGAGGCGAGCCAGATCATCAGCGACGGCGGGCACATCGTCGGTCGCATCACCTCGAGCCGGATGTCCCCGACGCTCGGCCGCTCGATCTGCCTCGGCCAGGTCGACGCCCACCTCGCCGACGCCGGGACCCGGCTGACCGTCCGCCTGCGCGACGGCCGCGACACCCTCGTCGAGGTCATGGCCGAGCACGCGCACTTCGACCCCGAGGGGGAACGTCAACGTGTCTGAGCCCGCTGCGGCCGTGTCCACCGCCCCGCCCGTCGCGAGGACCGCGCTCGCGTTCCCCGGCCCGCGCCGGATCGTCGACGGCTGGGAGCTGACCGTCCGGCACGCGACGGGCGACCTCGTCCTGGCCGACCTCGGGCCGCTGGCGAAGCTCACCGTCCGCGGGCCGGCCGAGGGGGCCGTGCGGGCCGCGCTCGGGACCGGGTTCGGCAGGACGGCCCGGCACGACGAGGGCGCGCTCGCCGGCGCGCTCGTCGTCGGCGCGGGCCCGGGCGAATGGCTGGTGCTCGGCCCGGCCGGGACGGGCGGTGAGCTGCTCGCGGCGACCCGCGCGGTCGTCGCCGACAGCGGCGAGTTCGCCTCGGTCGTCGACGTGACCCACGGCCGCGCCCTGGTCCGGCTCACCGGCGCCGCCGCCCCGGCGCTGCTGGCCAAGGTCTGCGCGATCGACCTGGCCGACCGGGTGGTGCCCGACGGGTCCGCGTTCCGCTCGTCGGTCGCGCGCGTCGTCACCGACGTGGTGCGCGACGACATCAGGGACGAGCTCGACGATCCCGCCGGCGACGGCACCGCCCGCACCCGGTCCTACCTGCTGCACTGCGAGCGGTCCTCCGGGCAGTACCTCGCGGACGCGCTCGTCGACGCCGGCACCGAGTACGGCATCGAGGTCGGCGCGCCGCCCTCGGCCCGCTGACGACCCGACCGCCACCGCGACCGCCCGGCCGGGCGGTCGCGCCACCAGGAGCCACAGGGATCCGCCCGCGATGACACAGACCGTCACCTCACCCCGACCTCCGCGACCGGGCGCCGCCGCTGCTCCCGGTACCGCCGGTCCGGCCGCGTCCG
The DNA here is from genome assembly GCF_036984265.1 of Pseudonocardia sp. D17. Classification (NCBI taxonomy): domain Bacteria; kingdom Bacillati; phylum Actinomycetota; class Actinomycetes; order Pseudonocardiales; family Pseudonocardiaceae; genus Pseudonocardia; species Pseudonocardia sp. D17. Next base: position 70,849 of record NZ_BPRG01000257.1, on the reverse strand, counting down.
ACCTCGGGCGGCTGCTCGCCTCGTGCGTCGACCGGCCGGGCATCGTCTCCGCGATCACGGCGTTCCTGCACGACCGCGGGGCCAACATCACCCAGTACGACCAGGAGACCACCGACCCGGTCGGCGGCCGGTTCTTCCAGCGGCTCGTCTTCCACCTCCCCGGGCTGCGCGAACGCCTCCCGCAGCTGGAGCGTGAGTTCGGCGAGACGGTCGCGCCGCGGTTCGGCATGACCTGGCGGATGCGCGACGTCGACGCCCTCCCGCGGGTCGCCCTGTTCGTGTCGCGGTACGACCACTGTCTGCTGGACCTGCTGTGGCGATGGCGTCGCGGGGAGTTCCCGATCGACATCGTCCAGGTGGTGTCGAACCATCCGGACCTCGCCGAGGCGGTCGCCGGGTTCGGTGTCCCCTACGCGCACATCCCGGTGACCCGGGCGACCAAACCCGAGGCGGAGCAGGCCCAGCTCGACCTGCTGCGCGACCGGGTCGACCTCGTCGTCCTCGCGCGGTACATGCAGATCCTGTCCGGGGACCTCCTCGACCGGATCGGCGTCCCCGTCATCAACATCCACCATTCGTTCTTGCCCGCGTTCGCCGGAGCGAGCCCGTACGACCGGGCCAGGGAACGCGGCGTGAAACTGATCGGCGCGACCGCCCACTACGCGACCGAGGACCTCGACGAGGGCCCGATCATCGAGCAGGACGTCATCCGGGTGTCGCACCGCCACAACGCCGCCGATCTCGTCCGGCTCGGCGCGGACATCGAGCGCACGGTCCTCGCCCGGGCCGTGCGCTGGCACTGCGAGGACCGCGTCATGGTCAACGGGCGCACCACGATCGTCTTCTGAGGAGGAACATGTGACCGCACGGCTCATCGACGGCAGATCGCTGGCCGCCCGGGTGCGCGACGAGGTCGCGACGCAGGTCGCCTCGATGGCCGAACCGCCCGGCCTGGCGACGCTGCTCGTCGGGGACGACCCGGCGTCGGAGATCTACGTCCGCAACAAGCGACGGCTGTGCACCGAGGTCGGGATGCGCGACCTGCACCGCCATCTGCCCGCCGACGTCACCCAGGCCGAGCTCGCGTCGACGATCGCCGGGCTCAACGCCGACGCCGCCGTGACCGGCATCCTGCTGCAGCTGCCGCTGCCGTCGCACCTGCGCCCGGCGGACCTGCTGGAGCTGATCGACCCGGACAAGGACGTCGACGGGCTGACCGAGGCCAGCGCGGGCCGGCTCGCACTGGGCAAACCGGGATTGCGGCCGTGCACCCCGTCGGGTGTGGTCCACATCCTCGACCGCGCGGGGGTCGAGCTCAAGGGCAGGCACGCGGTCGTGGTGGGCCGGTCGAACCTCGTCGGGAAACCGCAGGCGCAGCTGCTGCTCGAACGCGACGCGACCGTGTCGGTCTGCCACCGCCACACCGCGGACCTGGCCGCGATCACGCGCACCGCCGACGTGCTGGTCGTCGCGGCGGGCGTGCCGCACCTCGTCGGCGCGGACGCCGTGAAGCCCGGCGCGACGGTGGTCGACGTCGGCATCCACCGCACCGAGGCAGGGTTGTGCGGTGACGTCGACACCGCCGCGGTGGCCGAGGTCGCCGCCGCGGTCACCCCGGTGCCGGGCGGCGTCGGACCCATGACGATCGCCATGCTGCTGTGGAACACGGTGGCGGCCGCCCGCCTGCAACGGGTGGGCGGAACCGCCACGGTGTGAGGCCGCGCGCCGACTCAGCCCAGGCGCTCGTAGATGGTGGCGTTGGCGGTGCCACCCGCCTCGCACATCGTCTGCAGCCCGAAGCGACCGCCCGTCTGCTCGAGGACGCCCAGCAGCGTCGTCGCGAGGCGGGCGCCGCTGGCGCCGAGGGGGTGGCCGATCGAGATCGCGCCCCCGTTGACGTTCACCCTCGCCGGGTCCGCGCCCGTCTCCTTCAGCCACGACAGCACGACGGGCGCGAAGGCCTCGTTGACCTCGAAGGCGTCGATGTCGGCGATCGAGAGCCCGGACCTGGCGAGCACCTTCGCGGTGGCGGGGATGACACCGGTCAGCATGTAGACCGGGTCGTCGCCCACCGCGACCGCGGTGTGGATCCGCGCCCGTGGCGTCCAGCCGTGGGCGGCCGCGACCTCGCTGGTGGTGATCAGCAGCGCGGCCGACCCGTCGTTGTACGGGCTGGAGCTGCCGGCGGTGACCTTCCAGTCGATGTCACCGAAACGCTCGGTCCAGCGCTCGGCCGCGAACGGGGTCCGCAGTCCGGCGAGGGCCTCGAGGGTCGTCCCGGGCCGGACGGTCTCGTCGACGTCCAGGGTCGACACCGAACCGTCGGGATGGGTGACCTTCAGCGCGGCCACCTCGGCGGCGAACCGGCCCTCCCGCCACGCGGTCGCGGCGCGGACGTGGCTCAGGTGGGCGAACTCGTCGAGCTCGGCGCGGGAGAGCTCCCACCGTCGCGCGATCAGCTCGGCGCTCACGCCCTGCGGGACCAGCCCACCCGGGTAGCGGTCGGCGATCGTCGGTCCGTGCACGTCGACCTGCTTCCCGCCGACGGTGAACTGGCTGCCGATCGGGATGCGACTCATCGACTCCACCCCGGAGGCGACGACGATGTCGTACGCCCCCGCCACGACCCCCTGCGCGGCGAAGCTGATCGCCTGCTGGCTGCTGCCGCACTGGCGGTCGACCGTCACGCCCGGCACCGACTCGGGCAGCCCGGCGGCCAGCGCGGCGTAGCGCGTGGTGTTGCCGCTCTGCTCCCCGACCTGGCCGACCGCGCCGCCGATGACGTCGTCGATCTCGGCCGGATCGAGGCCGTCCACCCGCGCCAGCAGGCTGCGGATGGCGTGCGCGTGCAGGTCCACCGGATGGACGTCGTGGTATGCCCCGCCCGGCTTGCCCTTGCCCAACGGCGTCCGCACCGCCTCCACGATCACCGCGTCCCGCATGGCCACCTCCGCCTCGTCGCAGCGGACCGATCGGTCCGTGACGTCGAGGGTGCGCTCCGGGGACGACGCGTTCAAGACATGGGGGACCGATCGGTCCGTCTCGTTGCTCACATTCGTGCATTCGGCCGACGCCCGGCGCGCCACGGCGACGCGGCCGGCGTGCCAAGTGGCTCGCAATGACCGGACATTCGAGCGGTACCGAACGAATGCGGTGCACACCACATCCCCGTCCGGCGTCTTGACAGCGATGCGGCCCGCCGCGTTCAGTTGAACCGTCCATCCAGAGCGGCCGAGAGACCGGGCTCGTCGACGTCGCAGCAACCACGCGCCACCGCGCGGGGTGCTAACGCCCGGAACGATGGGAGTTCCCGTGCGCCGAGCGTGCCCGCCCGCCCCTGCGCCCGGTCCCGGCGTGCTGACCCGGCGCCGCCACCTCGACCTCTGCCGCCTCCGCGCCGCCGCCGGTCGCTGACGGTCGTCAGTCCCCCGGCCGACGGGCCGGACCGCGCTCGGCGCCCCCGCGTTCCGGGGCCGCCGTCCGCCGTCCCGGCCCCGGTGCCGTCCGTCCGGATCCGCCTGGAGGCAGCATGTCCCGACCCGCACTCGTCCCTGCAGCCCGCTCGGCCGTGCCCGGTCCACCATCCGATGTGGACGTCGTCGTCGTGGGTGCCGGCGTCGTCGGCGCGGCAACGGCCTGGCAGCTCGCGAGCCGTGGCGTCGAGGTGCTGCTCGTCGACCGCTTCGGCCCGGGGCACAACCGTGGCGCGTCGCACGGGACCAGCCGCATCTACCGCCAGACCTACGTCGCGGCGCCCTACCTGCGGCTCGCGGTCGAGGCCTTCGAGCTGTGGCGATGTCTCGAGGACGTCACCGGCGCGGCGTTGCTCCAGGTCACCGGCGGTGTCGACCACGGGGACCGCTCGGCGACGACCGCCCTCGCCGGCTCCCTCGCCGCGCACGGCATCGCCCACCACTGGCTCGACCCGCAGCAGGCCCGCGAGCGGTGGCCGGGCATGCGTTTCTCCGGGCCGGTCCTCGTGCAGCCCGACCGGTCCGGCCGGTTGCACGCCGACCAGGCCGTCGCCGCGCTGGCCGCCGCCGCGGTCGGCAGCGGGGCCCGTCTGCGTCACCACACGACGGTCGAGCGGCTGTCGGTACGCGGGACCGACCGCGTCGACGTCGAGACCTCGCAGGGGCGCATCCGTGCCCGCCGGGCCGTCGTCGCGGCCGGTGCCTGGTCGACCGGGTTGCTCGACGGTCTCGTCGACCTGCCGCCGCTGCGCGTGACGCAGGAGCAGCCCGCCCACTTCCCCGTGCGCGGCGACGACCCGTGCGGTCCCGTCGGGCGGACCGGACCCGCGTGGCCGACGTTCGTCCACCACACCGGCCCGGCCGACGGCTGGCCGTCCGGGGTGTACGGCCTCGCCGCACCGGCCCACGGTGTGAAGGTCGGCTTCCACGGGGTGGGCCCGGTGTGCGACCCCGACCGCCGGACGTTCACCGCCGAGCCCGGCCTGCTGCACCGGCTGCAGGACTACGTCGCGCGGCACCTGCCGGGGCTCGACGCCGACCACCCTGAGCCGGTGAGCTGCACCTACACCTCGACCCCCGACTCCGGGTTCTTCCTGCGCGCGCACGGCCCGCTCGTCGTCGCCGCCGGCTTCTCCGGACACGGCTTCAAGTTCGCGCCCGCGCTCGGCCGGGTCCTCGCCGACCTCGCCGCGGGCGCGGCCACGGAGTCCCCACTCGCCGCGGTTGGTTGACCGAACCGGTCGATCGACCCGCCTCGCACCGAGTCCTCGCAACCGAGTCCTGGACACCCTCTTCGACACCGACGCCCACCGAAGGACCACCATGCCCACCGACCGCCCCCTGCACCTCGCCGTCGAGCTCGACGGCGACGGCGCGCACCCCGCCGCCTGGAGGCGGGCCCGGCACGCCCCCGACCGGCTGCTGACCGCGGCCCGGGTCGAGCGCGTCGTGCGCAACGCCGAACACGCCGGCTTCACCCTCGCGACGTTCGAGGACTCCCTCGCCCCGCCGTCGCGCGGCGCCGATCTCGCCGGTCGCATCGGCGCCGTCGAGCGGGCCGCGTTCGTCGCCCCGCTGACCAGCGTCATCGCGGTGGCACCCGTCGTCTCGACGACCTACACCGAGCCGTTCCACGTCGCCTCCCAGCTGGCGTCGCTGGACTTCGCCGCGGCAGGACGCGCGGGCTGGGTCGTGGCCACCAGCGACGACGCCTCGGTCGCCGCCGCGCTCGGCCGGCCCGCCGTCACCGACCCCGACGGTCTGCGCCGCGAGGCCCGCGACGCCGTCACCGTCAACCGGGCGCTGTGGGACTCCTGGGAGGACGACGCGGCGATCCGCGACGTCGCCACCGGCCGCTACCTCGACGTCGACAAGCTGCACTACGTCGACTTCGTCGGCGAGACGTACTCGGTGAAGGGCCCGGCGATCGTGCCGCGGCCGCCGCAGGGCCAGCTGGTGGTGCTCGCCGCCGACGGACTGCTGCCGCCGGACCTCGTCGACGTCACGCTCGTCGACGAGCCGACCGTCGACGACGTCGGCGCTGCGGCGCGGCGCGCGGCCACCCCGCGGGTGTTCGCCGAGGTCGAGGTCGTGCTCGACACCGCCGACGGGGATGCGGTCGACCGGCTCTCCACGCTCGACGCCCACACCCCGTGGCCGGCGGCGCAACGGCTGCGCCACATCGGTTCCGCCGCGGGGCTGGTCGCCCTGCTCACCGACCTCGCCCGCGTGGTCGACGGCGTGCGGCTGCACGTCGCCGTCCTCGACGAGGACCTGCCCGAGCTGTCGGCGCGGGTCGTGCCCCCGCTGCTGCGCGCCGGGGTCGTGAGCCGGCCGGTCGCCGGCTCGTCGCTGCGCACCACCCTCGGGCTCCCGCGCCCGGCCAACCGGTTCGTCCCGCAGGAGGCATCCGCGTGAGCACCGTGTCCGACGACGTGCCCTACCCCGACGCGACGCTCCATCTCGGCGTCTTCTTCCAGGGCGTCAACCACTGGACGATCTGGACGCAGCCCGAGAGCGGCTCGCAGATCGACTTCACCTCGTTCCGGCGGATGATCACCACCGCCGAGCGCGGCCTGTTCGACGCGTTCTTCCTCGGGGAGGGGCTGCGGCTGCGTGAGGCGGGTGGACGGATCCACGACCTGGACATCGCCGGGAGGCCCGACGCGATCACCCAGCTCGCCGCCCTGACGGGGCTCACCTCGCGGATCGGGCTCGTCGCGACGCAGAACACCACGTACAACGAGCCCGCCGACCTCGCACGACGGCTGAGCAGCCTCGACGTCCTGTCCGGCGGGCGCGCCGGCTGGAACGTCGTGACCACCGACAACGCGTGGACCGGCGAGAACTTCCGCCGCGGGGGCTTCCTCGACCACGCCGACCGCTACGTGCGGGCCGAGCAGTTCCTGCACGTCGCCCGCGCGATGTGGGACGCGTGGGACGACGACGCCGTCGCGACGTCGGCCGAGGCCGCGAGCTGGTCGCGGCCGGGTGGCGTCGTACCGGTGCGGGCCCGCACGTCGCAGTTCGCGGTCGACGTCACGCCGGTGCTGCCACGCAGCGAGCAGGGCCACCCGGTGATCTTCCAGGCGGGCGACTCCGCCGCCGGCCGCGACTTCGCCGCCCGCAACGCCGAGGTGATCTTCTCGGCGCACGGCGGCGACTTCGACGACGCGCTCGCGTTCGCCACCGACATCCGGTCCCGGCTGCGCGCGGTGGGCCGGCCGGCCGACGACATCCGGATCCTGCCCGGCACCTCGATCGTGCTCGGCGACACCGAGTCGGAGGCCGAGGAGAAGCGCCGCTGGATCACCTCCGAGCAGGTCACCGGCGCGACCGCGCTGAACATCGCGAGCCAGATCTGGGGCATCGACCTGACCGACCGCGACCCGGACGGGCCCCTCCCGGAGGAGGCTCCGGTCGTCGCCGAGCGGACCGGGGCGATGGGCTCGCGCCGCTGGGACGACCAGGTCGCGCTCGTGCAGCGCTGGCGGGACGTCGCCGCCGAGCAGAAGCTCTCGTTGCGGGAGACCGCCGCGGCTCTCGAGCCCCAGCGCGGGCACACCGGCACGCCGGCGTCGCTGGCCGACAGGTTCGCCAGGTTCGTCCGGCACGGCGCCGTCGACGGGTTCAACGTCTCGCCGATCTTCACCCCCGACGGCCTCGACGACATCGTCGACCGGCTCGTGCCGGAACTGCAGGAGCGCGGGGTGTACCCGACCGAGTACCGGGGCACGACGCTGCGGGAGCACCTCGGGCTGCGCGACCCGCTGACCCGCCGCGGCTGACCGTGCCGATGAATGGTCCGAACAATTCGGAGCGGTTTCGGGAGAAAACATGCCCGGGGCCGCGCACGCCCCCGCCCCGATCGGCCCGAATTCGACATCGGGTCCCCCTGCGCTGCGCGCGACCTTTCGCCGGCGCTTTCCTGCCCTTTTCCTGGAGCCAGCACAATGGGCGAAATCGGCGATTCGCGGCCGGAACCCGCCGCGCGCACCGGCACCTCTCTCCGTGATCCGCGGCCCGCGGACACCGGGCCGGCACCCGGGCCCGCATCGGCACAGCGCGTCGTACCGCTGCGCCATCCGGGGCGGTGGGTCGCGACCGTCGTCGTCCTGGTCGTACTCGCCCAGATCGGGCACGGGCTGGTCACCAACCCGTACTTCCAGTGGGACCGGTTCGGCTACTGGTTCCTCCGGCCGGTCGTGCTCGAGGGCCTGCTCATCACGCTGAAGGTGACCGCGCTCAGCGCGGTGTTCGGGCTGCTGGGTGGCGTCGTGCTCGCGCTGTGCCGGCTCTCCCGCAGCCCGGTGCTGCAGCTGGTGAGCTGGGGCTACGTGTGGCTCTTCCGTTCCGTGCCGCTGATCGTGCTGCTGCTGTTCCTCTACAACTTCAGCGCGCTGTACCCGTCGCTCGGCCTGGGCGTCCCGTTCGGGCCGACGTTCGTGCAGTTCGACGAGACGGCCCTGGCGACGGAGATCGTCATCGCGGTCGTCGGCCTGAGCCTCAACGAGGCCGCCTACGCGGCCGAGGTCGTGCGCGGCGGCATCCTCTCGGTCGACCAGGGCCAGCACGAGGCCGCCGCGGCACTGGGCCTGCCACGGCGCTACCAGTTCCGCCGCATCGTCGCCCCGCAGGCGCTGCGCTCGATCGTGCCCAACTACGTCAACCAGCTCATCGGCTTGATCAAGTCGACGTCGCTGGTGTTCTACGTGTCGCTGCTCGACCTGTTCGGCCAGGTGCAGAGCCTCGGCAGCACCTATCCCGGCGACATCGTCCCGCTGCTCATGGTCGCGACGGTCTGGTACGTGATCCTCACCAGCATCGTGTCCGTCGTGCAGTACTACGTCGAGCGCCGGTTCGCCAGGGGCTCGGTCCGGACGATGCCGCTGACGCCCTTGCAGAAGCTGCGGACCGGCGTCGCCGAGCTTCGCGGCCGGATCGCGGCAGGAGCCCTCCGATGACCACCGACGCAGCCACCCCGGCCGGAATCACCGGTTCGGCCCCGGGAGGAACCGACCCGGCCACCGACGTCCGGCCCGCCGCCGTCGAGATCCACGGCGCACACAAGTGGTTCGGCCCCCACCACGTCCTCGCCGGCGTCGACCTGACCGTGCGACCGGGCCAGGTCGCGGTCGTCCTCGGCCCGTCCGGGTCCGGGAAGTCGACGCTGCTGCGGTCGATCAACCACCTCGAGAAGCTCGACCACGGCTACGTCAGCGTCAACGGCGAGCTCGTCGGTGTGCGGCGGCACGGCGAACGGCTCAAGGAGCTCAGCGAGCGCGCGATCCTGCGCCAGCGCGGCGGGATCGGCTTCGTCTTCCAGAACTTCAACCTGTTCCCGCACCTCACTGCCGCGGAGAACGTCGCCGCGGCCCCCGTCGCGACCCGCCGGGCCACGCGGTCCGAGTCGCGCGCGCGGGCCGCCGAGCTGCTCGCCCGCGTGGGCCTCGGCGACAAGGCCGACGCCTACCCGCGCCAGCTGTCCGGCGGCCAGCAGCAGCGGGTCGCGATCGCCCGGGCGCTGGCCCTGCGCCCCGGCGTGATCCTCTTCGACGAACCGACCTCCGCGCTCGATCCCGAGCTGGTCGGGGAGGTTCTCGGCGTCATCGAGGACCTCGCCAGCACGGGCACGACCCTGATCGTGGTCACCCACGAGATCGGGTTCGCCCGCAAGGTCGCCGACCTGGTCGTCTTCCTCGACGACGGCGTCGTCGTCGAGCAGGGCACCCCCGCCGAGGTCATCGACCACCCCCGACACCCCCGCACCCGCGAGTTCCTCGCCAAGGTGCTCTGAGCGAACCACCAGGAGACCAGCACCGTGTCCAGCCCCAGACAGACAACCGCCGTCCGCCGTTCCCCCGTGAGCGGCGACGGTCGCGATAGCGACTATCGCCGCTCACGAGGTCCTGGGGGCTCCGGTCCCCGGTGGGCACGCATCGCCGCGGCGGGCGTCGCCACCGTCGTGCTCGGGGCCACCGCGGCCGCGTGCGGCGGCAGCGCGCCCGCGGCGACGGGCAGGACGGAAGGCACCACGAGCGTCACCATCGGCGCGCTGTCCAACGGCGCCGCCAAGGAGACCGCGCTGCAGGTCCCCGTCGTCGAGTCGATCCGCAACGAGGTGCCCAGGTCGGTCCTCGACAGTGGCACGCTCGTCATCGGCTCTGGCAGCCTGCCGACCGGGTCGCCGCCCCTCGGGTTCGTAGGGACCGACCAGAAGACGTTGACCGGCTCCGAGCCCGACCTCGGCAGGCTCGTCGCCGCCGTGCTCGGCCTCGAACCCCGGATCGACAACGCGACCTGGGCGAACCTGTTCGTCGGTATCGACAGCGGGCGCACCGACGTCGGCTTCTCCAACATCACCGACACCGAGCAGCGCAAGGAGAAGTACGACTTCGCCTGCTACCGCCAGGACAACCTCGGGTTCGAGACCCTCGCGAGCAGCCCGTGGAACTTCGACGGCACCGCGGCGAGCCTCGCCGGCAGGACGGTCTCCGTCGGCAAGGGCACCAACCAGGAGAAGATCCTGCTGCAGTGGCAGAGCGAGCTGCAGGCGCAGGGCAAGACCCTCGACGTCAAGTACTTCCCGGACATCAACAGCACCTACCTGGCGCTTTCCTCGGGCAAGATCGACGCCTACTTCCTGCCCAACCCGAGCGTCGCCTACCACGTCACCCAGACCGCGGGCACCCCGACGCCGACACGCAGCGCGGGCAAGTACTCCGGAGCGGGCGCCTCCCTCCAGGGCCTGATCTGCGCGACGACGAAGAAGGGTAACGGCCTGGCCAAGCCCGTCGCCGACGCGATCAACCACCTCATCCAGAATGGCCAGTACGCGGCCTGGCTCGACACCTGGAACCTGGCGAACGAGGCAGTCCCGACCGCCCAGATCAACCCTCCGGGCCTGCCGCTCAGCAACTCCTGACGGCACGCGCGCGACGCCGCGCCGCCCCGCACGACGCACGGAAGGAGCGGGATGACCATCCCGTCCGAGGTCCGGCCCGAGTCCGCGTCCGACGCCGACGCGGAGCGGGTGCTCGACAACCCCGCCCACGCCTCCCTGTCCGGGCCGCACCGGCGGTTCGCCCAGGTGCACGGCCAGGCGCTGCGCTACCACCCCGACGTCTCGGTGTTCACCGCGCTGCCGAGCGCGGCGGAGCCGTCGGCCTGGGCGGACCTCGCGGTGCTCGCCGGGCCGGGCGCGACGTTCGCGCTGTCGGCGCAGGACCCGGCCGCGGTCCCCGCCGGCTGGGAGGTGCTGGACTCCGGGCGCGGCGTGCAGCTCGTCGACGACGGCCTGCGGACCGCTCCCGACGAGGAGGCGGTCCGGCTCGGCGCCGCCGACGTCCCGGAGATGATGGCGCTGGTCGCGCTCACCGAGCCGGGGCCGTTCGCGGTGCGGACCGTCGAGCTCGGTACCTACCTGGGCATCCGGCGCGAGGGCGCGCTCGTCGCGATGGCGGGCGAGCGGCTGCACCCGCCGGGCTGGACCGAGATCAGCGCCGTGTGCACCCATCCCGACTTCCGCGGGCAGGGCCTCGCCACCCGGCTCGTCCGGGCCGTCGGCCACGGCATCCGGGAGCGCGGCGAGACACCGATGATGCACGCGGCGGCCTCGAACACCAACGCGATCCGGCTGTACCTCTCGATCGGGTTCCGGCTGCGCCGGGAGACGACGTTCATGGCCGTCCGCACCCCCGCATGACCTCTCGTGAGTGCCGACGGTCGCCAGGGCGACCATCGGCACTCACGGTCAGGCCGCGAGGTCGGGGCGGGGCGGGTTCTTCTCCCCCGCCTCGACGGGCACCGTGATCACGTTGCCTGCGGGCGGCAGCGGGCAGGTCGCGTGCGCGGTGAAGGCGCACGGCAGGTTGGTCACCCGGTTGAGGTCGATCGTCACCGTGCCGTCGCGAGCCGGGTCCGCCACGAGCACGTGGCGGCCGCCGCCGTAGGTGCTCGTCCCGGACGTGGCGTCGCGGAAGTGCAGGTTCAGGCCGCCGTCGAAGCCTCGGAGAGCGGCGAGCCGCTGCGGCACGCCGTCGACGTCGAACACGACCTCGCCCACGGTCTCGAAGCGGTGCGTGAGCCCCTCGACGACGGCGCCGACCGTGATCGGCCGCGGCGCGTCGTAGGGCTCGAAGCGTCCCGGCCGCACCCACCGTTCCTCGACCGGGAACGTCGGCACGCCCGTGAACGCCGTGCGCGTCACGGCCTGCGGGTCGCGTACCCGCAGCGCGTAGGAGTCGGTGCGGCGGATGACCTCCACCTTGCGCTCGCCCAGCCCGACCAGGACGCCGGGCAGCCCGTCGACCGGTTCGACGCGCACGGTGCCCGTCACGTGCGCGTCGTCGACCGTCACGTCGGCGCCCTCGGGCACGGTGATCTCGACGCCGCCGTCGCCGGTCGCCCGCCACGTCCCGGGCAGGTCGGGGAACGCCGCGGGCGTCGCGTCGAGCCAGTACAGGCCGGTGAGGCTGAGCCAGCCGTGCGGCGTCGCCAGCAGCTCCTCGCGGGCGTCGTGCCAGGCCTGCCAGTCGGCCGCGAGCCTGTTCTCCGTGGTGGTCATGCGGGTGTCCTCCGGTGGTGCTCGGCCGCGGGCGCGGCGGGTCGGGTGAGGGGGCGCAGGCCGAGGTGCTCGCGCAGGGTCGTGCCCGAGTACTCGGTGCGCCGGCTGCCGCGGTCCGGGAGTTCCGCGACCGCGGTGTCGACGAACGCGTCGCGGCCGCCCGGGATCTGGTCCGGGACGAGGACGGACCCGTCGCAGGCACCCTCCTGGACGGCGCGGTCGATCTCGGTCGCGGCGGGGTCGCGCCGGTCCTGCGCGACGGCGCGCCGGCCGTACCTCGGCCGGCGTACCCCGACGGCCTCGTCCGCCGCCTCGGCGTGGGCGTCGCCGAGTACGGTCGCCGCGACCGGCAGCACGACCAGGTCGTCGGGCCGGCGGCGGTGGCGCGCGACGCGTCCCTTCACGTTCTCAGAGAACTCGCGGCGGGCCGCGAAGCTTCCCGGCCGGCGGGTCACCGCAGCGCCCCGGCCGCTGCCGAGGCGGCGGAGCGACGCGCCCACTCGGCCGCGAGCAGCTCGTGGCTCGCGACCCGGTCGGCGTGGTCGGTGGTGATCGTCGTGACGAGCAGCTCGTCGGCCCCGGTGGCGCGGACCAGGGTCTGCAGGCCGTCGGCGACCCGCGCGGCCGAGCCCACGAACTGGGTGCGCACACGGTCGGCGACGGCCGCGCGCTCCTCGGCCGTCCACTCCCGGGCCAACGCCTCGGCGGGCGTCCGGTAGGGCCGGGCGCCGCGCCCGGTGCGGATGCCGAGCACCCACTCGCCGTAGGGGGCGGCGAGCTCGCGGGCCCGGTCGTCGGTCTCGGCGACGACGACGTCGGCCGACACCATGACGTGCGGGCGGTCGAGCCGGTCCGACGGCCGGAACGCGGCGCGGTAGGCCTCGACCGTCTCGATCGCGGTGTGCGGCACGATGTGGTAGCTCGCCGCGAACGGCAGGCCGAGGGCTCCGGCCGCCTCCGCGCTGGCGCCCGGGCTCGACCCGAGGACCCAGACGTCGACGTCGACCCCCTCCGCCGGCAGCACGTGCAGCGGCGTCCCGGTCGCGTCGCGCGCGGTGCCGTCCAGGTAGGACAGGATCGCGGCCACCTCGCGCCGGTAGTCCTGCGGCGGCGAGTCCGTGCTGATGCCGAGCAGCTCGGCGAGCGTCACGAACGCCGTCAGGTCGGCGAGGTACCTGCCCGGCTGCGGGACGAGCAGGCCGTCGACGACGCGCTCGGGTGCCGGCTCCCGCGTCGGCGCGGCCCCGGTGCGACCGGCGGCGTGCATCGCGAGGATCTTCTGCAGGTCGAACCGGCCGAGCCCGATGTCGACGCGCCCCGGGTGCAGGGCCGCGACGGTCCCGAACTGTTCCGCGACCTGCAACGGGGCCGTGTGCGGCAGCTGCACCGCCCCCGAACCGACGCGGATCGTGCGCGTCGCGGCGGCGAGCAGGGCGACCAGTACGGGGGTCGACGACGACGCGACGCCCGTGGCGAGGTGGTGCTCGGCGACCCAGTAGCGCAGGTACCCGGCGCGCTCGGCGGCCTGCGCCAGCTCGACGGTGTGCCGCAGCGCGTCGGTGGCGGTGCCTCCGGCCGGGACCGGGGAGAGGTCGAGCACCGACAGTGGGACCGGCCCGCAGGAGGACGGCCCGGAGGACGACGGCCCGGAGGACGACGGCGCGCTCATGAGGCTGCGTGAACCTTTCGCGAACGGCTGCCGGCGACGGCCGCCAGCAGCTCACGGGTGTAGTCCTCGCGCGGCGAGGCGAAGAGCTCCTCGGTGGAGGCGAGCTCGAGCAGCGCCCCGTCGCGCATCACGCCGACGCGGTGGGCGATCCGGCGCACGACGGCGAGGTCGTGGGAGATGAACAGGTACGCGAGGCCCTGCCCGGCCTGCAGCTCGGCCAGCAGGTCGAGCACCTGCGCCTGGACGGAGACGTCGAGCGCGGAGACCGGCTCGTCGCAGACGACGAGGTCGGGACGCAGCGCGAGCGCCCGCGCGATCGCGACCCGCTGCCGCTGCCCGCCGGAGAGCTCGACGGGCCGGCGCGCCAGCACCGACGCCGGGAGCGCGACCCGGTCCACCAGCTCCGCGACGCGCTCGCGGCGCTCGGCCGGCGTGCCGACCCTGAAGGCGCGCAGCGGCTCCTCGACCACGTCGGCGATCGTGAAGCGCGGGTCCAGCGACGCGTACGGGTTCTGGTACACCAGCTGCGCCCGGCGCCGCAGCTCCCGCCACGCGGCACCGCGGACCGTGGTGACATCGGTGCCGTCGAACTCGACGGTGCCCGAGGTCGGATCGGCCAGCCGGAGCACGAGCCGCGCGGTGGTCGACTTCCCCGATCCGGACTCCCCGACCAGCCCGAGGGTCTCGCCGCGACGGATCTCGAAGCTCACCCCGTCGACAGCGCGGTGCACCGCCCGGCGGCCGGCCGAGCGCGGCAGCGGGAAGTCCTTGACCAGGTCGCGGACCACGAGCAGCGGTGTCTCGTCGGGCGCCCCCGACACCGCAGGGGTCGCGACCACGGGCCGGGCCGGCGCGCGGGCCGCGGCGGTCGCGCTCGCGAGGCCGGGTGCCGCGGCGAGCAGCCTGCGCGTGTAGGGGTCGGTCGGCCCGGCGAGGATCTGCTCGGTCGGCCCCTGCTCGACGAGCCGCCCACCGGACATGACCGCGATCCGGTCGGCCCGGTCGGCCGCGACACCCAGGTCGTGGGTGACGAGCAGGACCGCGGTGCCGGACTCGCGCGTCAGCTCCTCGAGGTGGTCGAGGATGCGCCGCTGGACGGTGGCGTCGAGCGCGCTCGTGGGCTCGTCGGCGATGAGCAGCGCGGGGCCCGCGGCGATCGCGATGGCGATCAGCACCCGCTGGCGCATGCCGCCCGACAGCTCGTGCGGGTACTGCCGGGCCCGCACGCCGGGGTCCGGCAGGCCGGCCCTGGCGAGCAGCTCCTCGGCCGCCACCGGGGCGCTGCGCCGCGTGGCCAGGCCGTGCACCCGCAGCGCCTCGGCGACCTGCGGCCCGATGCGGCGCACCGGGTTGAGCGACACCGTCGGGTCCTGCGGGACGAGCCCGGCGACCCGGCCCCGGACCGTGCGCATCGCCTTCTCCGAGCGGCCCAGCACCTCCTCGCCCGCGAGCCGCACGCTGCCGGCACCGACCGTGGCGTTGGCGTGCAGCAGGCCGACGACGGCGTGGGCCAGCGTCGACTTGCCCGACCCCGACTCCCCGACCAGCGCGAGCACCTCGCCCGGCGCCACGTCGAGCGACACCCCGCGGAGTGCGGGCAGCGAGGCGCCGGCCGCCCGGTAGGAGACCTCGAGATCCCGGACCCGCAGCAGCGGGTCGGTGGACCCGTTCACGCGCGCACCTCCGTCGCGGTCCGAGGGGCGCGCGGTGGCCGGATCAGGGCGGTCGGGTGCATCGATGTCGGGTCCTTCGGGCGAGCCCGGGTGGAGCGTGCCCGGCGCGGCGGGACCGGCGGGGAGCGGACGAGCCCGGGACGTGGGCAGGGCGGACGAGCCGGTCAGCCCCGACAGCTCGCGCTCGTCACCCGCAGCAGGTCGACGTGGAGCCGGTAGGCCCCCCGGTAGGTGCTCA
Source organism: Pseudonocardia sp. D17 (assembly GCF_036984265.1). Lineage (NCBI taxonomy): Bacteria > Bacillati > Actinomycetota > Actinomycetes > Pseudonocardiales > Pseudonocardiaceae > Pseudonocardia > Pseudonocardia sp. D17. Next base: position 55,230 of record NZ_BPRG01000257.1, on the reverse strand, counting down.
CGACCGCCTCCATCGTTCCCGGCATGAGCACCCTCGCCCGGTCACGGGGGGTTGCTGCGGCGTCGTCGAGCCAGGTCTCTCGGCCGCTCTGGATGGTTCCGACGGTCGCCCGTCGTCGTCCGACAGTACGAACCCGATCCCCACCGGTGTCAATCCGGACATCTGCTCCCACCATGCGGGACGACACCGGTACGCCCCGAGCCAGCGCGGATGCACCCGGCCCGGGTCATCCGGTGGCGGGGCTCACACGCTCGGCGGTGAACGCGTGCACCGACCGGGTCAACGTCCGCAGCCGCTTCCGCAGGTCCTCGCGCTCGGCCGCGGACAGGCCGAAGGCCGTACCCATCTGCGTCGGGACCGCGGCGGCCCGGGACCGCAGCGCCTCCCCCTCGGCGGTGAGTACGACGTCGACACCGCGCTCGTCGTCGGTGCGGCGGTGGCGCTCGACCAGCCCCAGCGCCGCGAGCCGCTTGAGCAGCGGCGTGACGGTGCCGTAGTCGAGCTCGAGAGCAGCGCCGACCTCCTTGACCGAGCAGCGGCCCCTGTCCCACAACAGCAGCATCACGAGGTACTGCGGATAGGTCAGCCCCAGCTCCTCGAGCAGCGGCCGGTAGGTGGCCGTCACCGCACGCGAGGCCGCGTAGATCGCGAAGCACAACTGGTCGTCGAGGAGCAGGGACTCGTCACTCACGTGTCCCACAGTAGCACGCGCCACATTAACTTGTGCACAAGTTAGTTGGGCAATAGCTTTCTCGCTGTGAGGCCGCGGCCGACGTCGCGGACACATCGAGCGATCGGAGCAGACGATGAGCGAGAACCCGGTACTGGAGCCCGCCGCACAGGCGTTCGTGGACGCCACGGCGACGCCGCCGTTCCTCTACCAGCTCGACCCGGCCGACGGCCGCAAGGCGGTCGACGACGTCCAGTCCGGCGACACCCCCAAGCCCCCGGTCGACGAGGAGTGGGTGTCCGTCGACGGTGGCCCGACCGGTCCGGTGGACGTGCGGATCGTCCGACCGCAGGGATCGACGGGCGCGCTGCCGACCCTGCTCTACATGCATGGGGGCGGCTGGGTCTTCGGCAACGCGCACACCCACGACCGGCTCGTCCGCGAGCTCGCGGTCGGCGCCGGGGTCGCGGTGGTGTTCGTCGAGTACACGCCCTCGCCGGAGGCGCGCTACCCCGTCGCGATCGAACAGGGTTACCGCACGGCGCAGTGGATCGGCACCGACGGCGCGGCGCACGGGCTCGACGGCACCCGGCTCGCCGTGGCCGGAGACTCGGTGGGCGGCAACATGACCGCCGCGCTGACGTTGCTGGCCAAGGAGCGCGGCGACGTCCGGTTCGCCGCCCAGCTGCTCTTCTACCCGGTCACCGACGCGAACTTCGACACCGGCTCCTACGAGCGGTACGACACCGGTTACTTCCTGCACCGCGAGGGCATGCGCTGGTTCTGGGACCAGTACACGACCGACCCGGCCGAGCGTGCGCAGATCACCGCGTCACCGCTGCGGGCGACGACCGAGCAGCTGGCCGGCCTGCCGCCCGCGCTGGTACTCACCGACGAGGCCGACGTGCTGCGCGACGAGGGCGAGGCGTACGCGAACAAGCTGCGCGCCGCGGGCGTCCCGGTCACCGCCATCCGCTACCTCGGGATGGTGCACGACTTCATGATGGTCGACGCGCTGCGCGACTCCGGTGCCGCGCAAGCCGCGATCGACCAGGCGGTCCGGACCCTGCGGGCCGCCCTGCACGGCTGATCCCGCCGGCTCGCGACCGGCATGGCGCACGGCTGATCCCGCCGGCCCCGCGACCGGCACGGCGCGTCGGTCGCGGGGCGGCACGGAGGCCTCACGCAGGCCTCACGCAGGCCGTTGCCGCAGCGGCAGCACCGTCGCCCCCGCCCGCACGACGTGCTGGATCGAGCCCAGTCCCTCGACGGACAGCTCGACCTCGTCGCCCGGGACGAGCCAGGGGTAGCGGTCGCCGCCGTGCACCCGGGAGAGCTCGAGGATGCAGCCGGTGCCGACGGTGCCCGACCCCAGCACGTCACCCGGGACGAGCCGGGTGCCGCGCGAGGCGTAGGCGATCATCTCCTCGAACGACCAGTACAGGTCGGCCAGCGTCCCGGCGCTGTACCCGACACCGTTGACGCTCGCCCGCATGGCCCGGTCGAACCCGTGGCCGCGCCGGTACGGCTCCAGCTCGTCGGGCGTGACGAGCCAGGGCCCCAGCGTCGTCGCCGAGTCCTTGCCCTTGGCCGGGCCCAGTCCCACCGCCATCTCGTGCGCCTGCAGGTCGCGCGCGCTCCAGTCGCACAGGATCGTCACCCCGGCGACGTGGCTCCACGCCTGCTCGACCGGGATGTCCGAGCCGTCCCGCCCGATGACGACGGCGACCTCGAGCTCGTAGTCGAACGCCGCGCTGCCCGGCGGGACCGCGACGGGCGTGCCGGTCCCGACCACCGCCCGCGGGTTGGTGAAGTAGAAGGCCGGGGCGTCGTACCAGGCGGGGGCCAGGCTCGACCCGACCGCTTCGAGCGAGGTCACGGCGTGGTTCTCGAACGCCATGAAGTCACGGATCGACGGCGGGACCGGGATCGGTGCGTGCAGCACGACCGCGGCCTCGTCGAGGACCTCGGCCGGCGCGGCGAGGACGTCGCGCCCCTCGGCGGTGAGGTCCGTGCCGACGAGGTCGAGCAGCGTCTCGGTCCCCGCCCGGCCGTGGACCCGGCCCTCGTGCAGGACGCCGGCGCGCAGCGGGGCGCCGGGTCCGGACGAGTAGGTCACCCAGCGCGTCACACTCCCTCCCTGGCCGGTTCGACGAGCCCGCCGACCTTGTAGAGGGACTCGATCTGCTGGGCGTCGTACCCGAGCTCGGTGAGCACCTCGACGTTGTGCTCGCCCTGTAGGGCGGGCACCTGGTCGTCGAGAGGCTCCTCGTGCCGGCTGAAGTGCCACGGCATGCCCGGGATCGTGATCGTGCCCGCGGCGCGGTCGGACACCGTGCGGGTGACACCCCACTGCTCGGCCCACTCGGACGCGGCGAACTCGTCGATGCCGCGGACGATCCCGGTCGCGATCTTGGCCTCGTCGAACTGGGCGTCGAGCGCGCCCATGGTGTCGAACGTGTGGATCCAGGTCTGGACGATCGCGTGCAGGGCGGCGAAGTTGGCCTCGCGCAGCTGCGGGGTCAGGAAGCGCGGGTCGTCGAGCAGGTCGGGGCGGCGCATCGCGTTGCAGTAGAACTGGAACGTCAGCGAGCCGACCAGGCTCATCGGGACCACGAACGGATCGCCCTCGGGACTGGTGAAGAACGGCGCGTCGGTGGCGCCCAGCACCGGCCGCTCCGAGCCCAGGTCGTGGTCGGCGAGATCGACGTGCACGCGCTCGTTGATCGACGTCATCACCGCCGCCATCGCGACGTCGACGTACTGGCCCTCGCCGGTCGCCGCGCGGTGCTGCAGGGCCGCGAGCAGGGCGATCGTGGCGTGCAGCCCGGAGTAGACGTCGGCGTGCGAGAGGGCGTCGGTCCGTCGCCGTGGACCTTCGGCGTCGAAGTGCCACAACGTGTTGCGGGTGAAGCCGACCTCGGCCTGGACGGTAGGCGCGTAGGCCATCCGGCCGGCCCAGTTGCCGCGCTGGCCGTAGCCGCTGATCGAGACGTAGACGATGTCGGGCTTGACCGCCGCGACGGAGGCGTAGTCGAGCCCGAAGGAGCCGAGCGCCCCGGGCCGGAAGTTCTCGATGACGACGTCGGCCGTCGCACACAATGCCGTCACGACCTCGCGCGTCTCCGGCACGTTGAGGTCGACGCTGATGTTGCGCTTGCCCGAGTTCTGCTGCGCGTAGTAGCCGGTGACCGCGCCCTGGACCGGGAACGCCCTGCGCGACAGGTCACCACCGGGCGGCTCGACCTTGATCACCTCGGCGCCGAGGTCGAGGAGGTGCTTGCCGCAGTGCGGGCCGGCGAGCACCCGGGAGAAGTCGACGACGCGCAGACCGCTGAGGGGAAGGGGCATCGTCGGCCTACCGACCCTCGAAGCGGGCGGCGCCGGGCCCGTTCTGGGCGAGCGACCGCAGGCCGACCTTGAGGTCGTTCGACGTCCAGATGTCCTTCTGCAGCTCGGCCATCACGGCGTCGGTCGCGCGGGGGCCGTGGCCCGCCGCGTAGGAGATGACCGCCTTCGTCGAGGCGTGCGCGACGGTCGGGCCGTGCGCGAGCTCCTGACCGAGCGTCAGCGCGACCCCCTCGAGGCTGTCGTCGGGCACGACCCGGTTGATGACGTTCCAGCGCTCCAACGTCGCCGGGTCGTAGCGGCGGGCCAGCAGCGCCATCTCCTTCGCGCGCGCCGAACCCGCCCGGTCGGTGATCCGCTGCATCGCCCCCATCAGCGGGTTCATCCCGATCGTCGCCTCGACGCAGCCGATCTTCGCCGACTGGGCGGCGACGATCAGGTCGCACGCGAGCGCCAGCTCGAAGCCGCCACCGACGCACACGCCGTGCACGGCCGCGACGATCGGGACCGGGAGCTCGTCGAAGACCCGCAGGACGTCGACCAGGTCGACGTCCGGGGCCTCGCCACGGTCGGCGCTGTCGAAGATCCCGACGTCGGCACCGGCGCAGAAGTTGCGCAGGCCGCTGCGGAGGACGATCGCGCGGGCGCCGTCGGCGACGGAACGGTCCACAGCGGACAGGACACCGGCGATGAGGTCGGGCCCCAGGAAGTTGTGCGGCCTGCTCTGCATCGTGAGCACGGCCAGCGCTCCGTGCATCTCGCGCGCGACGTGCGCCTCCTCAGGTCGCTCGGCGGGACGGGCGACGTCGCCGCCCCCCGGCTCCGGATCGACGGCGACGTCGGTCACCTGCGGGGCTGCCTGGGCCACGGTGCCCTCCTCTGCTCGGACTGTGGCGGCGGACGTTATATGCCGCCCGACATAGTGTCAACGGCAGCCCGGGGACAACGATCGGCCGCGGATGTACCGTGTCGGCATGCCTCGCCGCACCGACAGCAAGGCCCGCATGGTGACCGCTGCGCGCGGCCTGTTCCGCGAGCGCGGTTACCTCGGGACCGCGATGTCCGACGTGCTGGCGGCGAGCGCCGCGCCGCGCGGCTCGGTCTACTTCCACTTCCCCGGCGGCAAGGAGGAGCTGGGCACCGAGGTGGTGCTGACCCACAGCGCCGAGACGACAGCCCTGATCAACCGGGTCGCCCTGCGCGTGGACACCCCGGGGGAGATCATCCGCGGGTTCCTCGACGCCTCCCTCGAACGGCTCGTGGCCAGCGGCTACCGCCAGGGCTGCGCGGTCGCGCCGATCGTGCTCGAGGTGCCGCAGACCTCGACGCTCTCGGAGGCGACCCGCCGGTCGTTCCAGGACTCGGTCGTCATCCTCGCGGCCCGCCTGACGGAGAAGGGCGTGCCCGCCGAGGCCGCCCACCCGCTCGCCGCCGCGGCCTACGCCGCCCTCGAGGGCGCCCTGATCATCAGCCGCAGCCTGCGGTCGACCACGTCGTTCGAGACGTTGCGCGACGTGCTCGCCGCCGAGGCGGACCGGCTGCGGGACGAGGCGGCGGGGGCCGGCGGGGACGGCGCGTCCGCTCTCGCCGCGGGCGGCGCGTGACGGCCCGAGCGTGCCCGTTCCCCAACTTACTATGTCGTTCTACATAGATGGTCGGCCGTTCCGGGTCGGCGCGCTGCGCGCCGCTCGGATTCCCGCCGCGGTCAGTGAACGACCGGACGCCCGCCCTCGGCGGGCACCACGTCGAGCGGGACGGCCCTGCCGTCGGGTGCGGGGAACTCGACGTGCGTCGACCCGGTCCGCCCGGGCTCGACCCGCACCTGTTGGACGACCGGGTCGTACCCGCGGGTGCTGAGCGTGTAGGTGCCGCTCGCGACGTCGTCGAACGCGAACCGTCCGTGCTCGTCGCTCACGGCGGTCGCCACGACCCGGTCCTGCTCGTCGGTGAGCGTCGCGGTCGCGCCGGCCACCCCGCGGCCACTGCCCGCCACGACGACGGAGCCGATCAGGCGCGCCCGTCGGACCATTGCGATCTCGTGGCCGGGGGCGTCGACGACGTCGTGGCCGACCTCGATGCCCGCTGCCACGGGCACGCAACCGGGGTGGTGGGCGGTGAGCGTGTAGCGGCCGTCGGCGACGGCGTCGACGAGGAACGTGCCGTCCGGCGCCGAGGTGGTGACCGCGGTGACGTCACCCACGGCGTCGATGAGCGAGACCGTCGCCCGTTCGACGGGCCGACCGCCCTCGTCCGCCAGCCGGCCGCGCACGGCGAAGCTCCCGACGAGCGTGACGTCGTGGCGCACGGGCCCGTCGCCGACGACGACCGTCTCGGCGTGCGGACGGCGCGCCGGGCTGCTCGCGACCAGCAGATAGCGGCCGCCGGCACCGACCGGGATGCGGTAGGTGCCGTCCGGACCGGTGCTCAGGCGCCCGATCTGCTCCCCCGACGGCCCGGTCAGCGTGACGGCGGCGGCGAGTGGCGTGCCGTCCGCGCCGCGGACGGTGCCGACGACCGCGGGACCGGCACCGACGGCGACCGCGCTGACGGCGACGGCCGACTCGCCGGTGGCGGCGGCCCACTCGCCGGCGGCGACGGCGTCGAGCACCGTGGGAGCCGAGGCCGGCGGTGCGGGTGCCGCGACGGCCGCGCGTTGACGAACGAGCAGAGCGGTCGGAACGGCCACGACGAGCAGGACGACCCCCGCGACGATCGCGCCGGTGTGGAAGCCGGTGGTGAACGCCGACCCGACGGACTCGGCGACGCGCGCCGCGAGCGATACCGGCAGCGCCGACGACGGAGCACCGCCCGAGGAGGCCGCGGCCGCGACCTGGGCCGCCACGGGAGCCGGGACGCCGTTGCCCGCCAGCTCGCCGGGCAGCTCGCTGGTGAACCGGCTGGTCAGGATCGTGCCGAGGATGCTCGCACCCAGGACGTTGCCCAGTTGGCGGAACATGTTGACCGTGCCGCTGGCCATGCCCGCCTGCTGCGGCGGCACGCTGACGACGGCCGCCGCGGTGGTCGGGGCCGCGACGAGACCCATGCCGAAGCCGAAGATCGCGAAGCCCGGCCAGACGTGCGCGTAGGCATAGTCGGTGCCCGCGGCGAGGAGCAGGAAGGCGCCACCGGCGGAGACGACGAGCCCGACGGTCATCACCAACGTGGTCCCGAGCCTGCGGACGATCCGCGCGGCGATCGCGCTGACGACGACGTAGACGCCGAACATCGGCAGCAGGGCGAGGCCGACGTCGATCGGGGACAGCCGTGCGACGCGCTCGAGATAGAGCACCATGAGCAGCGCGCAACCGGTGAACCCGAACATGAACACGACGGCGACGACCATGACCGTGCTGAACGACGGGCTGCGGAACAACCGGAGGTTGACCATCGGGTCGGGGTGGCGGAGCTCGACGATCACGAACACCGCCAGCGCCACCACGAACAGGGCGAAGACGCCGAGGATCCGGCCGCTGAGGTAGCCGATCGAGGCGCCCTCGATGATGCCGAAGGTCAGCGCGGCGACCGCGATCGTCGCCAGCAGCACACCCAGCGGGTCGAGCCGCTTGTCCGGGTGCCTGCTCTCCTGGACGACGAGGAGCGCGAAGGCGACGACCAGCACCGACACGACGACGTTCACGACGTAGACGACGTGCCAGGACCAGTGGCCCAGCAGGGCGCCGGCCACGACCGGGCCGATGGCGAGACCGACACCTGAGCATCCCGCCCAGATGCTGATCGCCTCGGTGCGCAGGTGCGGCTCGTGGAACGTGTGGCTGACGATCGCGAGGCTGTTGGGCAGCACCATCGCGCCACCGATGCCGATCACGACCTGCGCCGTGAGCAGCAGGGCGACGCCCGCGGAGAGGTACGCGAACACGCTGCCGAGCCCGATGAGTCCGACGCCGATGACGAAGACGAGCCGGCGACCGACGATGTCGCCCGCGGTGCCCGCCGCGAGGACCAGGCTCGCGACCGCGAGCGAGTAGATGCTCGTGATCCACACCAACGCGGTGTTCCCGATGTGCAGGTCGGCCTGGATCGAGGCCAGCGACGAGATCGTCGCGGTGATGTTGAGGAACGTCATCATCACGCCGAGGCAGGCCGCGGCGAGCGTCGCGCCTCGACGCACCGGCCGGCCCTGGGTCGCAGGTGGCGCCGGAGCACTCATCGGGGTTCCTCCGCGGGATCGCACGGCGCCGGGGCCGTGGTCGGTCATGGGCAGGCCGGATGCGTCCTGCGAGGTGGCCCGCCGCGCGGCGGACGCCGCTAACTATATCGGGCTATAGTCAGGGTGGCCGGGCGTCACCGGTCCGGCGCTGCGACTCCTACCCTGGAGCTGTGATGGCCTCGACACCCGACAGCGGAACGGCCGGCGCCGCGACGGACGGTAACGCGGCGGAAGCGTCGTCGGCCGGGGTGATGACGCTGGAGGGCCGACTGACCGACCGCGACGACTGGACCGGGCCCGGCCGGTGCTCGATGGAACGCGCGCTCGAGCTCGTCGGCACGCGTTCGGCGATGCTCCTGCTCCGGGAGGCCTACTACGGCGCCCGCCGCTTCGAGGACCTCGCCCGCCGCGCGCGCATCACCGAGGCCGCCGCCGCGACCCGGCTCAGGCAGCTGGTCGCCGACGGCCTGCTGGAGCGGCGGCCCTACCGCGAGGACGGTCAGCGGACCCGGCACGAGTACCTGCTGACGGACAAGGGCCGTGACCTGCACGCGGTCTTCGTCGCCCTCGTACGGTGGGGGGACACCCACATCGAGGACGGTCCCGTCGAGCTGGCCCATGCCGGCTGCGGCGCGGCGGTCGACGTACAGGTCCGGTGCCGGGCGGGGCACGACGTCGGGCTCGGCGAGACCGTCGTCCGCGTCCCGCGGAGCCCTCGCGCGGCGCCGCGATGACCGACGGCCGGGACGGCCTGCGTCCGGCCGGGCCGTCGGCCCGGTCGCAGGCACGACCCCGGCTCCGCGCCACCGCCGCGCGCCGAGGCCCACGACACGACGATCCGCTACGCCCCCGAGGCGCCACCGTTCCGTGCACTACCCGCTCGGCCAGGTCCCGACCTCACCTCACAGGACTCACCCTCGGCAACCGGCCTCACGCCGACGGTGAGGCTGCGCTCCGGAACCCGGCGCCCGCCGCTCTCGTCGGCGTAGCGTCCGGCGAACACGACGTCACCCTTGGCGGCGTGGCCCGCCATGAACCGACGGTGCTCGGGGCGCAGCGCCGGCCGGCCATCGTGGCAGAGGCGCCACGGACGTCCGGGTTGACAGATAGTTCTCAGATTCGGAAACTATTCTCGAAACGAGGAAGGAGTTTCCCGTGACCTCTCCCGAGGACGTCCCGACCGTCACCCTCGCGGTCACCTACCGCGACCCGAAGGCCGCGCTCGACTGGTTGGCGCGCGCGTTCGGCTTCGAGGTGAGCATGGCGATCGAGGGCGACGACGCGATGACGTCGCACTACGAGATGTCGGTACAGGGCCGGGGCCGCATCGTCATCGGCGGCGAGTGGGCCGACTGGACGCGCAGCCCCGCCGGTGTCGGCGGCGCCAACACCCAGAGCGCGAGCGTCCTGCTCACCTGCGACGTCGACGCGCACTGCGCCCGCGCCCGCGACGCCGGGGCGAGGATCGTGGCCGAGCCGGAGGACCAGTTCTACGGCGACCGCACCTACCGCGCGGTCGATCCCGAGGGCCACGTGTGGACGTTCGCCGCCCACGTCCGCGACGTGAGCCGGGCCGAGGCGGAGACCGTGATCGGCCGGCGGATCGACGCGCCGAGCTGGACGTGACGGCGGCCGCCGCTGCCGCGTCGCCGGACCCCGTCGACCGCACGCTCGGCGCGCTCGCCGACCCGCACCGTCGCCGGGTCGTGGAACTGCTGCGCGGACGACCGCACCGGGCGGGCGAGCTCGCGGCGGCGCTCGACCTGCGCCCCTCGGTGCTGAGCCGGCACCTGAAGGTGTTGCGCGACAGCGAAATGGTCGAGGAGACCAGCCCGGCGTTCGACGCCCGAGTGCGGGTCTACTCGCTGCGCCCGGGGGCGACCGCCGAGCTGCGCTCGTGGCTCGACGCCGTCGAGCAGGGTTGGGCCGACCAGCTCGCCGCGCTGAAGGCGCACGTCGAGGGGCCGTCGTGACCTCACGGGTGCTGGTCGCGCTGCGCATCGCGGCCCCGCCCGACCGCGTGTTCACCGCGTTCACCGCAGAGACCGCGATCTGGTGGCGGCCCAACACGTTGTTCCAGCTCAACGGTCGCGACGACGGCAGGCTCGCCATCGAGGCGGGACCGGGCGGGCGGGTGCTCGAGTGCTACCCCGACGACCCGCCGTTCGAGGTCGGGCGGGTGCGGGTCTGGGAGCCGCCCGGCCGGCTCGTGCTCGGCTGGCGACCCGCGACGTTCCCCGCCGACAGGGAGACCGAGGTGCACGTGCGGTTCGAGGAGGTCGACGACGGGACCCGCGTCGTCGTCGAGCACCTGGGGTGGGACGGTGTGCCGCAGGAGCACGTCGCCCGGCACGGCTTCCCGTTGCAGCCGTTCCAACAGCGTCTCGCCGAATGGTGGCAGTCGTCGCTGAGGGCGCTGGCTTCGACCACCTGAACGCCGCGGCTCGCCGGTCCGGTCGGCGGCTCCGCCGGGGCGCGAGACCGTGATCCTGTCCGGCGGCATTGACCGACGGCACCGTCGCGGGGAATCGTCGGCGCCACGAGAGTCGGTCGGGTCGACCGGCGCCTACCAGGAGGAGGACCGTGCGCGTCGCCGTCGTCGGCCCCGGGATCGCCGCGTGAACGCCGAGGAGCGGCTGCCGCTCGTCGCCAACATCTCGCTGTTGTTCGCCGAGGTTCCCTATCTCGAACGCTTCGCCAGGGCCGCGGCCGCCGGCTTCACCGCCGTCGAGACGTGGTGGCCCTGGTCGGACCCCGTGCCGCCACCGGGCGGGGTGGACACCCTCGTCGCCGCGCTCGACGACGCCGGGCTCCGGCTCGCCGGGTGCAACCTCTACGGCGGTGACCTGCCCGCCGGCGAGCGCGGGATCGCCTGCGACCCGGCGCGCACCGAGGAGTTCGCCGCCAACCTGGACGCGGTCGTGGGGATCGCGCGACGGACCGGCTGCCCCGTCTTCAACGGCCTCTACGGCCAACGCCGGCCCGACGTGCCGGTCGCGGAACAGGACGCGCTCGCCGTCGCGCAGCTCGCGACCGCCGCGCGGCGTCTGGGCGAGGTCGGCGGCACGGTGCTCGTCGAGGCCCTCGGACGGGGGCTCAACGGCACCTACCCCGTCACGAACGCGCAGGAGGCCGTCGCCGTCGTCGACCGGGTGCGCGAGACCGCGGGTGCCGACTCGGCCGGGTTCCTCTTCGACACCTTCCACCTCACCACCAGCGGCGACGACCTCCCGCAGGTGATCGCCGACCACGTCGGGGTGATCGCGCACGTCCAGGTCGCCGACGCGCCGGGCCGCGCGCAGCCGGGGACCGGCATGGTCGACGTGCCCGGTGTCGTCGACGCGCTGTGGGCCGCCGGTTATCGCGGCGCGGTGGCCGCCGAGTACAGCCCGACGGTGCCGACCGAGCAGACCTTCGGCTGGCTCGACGAGACCCCGCGGCTCGCCGCCCTGACGCCCCGGGCCTGAGCCCGCCGCACCACCGGCCGTCCCCCGTGCCGTCGCGCCGCGCCGTCGATCGGGTCGCTGTCCCGGGACACGGCGGGCGTCGGCCGGTCGGTGGACGGCGGCGTCGTCCGGCACGTCCGCCGGGCGGCCGACCGCACCGTCGTCGCGACGGGGCGAGTCTGGAGGGCGTCAGCACGACAGTCCTCCGGAACGGAGCGCGGCGATGAGCATCTCGACCCCGGCCACCACGTCCACCTCGACCCTCGGCACCCCGACCGCCGCCACGCGGCCGCTGTGGATCGCGGCCGCCGTCCTCACGATCGTCGGCCTGGCGATCGGCCTGGCCTCCGCGACCTACGCCGTCGTCTCCGCATGGGTGCTGGTCGGGGCGGGGGTGTTCGCGCTCGCCGACGTCCTGGTACGACGACACCGCGCGGGGCACCGGATCGTCCGGCTACGCGGTTCCGCTCCGCTGCCGCGATGACCGGCAGGCCCGCAGGCAACGCTGAGCCGCCGGGCTGCGCCGAAGCCGCGCGGTACCCGCTGCTCGCCGCGTGGATGCGCATCGCCGAGGGACCGAGCGCCGCCGAGCAGCTGGCTCGCGGCGTCGACTTCCTCCTCGACGGCATCGAGCGCCGGAACACGCAGCTGGGGCACGGTCAGGCCCCCACGTCGGGACCCGCCGAGGTCCTACGGAGTGTGCCCTCCCGCCGCTCGGGGTGCCGTCATCGCGTCGCCCGCTCCAGCAGTTCCAGCACGTGGACGTAGGGCTCCCCCACCGCGCGCGACATCCCCAGCTCGCAGGTGCGGTTGCAGGAGGCGTGGGCGTCGAAGTCCTTGCCGGCCAGCTCGGCGGCCTGCGGGGCGGTCGCGGCGGCCGTGAGCTCGGGGTGCAGCAGGCCGCGGTCGCCCGCGAACCCGCAGCAGCCCCAGGCGTCGGGCACCGTCACCTCGACGGCGACGGCCTCGGCGACGCGGAGCAGCGCGGCGGTGAGGCCCATCCGCTGCGCGGAGCACGTCGGGTGCAGCGCGAGCGTCGGGATGCGGGTCGGCGTCAGCGCGCCGAGCAGGTGCTCGGCGGTGAACGCGACGGCGTCGACGACGCGGATCGCCCGGTACCGGGGATGGCCGTCGGCGAGCATCTGGTGCAGGCCCTCGGTGCACGACGACGCGTCGGTGACGACGGGCAGCCTGCCGCGATCGGTCGCGGTCCACAGCGCGGGCAGCACCCTGGCGGCCATCGCGGCGAGCCCGGCCTTGTGCCCCTTGGACTTCCACGGGGTTCCGCAGCACAGTGACGGGAGCCGGTCGGGCACCACCAGCCGCACCCCGGCCCGCTTGCAGAGCCGGGCGAACGCCTCGGTGGCGCCCGGGTCGGCGGGGCCGAACATCGTGCCGGTGCAGGAGCTGAAGAGGACGGCGTCGGCGTCGCCCGTGGGAAGGGAGGCCGGCACCCGCGCGCCACCCGACCCGGGCAGATCGGCCGACCACCGCGGCACGGTGTCGGGGTCGCCGACGCGCCGGGCGAGATCCGTCGCCCGCTCCACGGTCCGGGCCGGCAGCCGGCCGGCCAGGTCGAGCGCGGCCCCGGCGGCGGCCGTCGTCGCCGACCAGTGCCGCGCCGCGACCGTCCACGCCGCGGAGACCGCGCGCTGCGGGCGTTCGGCGCGCAGCCGCCGGACCAGGTCACCGGTGTTGATCAGCACCGGGCACGCGGTCTGGCACATGCCGTCGACCGCGCAGGTGTCGACGCCGTCGTGGACGTAGCCGGACTCCAGCTCGGCGACCAGGTCGGTGTCGCCGGCGAGCCGGGCCCGCTCGGTCTCGCGGCGCAGGACGATCCGCTGCCGCGGCGTCGTCGTGACGTCGCGGCTGGGGCAGACGGGCTCGCAGAACCCGCACTCGACGCAGCGCTCGACCTCGTCCTCCACGACGGGCGCCGACTTGAGGTCGGCCAGGTGCGCCTGCGGGTCCTCGTCGAGCACGACACCCGGGCTGAGCAGGCCACGCGGGTCGAAGAGCCGCTTGATCTCCTGCAGCACGGCGTAGAGCTCGTCGCCGTACTGGCGGCGGACGAACGGCGACATCATCCGGCCCGTGCCGTGCTCGGCCTTGAGGGTGCCGCCGCGGCCGAGCACCAGCGTCACCATGTCCTCGGTGAAGCGGCCGAACCGGTCGCGCCCCGAGCCGTCGCCGAGGCGCTCGGTGAGCATGAAGTGGATGTTGCCGTCCTTGGCGTGGCCGAAGATCACGGCGTGGTCGTAGGCGTGCTTCTCGAAGAGCCGGGTGAGCTCCTGGCACGTCGGGAGCAGCTCGGGGACCGGGACCGCGATGTCCTCGAGCAGCGCGGCCGTCCCGGCCGGGCGGGCGCCCGCGACCTTCGCGTACAGCCCCTTGCGCAGGTGCCACAGCGCGGCCTTGGCGGCAGGGTCACCCGCGAGCGTGCGCGGGCCCTCGACCGGCAGCCGCTCCAGCACCGGCGCGGCGGCCCCGGCGAGCGCGTCGGCCTCCCCCGCGGTCCCCGCGCGGTACTCCACGAGCAGCGCCGCGTGGTCGCGCACGACCAGGTCGCGCAGCACCGGCGCGGCGTCGGCGTCGCCCTGGCCGACCCGCAGCGACGTCGCGTCGAGGAGCTCGACCGTCGCGGGCGCGGTGGCGACGAGATCGGGCAGCGCCCGGTTCGCGTCGGCCAGGTCGGCGAAGACCAGCAACCCGGTGCGCGCGTGCGGGTACAGCGGCACCGTGCGCATGACGACCGAGGCGACGAACGCGAGCGTGCCCTCGCTGCCGACCATCAGCCTCGTGAGGATGTCGACCGGCCGCTCGTGGTCGAGGAACGAGTTCAGCCCGTAGCCCATCGTGTTCTTGATCGAGAACAGCGTCTCGACACGTCGCCGCGAGTCGGCGTTCCCGCGTCCCCGGTCGCGCAGCCGGCCCAGCCCCGCCCACAGGTCCGGCTCGCGGTCGCGGAGCCGCTCGTCGGCATCGGGTGCGCCGGTGTCGAGCACCGTCCCGGACGGCAGGACGACCTCGACCGACTCCACCAGCACATAGCTGTTCGCCGTCGTCCCGCACGACATCCCGCTGGAGTTGTTGGCGACGACCCCGCCCAGCGTGCACGCCGACTCGCTGGCCGGGTCCGGCCCGAGCACCCGCCCGTAGCGGGCCAGCTTGGTGTTGACCTGCCGGACCGTCGCGCCCGGCCCGACCCGCACGCGCTGCCCGTCGTCGAGGATCTCGATGCCGCGGAAGAACTTCCGGGTGTCGACGAGGACGCCGTCGGTCACGGCCTGGCCCGACAGGCTGGTGCCGCCCGAGCGGAACGTCAGGTGGGTCCCCACCGCCGCGACCGCGGTGAACAGGCGGGCGACCTCGCCCGCGTCGCGCACCGTCGCGACGGCCTGCGGCGTGCGCAGGAAGTGTGAGGCGTCGTGCGCCATCCCGAACCGGTCCATCGCGCGGGTGCTGACGCCGGGTACGGCCGCGGCGAGCTCGTCGCCCAGAGTGGTGGTCATCGCGCTCGTCCTCGTCGTCGTGGTCGCCGCATTCTCTCCCGCCGTGGACGACCATGCCGTCTAGTTCTGCGACGCGGTGAGTGGCGATGGTCGCCCGGGCGACCATCGCCACTCACGAGCAACCGGTAGACCCAGGACGTGGCGCGGCAGCGGGCGGCGTCGGGACGGAGGCGCCGTGACCCCGAAGGTCGTCGTCGAGAAGGACGCGGCCGCCGACGTGGAGGCGACCGCCTACTTCGTCGTCTGCGAAGCGTTGACCAACGTCGTCAAGCACGCGGGCGCGGCCGGCGCCGACGTCGAACTGTCGGCGGTCGACGGCCGGCCCACGGTGTCGGTGCGCGACGACGGGTGCGGCACCACGACGTCGGGCAACGGCAGGCAACGGCAGTGCCGGTGTGGGCACGCGGGTGTGCGCGGAGCTGCCTGCAGGAGGTACCGATGGCTGAGCTGCTGCGCGTGGTGATCGCCGTCAACGCGATCCTCGCCAAGCTCGGGCTGGTCGAGGAGCCCGTGCACAGGCGGGTCGCGGCCGTGCTGGCGTACCTGCAGGACCGCACCGCCCCGACGTCGTGACACTGCCGCTCCGGTGCCGACGTCGTGCAGCTGGCCGTGGCCGACGGCGTCCAGGTCGTCCATGTGCACGAGCTCGGCGCGGGGTCCGGACGTCCACGGGATCACGCGGGGCGCGTTCCTCCACGTCTTCGAGGCTGGCGGCAACCGCATCGAGCTGTTCGGCACCTCCGGCATCCTCGAGCTCGTACCGGACTTCGAGACGGTGACCTGGGATCTCGCCGACTTCGACATCGGGCCCGGGCGGCGGTCACGGCCTCGTGGTCGCGACGGACCCGGTCGGGGTAGGGGACTGGACCGGACGGACCCCGGTAGGGCATGGTGCGCGCCATGAATCTGTCCGTGCATTTCGTGGGCGGTCCGGCCGACGGCAGGGACGACGAGTACGACACCATGTCGTCGCCGGTGCCCCGGCTCTACCTCACCGACGACGACGACCGCTGGCGCGCGGTCTACCAGCTGTCGGCGGACTGCCCCGTCGTCGGCGGGCGCTGGCAGTACGAGGAGGTCCCCGACCGGCTCGGGCGCCCGTACCGCTGACCGGCCCCGACCGACCCGACCGACACCGGCACATCCCGCGCGATCCGGACACCTCGCGCGGGACCTGCCGAACGGCCCTGGGCCCCCGGCGCCCACCCGGCCGATCATGCGTCGATGCGCATCCTCGACCGGGCCACCGTGGCCGAGCTGCTCGACCTCGACCAGCTCGTCGACGCGCTCGCCGTCGCGATGACCGACCTCAGTGCCGGCCGCGCCACCGTCCCACCGCGCACGGGCGCGGCGATCGCTGCCGCCGGCGTCCTGGTCGCCATGCCCGCGTACTGCCCGTCACTCGGGCTGGCCGCGGCGAAGCTGCTGACGGTCTACCCCGGTAACGCGGCGGCCGGCCGGCCCGTGCACCAGGCGGTCGTCGTGGCGGTCGACCCGGAGACCGGCAGTCCCGTGGCCCTGCTCGACGGCGACGCGATCACCGAGCTGCGGACCGCCGCGGGCTCGGCGCTGTCGGTGCGGCTGCTCGCGCGGCCGGACGCGCGGACGCTCGCGGTCGTCGGCACCGGTCCGCAGGCGCTCGCGCACGCCCGGGTCGTCGTGCGGGAGCGGCCGTTCGACCGGGTGCTCGTCGGCGGCCGGAACCGCGAGCGCGCGGAGCGGGTCGTCGCCGATCTCGCCGCGCACGGTGTCGACGCGACGGCGTGCACGATCGCGGAGGCCGTCGGCGAGGGCGACGTCGTGTGTGGCACGACCAGCGCCGTCGAACCGCTCGTGCGCGCGGGCGAGGTGCGCGACGGCGTCCACGTCGCCGCGGTCGGCTACGCCCGTGGCGGCGGGGAGGTCGACCCGGCGCTGATGGCCTCCGCGCTGCTCGTCGTCGAGCACCGCGACACCGTCCTGACCGCGTGGCCCGCCGGTGCCGACGACGTCATCGACGCGGTGGCGCGCGGCCTCGTCGCGCTCGACGACGTCGTGGAGATCGGCGAGCTCGTCGCGGGCACCCGCGCCGGCCGGACCGACGACCGGCAGCGCACGGTCTACCGCTCGGTCGGCCTCGCGGTGCAGGACGTCGCGGCGGCGGCGGTCGTGTTGCGGGCGGCCGGCACCCGCGGCCTGGGCACTGTCGTCGAGCTCTGACACACGACCGCCCCGGTCACGGGGACCGGGGCGGTCGCGGGCGCGGTCGCTCAGTTGTAGACGTGGTGTCCGCCGTAGCCCGACGACGAGTGGTCGTACGAGTCGTGGCAGCCCTTGTCGTAGGAGTCGTGGCAGCCCTTGTCGTCGTAGGACTTGTCGCACCAGTCGTCGTTGCCGTCGTAGCGGCCGTTGTCCCAGCAGTGCGAGTACTTGTCGTCCCAGCTGTGGTGCTTCTCCGACCAGCTGTCGTTGCACTCGCGGTTCCAGGTGTTGTCGTTGTGGTACTTGCCGGTGCTGCAGTGGGACTTGAACATCTCGGGCCTCTTCTCGGTGTCGTTCGTGCTGGGGGGTTCGTGCCGTGGGGGTGTTCCTGCTGACGAGAACCCTGCCGTCCCGGGCCGCGGCGGACGATCGAGTGCGCCCCCGATCCCGCGGGGGGAAACCCGACTCCTGGCGGGCACGGCCCGTCCACCTCGGACGCCGTGGCGCCGAGCGACGGGCACTGGCGCCCACGGCGTCCGGTGGGCGAGGATCGTCGTCCGCGTTCCCGACGACGGCGACCGCGGACGACGGGAGGGCCCGACGCATGCGGTGGCTGCCGCTCCTGCTCGCGGGAGTCCTGCTGCTCGCGTCGTGCGGCAGCGACACCGAGCGCCGGGCCGTCGACGGACTCGTCGACTCGTGGACCGCCGGGCCGTTCTACACGCTGCCCGACCCGATCCCGCCCGGTGCGCCGGGCACCCTCGTGCGGTCGGAGCGGCTGGGCAGCGCGCCCGCGGGCGCGATCGCGTGGCGGGTGCTCTACCACTCGCGCGACGTCACCGGTGCCGACCTGCTCACCTCCGGCGTCGTGGTCGCCCCGGCAGGCCCCGCTCCCGCCGGCGGGCGGACCGTCGTGTCCTGGGGGCACCCGACGACCGGTACCGCGCAGCGGTGCGCGCCGTCGGTCGGCGACGACCCGTTCGATCTCGTCGAGGGCCTGTCCGACCTGCTGCGGGCCGGGTACGTGGTGGCGGCCGCGGACTACCCGGCGATGGGTGCACCCGGCCCGGCGTCCTACCTGATCGGGGCGACGGCGGGCGACAGCGTGCTCGACGCCGCCCGCGCCGCGCGGGCCCTGCCCGAGGCGGGGGCGTCGGACCGGCTGCTGCTGTGGGGGCACTCGCAGGGCGGGCACGCGGTGCTGTTCGCGGCGCAGCTGGCCGCCGCCTACGCACCCGAGCTGCGCCTGCTCGGCGTCGCCACCGCGGCCCCGGCGACCGACCTCGCCGACCTGCTGCGCGCCGACATCGGCGACGTCTCGGGCGTGACGATCGGCGCCTACGCGTTCGCCGCGTACTCGGCGGCGTACCGCGTACCGCTCGACACGATCCTCACCCCCGCCGGCGCCGCCGCGACGCCGGCGATGGCGCGGCTGTG
The DNA here is from genome assembly GCF_036984265.1 of Pseudonocardia sp. D17. Taxonomy (NCBI): domain Bacteria; kingdom Bacillati; phylum Actinomycetota; class Actinomycetes; order Pseudonocardiales; family Pseudonocardiaceae; genus Pseudonocardia; species Pseudonocardia sp. D17. Next base: position 36,465 of record NZ_BPRG01000257.1, on the reverse strand, counting down.
CCTGATCGGCCAGAACGCACAGCTGCACGACATCGCGACGCCGCTGGTCGGACACTATCTCGGGGGCGATCCGGGCCTCGTCCAGCCATGGGCGCGGCTGCTGGCCGCCAACACCCCCGGCACGACCCGGCTCGACGTGCCGCTGCTCGTCGCGCAGGGCGGCGCCGACACCCTCGTGCGGCCCCAGGTGACCACGGCGTTCGTGGCCCGGCAGTGCGCCCTCGGCACGCACGTGACCTCGCTGCCGTTGCCCGGCGTCGACCACGGCTTCGTCGCGCTCGACGCCCTCCCGACGCTGCTCCCCTGGCTCGCCGCGGTGGAGCGGGGCACGCCTCCTGCCTCGACCTGCCCGGCCGGCGCGTGACCCGCCATCCGGCGGGGCACGCCCGCCGCGCGACGGCTGGGGAGGTGCGCGGCGCACGCATAGCGTCGGGTCGTCCGACAGCGAGGAGCCGACGATGACCCGCACCCACCCGCCGTTCGACCCGGAGCTCGAGGCCGCGCTGCGCCTCGTGCACCAGGTGAACCCACCGACGGTGACATCCGAACGGATCGCCGACCTGCGCGCGATCACCGACGCCTACCGGATCGCCGAGGAGTCGTTGGCCGGGATCGACGTGGCGGAGCACGTCGCGCCGGGCCCGGCCGGTGCGCCGGACGTCGCGCTGACCGTACTGCGACCGGCCGACGCGGACCCCGCCGTGCCGCTGCCCGGGATGCTGCACATCCACGGCGGCGGCATGGTCGCGGGCAACCGGCGGGTGGGTCTGGACTGGGCCGCGGACTGGCTGCGTGCCGTGCCGATGGTCGTCGCGTCGGTCGAGTACCGGCTCGCGCCGGAGCACCCGCACCCGGCACCGCTCGAGGACTGCTACGCGGGCCTGGAGTGGCTGGCGGGCAAGGCCGCCGAGCTGGGTGTCGACCCGTCCCGGCTGGTCGTCGCGGGCGGCAGCGCGGGCGGGGGGCTCGCGGCGGGCGTCGCGCTGCTCGCGCGGGACCGCGGCGGCCCGGCCCTCGCGGCGCAGCTGCTGATCTGTCCCATGATCGACGACCGTGCCCGCACCCCGTCCAGCACCGAGCTCGACGGTGAAGGCCTGTGGGACCGGACGTCGAACGCGACGGGCTGGGCGGCACTGCTCGGTGACGCCGCAGGCGGCCCGGACGTCTCCCCCTACGCCGCACCCGCCCGGGCGACGTCGCTCGCCGGGCTGCCGCCCGCGTTCCTCGACGCGGGAGCGGTCGAGACGTTCCGCGACGAGACCGTCGACTACGCGACGCGGCTCTGGCAGGCGGGCGGGCAGGCCGAGCTGCACGTCTGGCCGGGCGCGTTCCACGGGTTCGACTCGGTCGTGCCCACGGCGACGCTCTCGCGCGAGGCCCGCGCCGCGCGCGAGAACTGGTTGCGCCGGGTCCTATCCGGCTGACGGGCCGGACCCGGTACCTGCTCGACGGCACGGGGCTCGGCGAAGGAGACTGCCGGGATGCGCGAACTCGCGGGCCGTGTGAGCTCGTTGGACCCGGACGCGGGCGCCGCGCTGCACGCCATCGCCTACTTCGACGCGCTCGTCGAGTCGCGGGCCGGACTGGAGGCGGTCGTCCGCGCCGCCGCGGTGCTGGCCGGCTGCGCGGCGGGGCTGCGGGACCCCGCCCGGCGGGCCGTCGTCCGCGTGCTGCCGGACGGACGGCGCGAGGACGGCGAGCCCACCGGCACCCGGGCTGCGCTGCACGACGACGACGGCGCGGTCGTCTGGCTCGAGCGCCCCGCCGGCGCCGGCGACCCCGCCCGCGACGCGCTCGACGCCGTGATCCTGGAGCGGATGGCCACGACCGCGCGGATCGTGCTCGACCGCACCCGGCCGCTGGGCCGGCGGGAGGACCCGGCTGCCGTCGAGCTGCTGGTCGATCCCGGGGCGGCGCCGGAGGTCCGGCGGGCGGCCGCGCGCCGGCTCGCGCTGGTCGGCGACGCGTTCGTCGTCACGGTCGGGAGCGGCGCGCCGCCCGCGGGGAGCCGGGTCGCGGTCCGGCCCGGCGATCTCGTCGTCACGGTCGAGGCCGCCGGGACCCCCGGTCCCCGGCCCGCGCGGCACGCCGTCGGGCCTGCGGTCGGGCTCGACGACCTGCCCCTCTCGCACGAGCTGGCCCGGCTCGCGTTGCGTCTCACCACCGCACCCGACGAGCCCGGCCCCACCAGCGTCGATGCCGCCGAGGTCACGGGTCTGCTCGCCCTCGCCGACGGCTGTGACTCGGGCGCGGCGTCGATCGAGGTCGCCGCGATCGAGCGGGTGGTCGCCCGCTTCGGCTGGGCCCCGACGACCCTGTTCGCCGTGGCCGCCGACCCGAGCCTGCGGGCCGCGGCGACCCGGCTGCACGTCCATCATTCGACGCTGCAGGAGCGCGTCGACCAGATCGGCCACGCGCTGGGCTGGTCGGTCGTCACTCCCGCGGGGCGGACCCGGCTCGCGATCGCCCTCGCTCTGCGCCTGCTACGAGCAAATCGCTGGTGACACTTGCACATGGCGCCATCATGGCGCCATGATGGCGCCATGGAACTCGACGGCTTTGTCGACGGCCTGCACCGCGAGCTGGTCGTCGCGGCCGAGGCCGGCGGCGACGACGTGCGGGCGCTCGCGGAGCGGCTGGTGCGCGCCCTCGACTCGGCGACGCGGCTGATGCTGCTCGACGCGCTGTCGGTGGCGGCGGACGAGATCACCCGTGAGCTGGCACCCGGCTCGGTCCACCTGCGGCTGCGCGGCCGCGAGCCCGACTTCGTCGTGGCCCTGCCCGCGCAGCCGGAGCCCGCCGGCACCGCGGCACCGGAGGAGCCGCCGCCGGCGAGCCAGGCTGACGCCACCGATGGCGCCACGTCGCGGATCAACTTCCGGCCGCCGGAGAGCCTGAAGGCCCGGATCGAGGAGGCGGCGGGCCGCGAGGGCCTGTCGGTCAACGCGTGGCTCGTCCGCGCGGCGACGACGGCGCTCGAGGCCCGCGACCGTCCCGACCCCGCGGCGCGCTCGCGCAGCGGCCGGCTCACCGGCTGGGTGGGGTGAGCGACGTGGACGAGTCCTACGTCTTCGACACCCCCGAGCCGGTCCTCGTCACCGTCGACCTCCCGCACGGCGGCGTGCGCGTGGTGGCAGGCGACCGCACCGACACCCGGGTCACCGTCAGCACGGGCTCCGACAGCCCGCCGACATCGAAGGTCGTCCTGGCCGAGGGTGTCCTCGCGATCACCGGCCCCACCCGGCGCCGCTTCGGCTGGGCGCTCGACCGGCTCCGCGGCAGCGCCGCGGAGGACGTCCTGATCGAGGCGCCGGCCGGGACCCGGATCCAGGCCACGCTCGCGATGGGCGAGTACCGGTGCGCGGGCCCGCTCGGCGAGTGCCGGCTGACGACCCGCTACGGCGACATCCGGGTCGAGCAGGCCGGCCCGTTGCAGGCGAGTACGGCCTACGGCGACATCCGCGTCGACCGCGCCACCGACGACGCCGAGCTCACGACGAGCGCCGGTGAGCTGCACGTCCGCACGCTCGACGCGGGCGGCGTCCTCAAGAACGACTACGGCGAGACCCGTGTCGGCCACGTCGGCGGCGACCTGCAGGTCACCGGCCTCTACGGGGACATCCGTGTCGACCGCGCGGAGGCGAGTGTCACCGCCCGCACCGCCTACGGCGGCGTCCGGGTCGACGACGTCGCGCGCGGCGTCGTCGACCTGGTGACGACCTCGGGCGTCCTCGAGGTCGGCATCCGGGCGGGGACGGCCGCATGGCTCGACGTGAGCTCCGCGTCCGGCCGGATCCGCAACTCCCTCGACCCCCGCGACAACCCGGACGGGTTCACCGACACCGTCGAGGTCCACGCCCGCACCGCCGGCGGCGACATCGTCGTCCGCCGTGCCTGATGCCGTCCCGAGACCACCGAGAGCTCCCGATCAACGAGGAGAGACAACCCATGTCCGCAACCCGCCCGGAGGCCGTCCTCGCGACCGGCCTGCGCAAGTCGTTCGGGACCGAGGTCGTGCTCGACGGCATCGATCTCGCCGTCCCTGCCGGCTCCGTCTTCGCCCTGCTGGGACCCAACGGCGCCGGCAAGACCACGACCGTCCACATCCTCACGACCCTGCTGGCCGCCGACGGCGGAACCGTCCGCATCGCCGGTCACGACCTGGCCACCGACCCCGATGCCGCTCGTCGCGCCATCGGGGTCACGGGGCAGTTCTCCGCGGTCGACAACCTGCTCACCGGGGAGGAGAACCTGCGGCTCATGGCCGATCTGCTGCACCTGGACCGGGCCGATGGACGGCGGCGCACCGCGGCGCTGCTCGAGCAGTTCGACCTCGTCGACGCGGCCGCCAAGGCACCGTCGGCCTACTCGGGCGGGATGCGTCGCAAGCTCGACCTCGCGATGACCTTGATGGGCGACCCGGCCGTGATCTTCCTCGACGAACCCACCACCGGTCTCGATCCGCGCACCCGCCGGATGATGTGGGACGTCGTCCGCGATCTCGCGGCCGGCGGCGTCACGATCTTCCTCACCACGCAGTACCTCGACGAGGCCGACGAGCTGGCCGACCGGATCGCGGTGCTCGACCGCGGCCGGATCGTCGCCGAGGGCACCTCCGCCGAGCTCAAGCGGATGATCCCGGGCGGCCACATCGAGGTCCGGTTCACCGGCCGCGCCGCCTTCGACACGGCCGCGCGGACGTTCTCCCGGGCACGTCGCGACGACGACACCCTGACCCTCCAGATCCCCGCCGACGGCGGGGTCCGCTCGCTGCGCGCCGTGCTCGACGGCCTCGACGCGGTACACGTCGAGGCTGACGAGCTCACCGTCCACCGTCCCGACCTCGACGACGTGTTCCTGTCCCTCACCGGTCGCCCCCGCCCCGCGGCGGAGGCCCAGCAGAAGGAGCTGGTCCGATGACCGCCCTCGCCCCCGCGCTGCCGCTGCGCGACTCCCGCACCATGTTGCGCCGCAACGTCCGGAGGATGCTGCGCTACCCGTCACTGACCGTCCTGCTCGTCGGGATGCCCGTGGTGTTCCTGCTGCTGTTCGTCTACGTCTTCGGGGGGACGCTCGGCAGCGGGCTGCCCGGGTCGGCGGCCGGCCTCACCGGCCGCGCGGCCTACGCGAACTACGTCGTCCCCGGCATCCTGCTCATGACCGTGGCCGGCGCGGTCCAGGGCACCGCGATCTCGATCGCGATGGACATGACCGAGGGCATCGTCGCCCGGTTCCGGACGATGTCGATCTCGCGGACGGCGGTGCTCACCGGCCACGTCATCGGCAGTCTCCTGCAGGTGTTCGTGGGACTCGCCGTCGTCGCGGCCGTCGCGCTGGCGGTCGGGTTCCGGCCGACTGCCGGCGTCCTCGGCTGGCTGGGCGCGATCGGCATCCTCGCGCTCGCCGGACTCGCGATGATCTGGCTCGCGGTCGCGCTCGGGCTGAAGGCCAAGAGCGTCGAGACGGCGAGCAACACCCCGATGTTCCTGATCCTGCTGCCGTTCCTGAGCAGCGGGTTCGTGCCCACCGACTCGATGCCGACGGTGCTGCGCTGGTTCGCCGAGTACCAGCCGTTCACCCCGGTCATCGAGACGCTGCGCGCGTTCCTGACGGGCACGGCCCCGGCGGGCGCGACCGGGTGGCTCGCGCTCGGCTGGTGCGTCGTGATCACGGGCGCCGGGTTCGCGTGGTCGCGCCGCCTCTACGAACGCGCCTCGATCCGCCACCACGGCTGAGCACCACGACGACCGGCAAGGAGCACACCGATGGACGCGACCACGACGACGCTGCTCGTCGGCGCGCTGCTGGCACTGGTCCCGGGATGGGCGGGCTACCTCATCGGCCGCGCCTCGCAACGCCGCCGGGGTCGAGGCCCACGGCCCGGCACACGGGAGATCTGCTCGTGCGGTCACGGCTACGGCACGCACGAGGGCGAGGCCCGCCGCCACGGCTCGGAGGTGCTGCGGCTCAACGGGATCCAGGGTGTCCACCGCTGCGGGTGCACGCGTTACGACGGGCCCGAGCCGCTGCCGCGGTCCTGGACGCCGGAGCCGCTCATATGAGCAGACCCCGTGGGGCGGGTGTCGACCTGCTCGGCCAGGGTCGCCGCGACCAGCCGTCGCTCCAGGTCGGGGCGCCGGACGCGGGTCGAGGCCGTCAGCTCGTAGACCCCGTCGCCGCGGCCGGTCGCCAGCTCGATGCGGTCCATCGTGGGCAGGCCCTCGCGTCCGACGTCGACGGGGCGCCCGTTCCACGTGACGCTCCCGTCCGGGTGCAGCCGGGGCCGATCGGGGCGCGGCGGTCCGGGCCGGAACTCGCAGCGGTCGAGGTCGAGCACCTCGGCGATCATCGCGCCGACCGTCGTGACGAGGTCGGACGTGGCCCCGTCCACGGCCATCCGCGCGACCCCGGCCACGCCCGCGACGTAGCCCTCACGCCGACTCGCGCGCGCCCGCTCCCGCCTGCCCCACTGCGCGAGCTCGGTGACGGCAGCACCGACGGCGAGGAGTAACAAGGTGGTCTCGAGATCGGCTCGTTCGAAGATCGTCAGCTCGTAGAAGGGCGGCGCGAGGAAGAAGTCGAAGGCGAGCGCGGCGATCACCGCCGCGAGGAGGCCGGCGGCCCGCTCGGCACGGACCGCGACCGCCGTGACGACCAGCACCAGGATCAGCGCGGCGCTCGTGTTGACCACCACCGCACGCAGCAGCCCGAGAACCGCGGCCGTCGCGACGGGCAGCACCACCGCCCACGTCAGCGCCCACGGCCCTGCCCACGTCCTGGTCCCCATGCCGACCAGCTGACACCCGGCGGGCCCGGCGGACAACGGTCCTTGACGAGACCTTGACGCCCGACCTGGTCAGCTGCGGGGGTCGGCGCGCAGCTCGGCGAGGACCTCGTCGGTGTGCTCGCCCAGATCCGGGCCCAGCGACCGGATCGGCAGCGACCGCTCCCCCAGCACCGGGACGATGCCGGGGAAGCCCACCTCGCGCGGGGCGTCCCCGCCGACGTCGACGGGCAGGTACTGGATCATGTCGCGGGCCCTGAACTGCTCGTCGGCGACGATGTCGGCAGCCGTGTAGATCGGACCCGCCGGCACGCTCGCCTCCTCCAGCAGCCGCAGCACCTCGGCTCGGGGGTGCTGTGCCGTCCAGGCGCCGATGGCGTCGTCGAGCTCGTCGCGCCGGGCCCACCGGCCCGCGTTGGCCGCCAGGTCCGGGTCGGCGCCCAGGTCGGCGCGGCCGATCAGCGTCATCAGCCTGCCGAAGATGCCGTCGCCGTTGCCGGCGATGACGACGCTGGAGTCGTCCGCGCAGGGGTAGGCGTTGGACGGCGCGATGCCCTCCATCCGCCCGCCGGTCCGGCGCCGCTCGACGCCGTACGCGAGATGGTCGGGGACGAGCGACTCCATCATCGAGAAGACGGCCTCGCTCAGCGCGACGTCGATCGTCCTGTCCGACACCGGGACCCGCGCGTCGGCGGCACGCGCGCGCTCGCGCTCGAACAGGGCCATCATCGCGCCGAACGCGGCGTAGAGGCCCGCGATCGAGTCGCCGATCGACACCCCGACCCGCACCGGCTGGCGGTCCTCCTCGCCGACGAGCTCACGCAGCCCGCCCATGGCCTCGGCGACCGCGGCGAACCCGGGCCGCGACGACAGCGGGCCGGTCTGGCCGAACGCCGACACCCGCACGACGACGAGCTCGGGGTTGACCGCGTCGAGCACGTCGGGCCCGAGGTCCCACTTCTCGAGCGTCCCGGGCCGGAAGTTCTCCAGCAGGACGTCCGAGCGCGCGGCCAGCGCCAGCACCGCCTCGCGGCCCTCCGGCGAGCGCAGGTCGAGCGTCACCGACCGCTTGTTGCGGTTGATCGTCCGGTAGAGCATCGACGTCGTCCCGGCGTAGAGCCGCCAGTTGCGCAGCTCGTCGCCGGTGCGCGGACGCTCGACCTTGACGACGTCGGCGCCGAAGTCGGCCAGCAGCCGTCCGGCGGTCGGTGCCGCGATGTAGTTGCCCAGCTCCAGGACGCGGACCCCGGACAGCGGCAGTCGCGTGGGGTCCCCGTCGTGGTTCGTCCGGCCGTGCACCGTTCCTCCTCCGGCGCCCGTCCCACGACGGGCGACGCGCAGGGGAGCCTAACCGGACACGCGGCTACCGGGCCGTGGGCTGCAACACGAAGTCGTACTCCGCGACGAGGAACGGGACGTCACAGTGGCCGCCGCCGGGCGCGGGACCCGGCTCGTGCTCGACGAACGGCACCACCAGCTCCTGCTTCGTCCCGAAGACGACGTCGCTGTCGAGGTACTGCGCGCCCTCCCGGAACAGGTGGGTGATCAGCGGCTCGTAGCCCTCGACCGCGATCAGGAAGTGCACGTGCGCGGGCCGGAAGTGGCTGATGTCGGTGCGCGCGACCAGCTCGCCGACGGGCCCGTCCATCGGGATCGCATACCCCAGCGGCGCGACGGTGCGCAGGCAGTACTCCCCGTCGGCGCGGGAGGTGTACTTGGCCCGCAGCCGCGCCTCGTCGGTGACGACCTGCGACTCGTAGCGCCCGTCGGTGTCGGCCTGCCACACGTCGAGTACGGCATCGGCGACGGGCTTGCCGTCGAGGTCGCGGACCGTGCCGTGGACGTAGAGCGGGGTGCCGTGCAGCCCGTCGGACATGTCGTCGCCGTAGCCGCGCTCCGGCGAGCCGTCGATGTGGAACGGGCCCAGCACGGTCGCGGGCGTCGCGGCCGGGTCGAGGCGGTTGTTCATCTGCACGACGAGCATCGACAGCCCCAGCACGTCCGAGGCCAGGATGAACTCCTCGCGGCGGTCGTCGCTGATCTGGCCGGTGCGGGTCAGCCAGCGCATCGCGGCCATCCACTCGGCCTCGGTCAGGCGGACCTCGCGGGCGAAGTCGTGCAGATGCCGGACCAGGGCGCTGAGCAGCTCGGCCGTGCGGGGGTCGTGGGCGGTCGCCCACCGGTCCACGGCGAGCTCGGTGATGTTGTCCTCGGTGACGAGATCCATGCTCGGTCCTTCCGGGTCGCGCCGGTGGTGGCGACGCTCGTCCCTCGATGTTCTGCCCGCGACGGGGTGCGTGGCAACGGTGGTGTGCCCGGGCGCGGCACGCCCGGTCACGGACGCGCGAGCTCCCAGACGACGACGGCGGGCAGTCCGACGTAGGCCGCCTCGTTGGCCTCCGGGATGAGGGTCGCCGTGGGTGTCGCCGCGGCCTCGCGCGTCAGCACCGGTTCGGCGACACCGCGCACCTGCAGCCCGGCCTCCAACGCCGCGGTGGCGTAGTCGGAGAGCAGGTGGGGGTGCAGCCGGATGAACGCCCGCCCGTTGCGGCCCGCGAACTGCGCCTGCCACCCGAGCGTCACGAGGAACGGGTGCACGTCGCTCACGACCACCCGCCCGCCCGGCCGCACCACCCGCGCGAGCTCGGCGAACGCCTGGCCCAGGTCGGCGAGGTGGACCATCGCCAGCGCGCAGACCGCGGCGTCGACCGACGCGTCGTCGAGCGGGAGCGCGTCGAGCCTGCCCTCCAGGAACCGGCCGTCCGGAATCTTCGGCCGGGCGAGCGCGAGCATCGCGGGCGAGCGGTCCACCCCGACGACGGTGTGCCCCCGCCCGGCGAGGTACTCCGACCAGCGCCCCGTGCCGCACGCCGCATCGAGGACGGTGCCGGCCGGCCACGGGTCGATCCGCGGGCGAACCGCGGCACCCTCGACGGCGAACAGCCGCAGCGGGCCGTCGTAGGACCCGGACCACTGGACGTAGCCCTCGTCGACGTCGACCTCGGTACCCAGCGGCGAGCCGCGGTCGGGCCGGTCGAGGACGTCGCGGGTCTCGGCGAGCCTCGCGGCCCGGGTCTCGGCCGCGTCGGCGTGGAGCAGCCGCAGCAGCGCGAGCCCCTCCACGCCCACCATCAGCTCGCCCAGCGTCGGGTCGGTCACCGCGCACACGCTACGAGCAACCGGGCCTGTCGTCACCGCGGTCGCAGCGGGTCCGTCCCGTCCCAGTCCAGCGAGGCCCGCCACATCGCGGTGAAGCTCGCGTCCAGGCCCGGGGACGCCTCGATGAGCTCGATCATCCCCGGCCGCGCGGGACCGCCGTCGAGGTAGGCGACCTCGCCGTTCCCGACGCCCGCGCGGAAGGCCAGTGTCCAGCCGTCCTTCTCGTAGCGGGCGACGTCGGCGTCGATGTCCTCGCTCGCGACGCCCAGGTGGTGGAAGCCGGGACCCGAGCGGTCGAGCAGCTCCTTGTAGACCGACGGCTCCTCGTCGAGCGGCTGGATGAGCTCGATCTGCATGCGGCCCGCGAAGCCCATCGCGATCGTCACCGCCGCGGTGCTGGGACGACCGCGGTAGACCGGGTCACCGCCCCGCCACTCCGGGAAGTGGAAGAACGGTCCGGCGCGCAGGTCGCCGGTCCAGAAGTCGACGGCCTCCCGCAGGTCGGTGACGACGAACGCCGTCTGGATGACACCGCCGTGCGGCTGGCCGAACCCGAACTCGCCGGTCATGACACCTCCACGACGCACACGCCCTGCCCGACCTCGGCGTCCTCGTCGACCGGCACGAGGATCTCGACGAGGGTCCCGTCGGCGGTCGCCTCGACGTCGTGCGAGACCTTCTCGGTCTCGACGGTGTAGAGCACGTCACCGGGGGCGAACCGGTCGCCGGGCTCCTTGTGCCAGGCGACGATCGTGCCCTCGGTCATGTTCATGCCGACGCGCACGAGCTTCAGCGTCATCTTCATGCGAACTGCTTCTCGGTGACGCTGCGGACGGCCTCGGCGATCCGCTCCGGGCCGGGGATCAGGGCGGCCTCGGCGTTGGACGCGTACGGCAGCGCGACATCGGGGACGGTCACCCGGCGGACGGGCGCGCGCAGCGAGTCGAAACCACGGTCGGCGACGACCGCCGCGATCTGGCTCGCCGCGCTGCAGCGGTCCCGGGCCTCGTCGACGACGACCAGCCGGCCGGTCCGCGCGACCGAGGCGAGCACCGTCTCCTCGTCGAACGGGACGAGGGTGCGGGGGTCGATCACCTCGGCGGAGATGCCGTCGCCGGCCAGCGCCTTCGCGGCGCGCAGGGTCGGCCTCAGCATCCGGCCGATGGCGACGACGGTGACGTCCGTGCCCTCGCGCGCCACCGTGGCGCGGCCGAACGGGACGAGGTGCTCCCCGTCGGGGACCTCGCCCATCTCGCCGCCGCGCCCGGCTGCCTCGAGGAAGAACGTCGGGGTCGCGCCACGGACCGCCGTCTTGAACAATCCCTTCGCGTCCGCGGAGTTCGTCGGCACCGCGACCTGGATGCCGCCGAGGTTCATCAGCACCGAGTAGGCGGTGTCGGAGTGCTGGGCGGCGTTCGAGTTGCCCCCGCCGTAGCCGGCGACGACCGTGATCGGCAGCTCCATCTGGCCGCCGGTCATGAGGCGGAGCTTGGCCATCTGGTTCCCGATGGCGTCCATGCCGGTGTAGATGAAGTTGTTGAACATCAGGTGCAGCACCACCCGGTAGCCCGCTGACGCCAGGCCGACCGCCATCCCGGTCAACGTCTGCTCGCAGATGGGGCTGTTGCGGATGCGGTCGCGCCCGAAGCGCTCGACCAGCCCGCGGGTGTCGCCCATGATCGCCAGCTCGACGTCCTCGCCGAAGACGATCAGCTTCGGGTCGCGTTCCAGCTCCTCGACGAGGGCCTCGTTGATGGCGGTGATCAACCGCTTGCGCGCCATGAGGTCTCCCCTTACGCCGTCGGGCCGAACATGAGCTGCGGCGCGAGCTCCGGGTCCGCGGGCGGTCCGGCCTCGGCGAACGCGACGGCCGCCTCGACCCGGGCGCGGACGTCGGCGTCGATCCGCTCGAGCTCGGCGGCGTCGCAGATTCCGGCGTCGAGCAGTCGCCGGGCCGAGCGCAGCACCGGGTCGCGGTCGTCGGCCTGCCATGCCGCGATCTCGTCCGCGCTGCGATAGGTGCCGCCGCCGAGCATGTGCTGCTCGGCCTCCAGGTGGCCGCGGATGCGGTAGGTCGTGGCCTCGACGTACGACGGTCCACCGCCCGCCCGGGCCCGCTCCACCGCCGCGCCGACGGCGGCCCGGACCGCGAGCACGTCGTTGCCGTCGACGACCTCGACCGGCATGAACGCCCGCGCCCGGTCGGCGAGCACCCCGCCGGTCACGGTCGAGGTGACGGTGAACTCGGAGACGCCGTTGTTCTCGCAGAGGAACACCGTGGGCAGCTCCCACGCGGCGCTGACGTTCATGCTCTCCATGAACGAGCCCTGGTTGGCGGCGCCGTCGCCGAAGAAGCAGGTCGCGACGCGGCCCTCGCCCTCCAGCTTCGCGCCCCACGCGGCGCCGGTCGCGATCGCGAACCCGGCCCCGACGATCCCGTTGGCGCCCAGGATCCCCTTCGACACGTCGGCGACGTGCATCGAGCCACCCATCCCCTTGCAGATGCCGGTGGCCTTGCCCCAGATTTCGGCGAACATGGCGTCGAGGTCGCCGCCCTTGGCGAGAAAATGCCCGTGGCCGCGGTGGGTGCTGGTGATGTAGTCGCGGTCGGTCAGCACCGAGCAGGCGCCGACGGCCACGGCCTCCTCGCCGATGTAGAGGTGCACGCCGCCGGGCAGACTCCCGTCGGCACAGGCGACGATCAGCCGTTCCTCCGCGCGCCGGATGAGCAGCATCCGCTCGTGCAGGGTGCGGGCCGTCGCGTCGTCGACGGCGGGCTCTCGCACGTCCGTCCGGGGGGTCGCCATCGCCGTCCTTCCCGTATGGCCAGATCGTCCCCCCGAGGCTCGCCGACGGCAGGCCGACGGTCTACGGCCCCGGGTGCAGCAGAACCTGTCCCTGCGCGCGACCGCCTCGGGACCGACGCGGTTGCCCCGTGACTCCCGCGCCGCGCCGCGGGGTCACCTCGCGGAGCCGTCGCCCGGGGCGCCCCCACCCACGTCCACCGCCCGGCGGCTGCGGATGCACGGAGTCACGCGTCGCGGCGCGGGTAGTGATCGGTATCCGCGGGACATGAGCGCAGCTGCGTGCGCTCATGTCCCGTCAACGGCGATCACGACCGGCCTGGCCGATGAACAGCCCATAGTCTGCGACCCGGCCCACTCGGCCCACCGCCCCGCAGTCCCCGACCCCGCAGTCCGCCACCGCGACCCGCGACCCCCAGAACGCATCGAATCCAGAACCTCAGGGACGCACTGGGCGTCCTGAGGACGGGCCATCACCCTCCTGCCACGGACTCGTCGCTCGCCTCGCCGGGCAGTGACGTTCACGTGGCAGCCCCCGCAAGCGGAGCCCACCAGACAGCCACGACGTGCTCGTCGATCGCCGTCCCCGGGACCTGAGCGCACCTGCACGCGCTGAGGTCCCGCCGGCGGCGATCACGTCGCCATGCCCGCCCGGCGAGCCGGATCGGGCTCGTCTACGCCACCCGGACCCCCGACGTGACGTCGACCCGCGACCCGCCGGACCCGCGAGCCGGCGACGAGCTCGGTCACCCCGAGCGACCGGCCATCCACTCCCGGGCCCGCGGCAGCGTCTCGGGTCCGACGTCTCGCCCGACACGGCCGGCCAGGTCGGCGATCGTCGTGGCGCGCAACGAGTCACGCCAGGCGCGGTCGGCGTCGTACATGACGGACGCGATCCCGCAGGGCACCCGGCACTGTTCGGGGGTGGCCGCGAACGGGCCCCGCTGCCGGATCTCCGTGCACACGAAGGCCGACTGCCGGCCGTCGACGGCCTCGACGACGTCGAGCACCGTGATCGCCTGCGGGTCGCGGGTGAGCTGGTAGCCGCCGGCCTGCCCCTGGACGGACCGGACGAGCCCCGCGCGCGAGAGCGCCTGGAGCTGCTTGGCCAGGTAGGTCGGCGAGACGTCGTGGAACGCGGCGAGCCGCGCCGCGGGAACGGGCTCGGTCGCGCCCGTCAGCACGACGCAGCAGTGCAGCGCCCACTCGACTCCCCCGGACATCTTCACCCGCGCAGCCTACTTGACTCGGACACATCTTGTCCGGGTATTGTTTCCGGACAGTCTTTATCCGAGTTGAGAGGCGGGATCGTCGTGCGGATCGTCGTGGTGGGTGGCAGTGGCAGGGTCGGGTCGGCGCTGGTCGAGCGCTTGCGCGCCGCGGGACACGAGGCCGTCCCGGCCTCACCGTCGACAGGCGTGGACACGCTCACGGGCGCCGGTGTGGCGGACGCGCTCGCGGGCGCGCAGGTGCTCGTCGACGTCAGCAACTCGCCCTCGTTCGCCGACGAGGACGTGCTGCGGTTCTTCACGACGTCGACGCGGACGTTGGTCGACGCGGCACGCGCGGCCGGGGTCGAGCACTACGTCGCGCTGTCGATCGTCGGGACCGACACGCTGCCCGACTCCGGCTACCTCCGTGCGAAGACCGCCCAGGAACAGCTGATCACGGCATCGGGCATCCCGTTCACGATCGTGCGCGCCACCCAGTTCTTCGAGTTCATCGCCCCGATCGCCGACGGCGCCACCGAGGGCGACCGCGTGGTCCTGCCCGCCGCGCAGTTCCAGCCGGTCGCCGCAGGCGACGTCGCGGCACTGCTGGCCGAGGTCGTCGTCGACCCACCGGCCGGGACCTTCGACGTGGCCGGGCCCGACGCGCGGCCGATGGCCGAGTTCGTGGGCGCGACACTGGCCGCCACGGGCGACCCGCGGGTGGTCGTCGGCTCGCCGGACGCGCGCTACTTCGGCACCCGACTGCGGCCCGGCTCGCTCGTCCCCCGGGGCGACGCCCGGATCACCCCCACCCGGTTCGACGACTGGCTCGCCTCCTGAGGCCGGCGCCTACGCCCGGGCGGCGTCCCTGAGCAGCTCCGCCACCGCGTGCACGGCCGAGATGCACCGTGCAAGGACGGCCGGGCCGCCGCGCGGTCGGTCGCCCGGGCCGCCCGCCTCCGCGACGCCGCCCTCGTCCCTTCCGGGAGCGCCAGCGGCCCTCCCGGCAGAATCGCCGACGGCACGGACGTCGCCCGCACCGACCTCATGGCGCGCAGCGTCGTCGGCGCCTTCGGCGGGACAGTCGGCGGCGACGCCCGAGCCCGCGAACCGGCCGAGCTGCATCGCGCGTACGGCGACCGTCGCGACCGGCGACGGCGTCCACATCTGGTTGGGCCGCACGACACTCACGCTCACACGCTACCCGCAATCGTTGCGCTTACGCATTGATTGCGTGAAGTCTGTCACCTGAACGCGCCGGATTCGCGCCCACCGGCCTCGACGGCCTCATCCTGGGGCGATGGAAGAGCACATCCTCGACGATCTGGTCGACCTGCACGTCCTCGCCGAGCACGGCGACGCCGACGCGGCCGAGTCCGCGCAGCGCTGGCTGGACCGCGATCCGGACGCGCGCAAGCAGTGGCAGGACGTCGAGCGGGACTGCCGACTGCTCCGCGGCGACGACGAGTCCTGACCTCGCCGCGCCCGAGAACCCGGGGGACGAGGTCGGGCCCCTCGGCACCCGGGGACCTCGCGGGTCAGGCGGTCGTCCAGCCCAGCTGCCAGGCATCGGGGGCCGTCTCGCCCGCCGCGTCGGCGAACGCGCGCAGCGCCGGGACGAGGCTCGCGCGACGCTGTCGCGGCATGCCGTCGAGAATCCTCGCGATGGCGTCACGCCGCTGCCGGTCGACCTGGGCGACGAGCGTGCGGCCCTCCGCCGTCAGCTCCAGCACGAGGTTGCGCCGGTCCGCGGGGTTGTCGGTGCGGTCGAGCAGCCCGGCGGCGACGAGTCGTTCGCACGCCCTGCTGATGTTCGACGGGTGGACGCCCAGGCCCGCCGCCACCGCGGCGAGGTTGAGCGGGCCGCGGCTGGAGATCATGACCAGGACCCGCAGCTGCGGCAACGTGATCCGGTCCTCCACCGCGGCCACCGACGACGCCGTCACCCCGACCAGCACTCGGGCCGCGAGCATGACGGCGTCGACCTGATCGGCGATGGGCCCGTCGGATTCCTCGATCGTCACGGGTCGAGTGTCGCGCGGGCCGTCGTGGACCTCGCGCCCTGGTCGCACCTCACGCATCGACCGGCGCGGCATCGGTCCGGCGGCGGCGCGCCACCCCCAGCGGCCGCTCGCGATGGTGCTCCTCGGCGAGGTCGCGCAGCCGGCCGTCGAGCAACTGCTCGACGGTGACGAGACCGGCCAGGCGGGTCGGGTCGGTGCGGTCGACGACGGGAGCGGCTCCGACCGCGGCCTGCGCGAAGCGTGATGCGACGGCACGCAGCGTCTCCCCCGCCCCGACGACGAGCGGCTCGACGATCATGACGTCGCCGACGGTGGTGGCGTCGTCCGGCGGGTGGGTCAGGAGCCTGCGCGGAACGACCCCGACGATCGTCGCGTCGTCGTCGACCACGGGGAAGAGACGCTGCACGGGCGCGGGCCGCCCGCCCGCGCCACCCCCGCGACGGGGCACCTCCGCGGCGAGGACGCCGACGTCGACCGGGAGCGGGTCGTCGGCGACGAGAGTGCGCGGAGCGGCGTGCATGACCTCGTCGGCCCGCAGGACCTCCAGCGGGTCGACGTCGTACTCGCGCGAGAGGTGGTAGCCGCGGCGGGCGATCTTCTCGGTCAGCACCGAGCGGCGCAGCAGCAGCGCCGAGGTCCCGTAGGCGGCCGTTGACGCGATGACCAGCGGCAACAGCATCGGCCAGGCGTGGGTGAGCTCGAGGGAGAACACCACGCCCGTCAGCGGCGAGCGCATCACCCCGCCCACCACGGCCGCGAGCCCGACGATCGCCCAGAACCCGGGGGCGACGGTGGGGAACAGGTGACCCTCCAGCGCCCCCAGCGACGCCCCGATCATGAAGACGGGCGCGAGTACCCCACCGGAGGTTCCCGACCCCAGCGAGAGACCCCAGATCAGGCTCTTCACCGTCAGGATGCCGACGACCAGCGCCAGCGTCGCGTGTCCGGTGAGGAGCTCGCCGATGACGTCGTAGCCGACGCCGAGGGCGCGGGGCTCGATCAGCCCGCCGATCCCGATGATCAGGCCGCCGATCGCGGGCCACCACATCCAGTGCACCGGCAGCCGGGCGAACGTGTCCTCCGAGACGTAGACGAGCGCGGTCACCCCGACGGCCAGCAGCCCGCCGACGACCCCGGCGACGACGCACAGCCCGCTGTCCAGCGCCGGGACGTGCAGGTCGCCCAGCGAGACGGGAAAGATCGGGCCGCCCCCGAGCAGCGGGACGCGCAGCAACGTCGCGGCCGACACCGCCGCCACGACGGGCAGGAAGCTGCGCGGCCGCCACTCGAACAGGAGCAGCTCGACGGCCAGCAGCACCGACGCGAGCGGCGAGTTGAACGTGGCCGCCATGCCCGCCGCGGCGCCGGAGACCATGAGCGCCTTGCGTTCGTCGGCCGACAGGTGCAGGTGCTGGGCGAGGATCGAGCCGATCGCCCCGCCGGTCATGATGATCGGGCCCTCGGCCCCGAACGGCCCGCCGGTACCGATGCTGACCGCCGCCGAGACCGGCTTGAGTACGGCGACGCGGGGCTCGACCCGGCTGCGCCGCACCAGGATCGCCTCGATCGCCTCGGGCATGCCGTGGCCGCGGATGCGCTCGGAGCCGAACCGGGCCATCAGCCCGATCACCAGCCCGCCCGCGACGGGCGCGAGCAGCACCAGCCACGCGGGGTGCGGTTCGGCGCCGGGCGCCACGAGGTCGAACCCCACCCGGCCGTAGAACACCAGGTGCGTGACCAGGCCGATCAACCGCAGCAACGCCCAGGCCGCGACGGCCCCGAGAGCACCGATCGGCAGCGCGAGCGCGACGATCAGCAGGACCCGCGGGGTGAGGGTGAAGTCGCCGAGGCGACGGTCGAGCCGGGATGCGTCCGTGGGTGCAGGCACCGGCACATGGTCACCGGATCACGTGCGGACCGCAATCATTGCGGTGTCGCATCACACTGGGGTCAGGTCCGACTGCGGCCGAGGCCCTCCCGGTAGCGGGCGAGCTGGTCGAGGGTCTCGGGGTGGTCGAACACCCGGCCGAACTCGACGGTGCTCTCGTCGATCCCGTCGGTCAGCGTCGTGTTCAGCCACGTCTCGAACAGCCGCTTCTGGCTCGCGACGACGGTGGCGGTGTGCCGCGAGGTCCGCTCGAGCCACCGGCCGAGCTCGGCGTCGAGCTCCGCCCGCTCGACGACGGCGTTGAGCAGGTGGAACGGCTCGAACACCGGGACCGGGTAGAGGTCGCCGGTCAGGATGATCTCCCTGGCCAGGCTCAGGCCGACGTGGTGGTGCAGCAGCGCCGCGTCGATCACCGACGGCACCCCGACCTTGATCTCGGGCAGCCCGAACGACGAACCGGGCGTCGCGATCCGCAGGTCGCAGGCCAGGATCAGCTCGAACGCCAGGCCGAGGCAGTACCCGTCGACGACGGCGACAGTCACGACCTCGGCGGTGCGCACGGCGGCGATGAAGTCGCGCGCACCGCGGATGAACGCCTCGGCGCTGCCCGCCTCGAACGACTCGAACGCCGCGACGTTCATCCCCGCCGAGAAGGCCCGCTCGCCGGTGCCGCGGAACACGACGGCGCGGATGCCGTCGAGGTCGGCCAGCTCGGCGGTCGCGGACGCCAGGTCGGCGGGCATGATCGTGTTGAGCTTGGCAGGCCGGTCGAAGGTCAGGGTGAGCACCCCGTCGGTGCGCGTGGCGGCGATTCCGGTCATGTCGTGGGCCTTTCGACGGGTTCTGCGGACGGCCGAGGGCGGCGCCGGATGAGGGCGGTCCTAGGATCGTCGGCCATGGCGAGGTTCCGGATCTCCCAGGCAGCGGACCTGATGGGCGTCAGCGACGACACGGTGCGCCGCCACATCGACTCCGGGCGGCTACGGGCCGGCCTCGACGAGTCGAACCGCAAGGTCATCGAGGGCATCGACCTCGTCGAGTTCATCCAGAACCACAACCCGGCCCCCGACGACCCGCTGCACGTGCGGACGTCGGCGCGCAACCGCATGGTCGGGCTCGTCACGAAGGTCACCACCGACAAGGTGATGGCGCAGGTCGAGATGCAGTGCGGGGCCAACCGGATCGTGTCGCTGATGAGCTCGGAGGCGGCGCGCGACCTGGGCCTGGAGCCCGGGTCGCTGGCGGTGGCCGTCATCAAGTCGACGAACGTCACCGTCGAGACGCCGGGCTGACGCGCGCCAGCGCCGCGAGCGCGTTGTCCCGGCCGATCGCCTGGCGCAGCGCGGCGTCGACGTGGTCGAGCACCGCGCCCGCGGGCGCCTCGCGGACGACGAACGGGTAGTCCGTCCCGAGCACGACGTGGTCGGCCCCGAACCGCTCGGCCGAGAGGGCGAGGCTGGCGGCGTCGTAGGTCAGCGAGTCGCACCAGAGGTCGCGTGCGAGCTGCGTCGGCGGTGGCGCGTCGGGCCGGTCGAGCGAGGAGCCCTTGTCCAGCCGCGGCAGGATCTGCGGCAGCGCTCCCCCGCCGTGGGCGAGGCAGACGGTGACGCCGGGGCGTCGCGGCGGGCGCGTCACCAGCCCGGCGCCGGCGATCGCGGTGGCCGACGGCATGCCCAGCCCGAACCCGAGCCCGAGTGCGACGGCGCGCGGATCGAGCGTCTGGTCGACGGGATGGACCAGCACGAACGCACCGAGCCCCGCCGCCTCGTCGAAGAACGGGTCGAGGACCGGGTCGGCCAGCTCCGTCGTGCCGACCACGGTGCCGATCTCGACGCCGGCGAACCCGAGGTCGAGCACGCAGCGGCGCAGCTCGCCGACCGCCGCCTCGACGTCCTGCAGCGGGACGGCGCCGAGCGCGAACAGCCGGTCGGGCGCCTGCCCGCACAGGTCGGCCAGGAAGTCGTTCTGCGTGGCGCACAGGGCGACCGTGGGCGCGACGGGCTGGTCGTGCGAGAGCGTCACCGGGATCGGCGAGACGAACTGCGCCGCCACGCCGTCGGCGTCCATGTCGGACAGCCGGCGCCGCGCCGACCAGCAGCGATCGTCGATCTTCCGGTACAGGGCCCCGTCGAGCAGGATGTCCGCCGCGTCGTCCGCCGTCCTCTCGACGGTCGGCCAGCGACCGGGGCCCGGCGCCGCCAGGTCGGGGGCGATCGCATGCGTGTGGACGTCGATCCGGCCGCGGGGAACGTTGGCTCGCACGGACCGACCGTATCCCCGGGCCCGTGGCGCCTCCCCGGGCGGCACCACGGCCCCGGAGCCCGCAGCGGCGTCTCTAGTCCGGAATCTCGTCCTGGCCGCCGACGACGACGCCGAAGAGGTCGGCGATCGAGGCCAGGCTCGCCGCCTGCAGTGCCGAGGCCGCGACCTCGCCGGACCCGTCGGCACCGGGCAGGGTGCGGGTCGCCGTGGCCGCGCCGACCACCGTGGGCGAGTAGCCGAGGCTGAACGCGCCGCGTGCCGTCGAGTTCACGCACATGTGCGTCATGAAACCGGCGAGCAGCAGCGGGCGGCCGGGGTGCTGCGCGAGCAGCGAGCCGAGCTCGGTCCCGGTGAACGAGTTGGGGTAGTTCTTCACGACCGTCGGCTCCCCGGCCCGCGGCGCGACCCGGTCGACGATCGCCCCGATCTCCTCGCGCACGTCGTAGGGCGACCCGGGGCCGGCGTCGTGCTGGATGTGGATGACCGGGATGCCGGCGCTGCGGGCCCGGTCGAGCAGCTGCTCGGCCTGGTCGAGTGCGGCCTGGACGCCCTCGAGCTCCATGAGCCCGCGGGTGTAGGTGTTCTGGCAGTCGATCATGACGAGGCTGGACGCCGACAGGGCGGGCGGGTCGGCGGGCAGGCCGCTCACCGCGCGCAGGGTCGTCGGACCGGACATGGGTACTCCTCGCACGTCGTCGGGCAGGGTGCGCTCGACCGTATCCGGACGGGGCCGCGGCCGGCACCGTCCGGAGGACCCGCTGTCGCGGGTGCCCTCATTCGCCCACCAGCACCGCCGCGCCGGTGACCCGGCCGGCGGCCAGATCGGCGAGCGCCCGGTCGGCGGTCGACATCGGACGCGGGTCGACGGTCGGCCGCACCCGCAGCGCGCCGGCGAGCCGCAGGAACTCCTCGCCGTCGGCCCGGGTGTTGGCGGTGACGCTGCGCAGCTGTCGCTCGCGGAACAGCTCGCGCTCGTAGTCGAGCGCCGGGACGTCGGAGAGGTGGATGCCGGCGACGGCCAGCGTGCCGCCCGCGTCGAGTGCGCGCAGCGCGAGCGGCACGACGCCCCCGTCGGGCGCGAACGTCACGGCCGAGTCGAGCGGTTCGGGCGGGCCGTCGGCGGCCGGACCGGCCGACGCCGCGCCCAGCGACAGGGCGAGCTCGCGGGCCGCCGGGGAGCGGGTCAGCACGTGGACCGTGGCGCCCTGGGCGATCGCGACCTGCGCGACGACGTGCGCCGAGGCCCCGAAGCCGTAGATCCCGAGCCGCCCGCCCGGCGGCAGCTCGGCCCGGACCAGCGCCCGATAGCCGACGATCCCGGCGCACAGCAGCGGCGCCGCGGTGACGTCGTCGAGCGCGGCGGGCAGCGCGTAGGCGTAGGCCTCGGGCACGACGGCGCGCTCGGCGTACCCGCCGTCGGCGTCCCAGCCGGTGAATGCGGCGTCGGGACAGAGGTTCTCCCGGCCGGTGCGGCAGAACCGGCACCGCCCGCACGTGCCGCGCAGCCACGCCACGCCGATCCGGTCGCCGATCCCGAACCGGCCGGCACCCGGGCCGAGCGCGTCGACCGTGCCGACGATCTCGTGCCCCGGCACCGTCCCGGGACGCCGCGGCGGCAGGTCACCCTCGGCCAGGTGCAGGTCGGTGCGGCACACCCCGCACGCGCGCACCCGGATCCGCACCTCGCCGGGCCCGGGCTGCGGGTCCGGGAGCTCCGCCCGGACCAGCGGTGATCCCGGTCCGGGGCGGTCGACGATCCACGCGTCCACGCGACGTCAGAGCTCACCGCGGCGCGCGGCCCGCCAGAGGTCGACGTCCGCCTCCTCGGCGACCAGTGCGTCGATCTCGGCGAGCTCGGCGTCGGAGAGCACGAGGTTCTCCAGCGTCGCGACGTTCTGCTCCAGCTGCTCGACCCGCGACGCACCGATCACCAGCGACGTGACGCGCTCGTCGCGCAACGCCCACGCCAGCGCGAGCTGCGCGAGCGTCTGACCGCGCTGCTCCGCGATCCCGGCCAGCGACCTCAGCCGGTCGACCATGTCGCCGGTCAGCCACTCGGCCGGCAGCGTCGAACCGCGCGAGGCCCGCGAGTCCTCGGGGATGCCAGCGAGATAACGCGAGGTCAGCAGGCCCTGGGCGAGCGCGGTGAAGCCGATGACCCCGAAGCCCTCGTCGGCGGCGGCATCGAGGAGGCCCTCGGTCTCGATCCAGCGGTTGAGCATCGAGTACGACGGCTGGTGGATCAGCAGCGGCGTGCCGAGCTCACGCAGCAGCCCGGCCATCCGGCGCGCGTCGGCGGCGGTGTAGGACGAGATGCCGACGTAGAGCGTCTTGCCCGCCCGCACGGCCGCGTCGAGGGCGGCCGCGGTCTCCTCCGGCGGCGTCGTCGGGTCGAAGCGGTGCGAGTAGAAGATGTCGACATACTCGAGGCCGAGCCGGCGCAGCGACTGGTCCAACGAGGACAGCAGGTACTTGCGCGACCCGCCGCCCTGACCGTAGGGACCGGGCCACATGTCCCAGCCCGCCTTCGTCGACACGACGAGCTCGTCGCGGTACGCGGCCAGGTCCTCGCGCAGGATCCGGCCGGCGTTGATCTCGGCCGAGCCGTACGGCGGCCCGTAGTTGTTGGCGAGGTCGAAGTGCGTGATGCCCAGGTCGAAGGCGCGCAACGCGATCGCCCGCTGGGTCTGCATCGGACGGTCGTCGCCGAAGTTGTGCCAGAACCCGAGGGAGAGCAGCGGCAGGTCGAGGCCCGAGCGGCCGCAACGCCGGTAGCGCATCGTGCCGTCGTAGCGTGCCGGGTCGGGGCGGTGGCACATCGAGAGGCTCCTCGGTCGTCGGTCCGCCCCAACCGTGGCACACCGGCGCGATGGCGTCAGCCGTGATCGGCGGACACGACGACCGGCATCCGGCGCAGCCGTTCGACCAGCAGGTCGGCCTCGGCGGCGGTGAGCGACACCGTGGCGCTCACCGGGCTCTCGACGACGCCGTCGCGGACGTCGACGGACAGGTCGTGCACGCGGTACATCCGGCCGCGCAGCATCGCGACGACGCGCAGCGCGCCGTCGAGTCCGCCGCCGACGTAGGCGGTGACACGCCGCTGGGCGACGAGGTCGCGGGCGACGGGGCGGGGGGCGACGGCGGGCCGCGTGAGGGTGGCAGTCATGACGGATCCGTTCCAGGAGCTGGGCGTTCGGAGGGATCCGGACCAGGTTCCGGCGAGGACGCACGGCGACGGCGCGCCGGCGACCTGGCTCAGCCGGCGCGCTCGATAATGATCAGGAACGACGACGCGCGCACGGCCCGACCGTAACAGATCGTCCCGCCGTCGGGCAGCCGACGGGCGCACACTGGGCGGGTGCCGGACCCGACCACCGCTGCGCTCATCCGCCGCTACTACGACGCCTGCACCGACGGCGACCTCGCCGAACTCGGTGCGACGCTGCACCCCGACGTCGTGCACTGGTTCCTCGCGCCCAACGTCGGCTCGGCGCCGGTGCGGGGGCGCGAGCACCTCGCGCGTTACTGGCGCAAGGTCACGCGGATGATCGACGCACGCTGGGTCGTCGACCACGTCGTGACCGACGGGGACGAGGCCGTCATCGAGTGGACGATGTTCTGGCGGCCCGACGGTGCGGCCGAGCGCGTCGCGACGCGGGGCGCGGAGTGGTTCGTGCTGCGCGACGGGCTGATCGCCGAGATCCGCTCCTACTACCAGCAGCGTCCGGAGACGACCGGTCTCGACGGCTTCCCCTACGCCGAGCGCGGCTACGCCGTGGCCGGCCGCGAGGCCAGCGACGTGCACCCGGACGCGGTCGAGCACCGCGCTCCCCCTGGGGGCGTCTGACGGATCGCCGTCGATGGGCTCGGTGATCCGGGCGGTTCGTGGCAAGGCGGAGCCGGGTCGGCATACCGGGCGTATTCGGGCCTGGCGACAACGCAGTCACGGATCGCCCGGGCGCCGAGACCGCGACGAGTGATCCGTCAGACGCCCCCTAGCTCCGGCAGGACCTGCTCGCGTCCGACCAGCGGGAACATCGGGTCGCCGACGGCCTCGAGCCGGTCGAGCGCGGTCCCGACCGTCCAGCGGTCGGGTCGCAGCTCGGGGTCGTCGAGCTCGTCCCAGCTCAACGTCATCGACACCGGGGCGCCGGCCGCGGGCCGGGCGCTGAACGGCGCGACGAGCGTCTTGTTGATGACGTTCTGCGTGTAGTCCAGGCGCATCCGCCCCGCCCGGCGGTCGGTGTGCCACTCCCAGGAGATCAGCTCGGGGACCATGCGCCCCACGGCCCGCGACACCTTCTCGACCCACCCGCGGGTGTCGGCGAACGTCGGACCGGGCGTCACCGGGACCCAGATCTGGACGCCCCGCTTGCCGGTGACCTTGGGCGCCGCGGCGACGCCCAGGTGGTCGAGCGCGGCGCGGTAGAGCCTCGCGACGGCGAGCACCTCGTCGAACGCCGTGCGCGGACCCGGGTCGATGTCGATCAACGCCCAGGTGGGCCGGTGGACGTCGGGCAGCCGCGAGGTCCAGGGGTGCAGCTCGACCGCGGCGAGGTTGGCCAGCCACACGAGCGTCGCGGTGCTGTCGACGACGACGTAGTCCTGCACGTCGCCGGGTTCGGCATCGGGGTAGCGCCAGCGCGTCACCCAGTCCGGCGCGTGGACCGGGATCTCCTTCTGCCAGAAGCCCTCCCGCGCCACGCCGTCGGGGAAGCGCTGCATGTTCACCGGCCGCCCCTGCAGGTACGGCAGCAGGTACGGCGCGACGCGCGCGTGGTAGCGCACGAAGTCCCGCTTCGTGACGGGCGGCCCGCCGTCGCGGCCGGGGAACAGCACCTTGTCGAGGTTCGTCAGCGCGACCTCCTCGCCCGCGACGTGCCAGGTGCCCTTGCGGCGCAGGGCTTCGAGGGCGGCGAGCTCGTCGCCGGTGGCGGCCCGGACCCGCTCGGCCGCCGCCTCCGCTCTCGCCGACGCTGCTTCCGCTGCCTCCGACGCTGCGGGCGCCCGCGCGGGCTCGAGGGCCGGCGCGCGCACGCCGTAGGACGCCAGCGGTGCCCGCGCGAACGCGCCGTCGATACGCACCTCGTGCGGATCACGGTCGGGACGCAGCCCCCGCCACACCGAGTGCCGCAGCCGGGCATCGTGGGTGAGCGTGCGGTACTCGACCTCCCCGACCAGCCGCGGCTGCACCCACCGCACACCACGGGCGTGTTCGCGCGGCACGCCGGAGGCGAAGGGGTCCTCGTCGCTGCGCAGCTGTTCGAGCTTCTCCCGCAGCGACCGCAGCGCGGCCTCGCTGAACCCGCTGCCCACGTTGCCCAGGTAGTGGAGCCGGCCCTCGTCGTCGTAGGCGCCGAGCAGCAACGAGCCGAGCGCGCCGCGGCGGCCCTGCCCCGGCGTCCAGCCGCCGAGGACGACCTCGCGCGTGGTGAACAGCGCCGTCTTCACCCACGATGCCGCCCGCCGCCCGGGCTCGTAGCGCGACGTCCGCCTCTTGGCGACGATCCCCTCCAGGCCGTGCTCGCGCGCGACATCGAGCATCTGCGCGGGCGGCACCTCGGTCGTCGACGGCGGCACCGCGAAGCGGGCCCAGCCGTCGACACCGAGGCCGGCGAGTGCCGCGCGCCGGTCGTCGTAGGTCTCGCGCAGCAGCGAGCGCTGACCGACGCGCAGCACGTCGAACGCGTAGAAGCGCACCGGGACCTCGGCGAGCAGCGGCCCGGACGGGTGCCGGACGTGCATGCGGTTCTGCAGCAGCCCGAAGTCGGGACGGCCCGCCTCGTCGAGCGCGACGATCTCGCCGTCGAGCACCAGGGGCTGCCCGGTGTCGACGCCGGCCAGCAGATCGGGGTAGCCCAGCGTGACGTCGTTGCCGTTGCGGCTGGTCAGGTGCACCTCGCCCGCGTCGTCGACGTCGAGCAGGGCGCGCACGCCGTCCCACTTGAACTCCACCGCCCACCCGGGACCGGACGGCGGGCGGCCGGGGGTGGCCAGCATCGGCCGCAGGGCGGCGTCGGGCCGGCGGGCGGGCATGGGCCCAGCCTGCCCTGCCCTGCCGCGTCGCGCGTCACCCGGCGGGGTCGTCAGCGCATCGGCACGAGCACCGCGAGGAGCACGAGGAACGCGACGAGCGCGGCCGTCGACCGTACGACGTCGATGCGTTGCCAGCGCCGCACGAGCGCGCGCCAGTCGGCGGGCGGGTCGGCGGCGTCCCAGCCGTCGACCCGGATGTTGATAGGTACCGTGCCGAACGCGGAGACCAGGACGAACACCGCGAGCACGCCGACACCCAGCCACGGGAGGACACCGCCCGCGAGCACGGCCGCGACCACCGCCAGGACGACCGTCGGCACCATCACCGCCGGGACGAGCACCCGCAGCCGGCGGACGAGGGACTGCCGGGCGAGCAGGTGGGAATGGTCGGGCAGCGCCGTGAGCGCCGGAGCGATCCCCCACCGGACGAGCAGTTCGCCGCCGGCGAGCACCCCGGCGAACGCCGCCGCGACAGCGGGCAGCACGGTCATGGTCAGCGGCGGACGTCGGCCCAGACGGTCTTCCCCTCGTCGCGGGTCTCGATGCCCCACCGCACGCTGAGCCCGCGCACCATCGGCAGGCCCAGCCGGGGCCGGCCGTCGGTCACCGTCTCCGGGCCGCCCTGGACCGACCATGCGCCGTCGCTGACCGCGACGCGCACGACCTCGCGGCCCACCTCGTCGCGCCGCGGTTCGACCGACACCGCGAACGGGGTCCTCGCGTGGGTCACGGCGTTGACGGCCAGCTCGTCGGCGACGATGACCACGGCCGCGCCGACCTCGCCGTCCGGAGCGATATCCATGTCGCGCAGCGCTTCCCGCACCTGCTCGCGCACGTCGGCGAGCTCGTCGGGCCGCGGCTGGTGGATCGTCACGAGCACGTCGCCTCCCGGGGCCCGTCGCCGGTCCCGGCGACGTCGGCCGCTGGAAGCCTAACGGGCGCAGCCGTTCGCGCCAGTCCCGACTCGGTCAGCCACCGGTGATCGCGCCGGACTTCACCAGTTCGGCGAGCTCGGCGCGCCACGTCCCGTGCTCGTCGACGTGGCGCAGGCCCATGTCCCCGATGCAGTCGGCGCAGCAGCCGTGCACGTTGAGCAACGCGTCCTTGGAGCAGCGCCGACACGGGCGCGGTTCGGCGATCGTCTCGTCGGCCACGGCCGGCATCGTCGCACACCGCGGTGGCACGACCCGGGGAACCTCGCCGGCACGCTCATGACGTGCTCCGCCCGAACTCCTCGAGCGCCTCGCCGGAGGTGTCGAAACAGGCGTCCTCGCCGATCCGGGCGGTGATGCCGTAGTGGTCGAGCTGCGCGCGCACGGGGTCGAGCAGGTTGGAGACGACGAACCGCACCCCCGCCGCCTCGAGCCGGTCCAGCACGACGTTCAGCACCGCGCCCGCGGTGTAGTCGACGTCGCCGATCGCCGCCGCGTCCAGGCAGTACCAGCGCACGGGCGGCCCGGTGCCGAGGAGCAGGGCCACGTCGTCGGCGAACCGGGCCGCGTTGGCGAAGTACAGACCGCTGCCGAACCGGTGCACGACGAGCCCCTCGACGGTCCGCGCCCCGGCCGTCACGGGCAGCGACCGCCAGTGCCCCTGGGCCGACTTCGTCAGCACGCTGCTGCGCGGCGCGTAGCTGTGCCGCAGGTGGTCGGCGATCGAGGCGATCACCGCGACGACGATGCCCGTCTCCACGCCGACCACCACGACGGCGACCGTCGTCAGCGCCGCGACGGCGAACTCCAGCCTGCGGACCTGCCAGATCCGGCGCATCCCGGCGACGTCGACCAGTTCGACGCCGATCAGCAGCACCACCGCGGCCAGCGCGGCGAGCGGCAACAGCGACAGGTACGGCGCGAGCACCAGTACCGCGACGACGCTCGCCCCGGCGGCCGCGAGGTGCGCGAGCTGGCTGCGACCGCCCGCGGAGTCGATCATCTGCGTCTTCGTCGGGCTGCCGTTGACGACGAACGCGCCCGTCGCCGCCGCCGCGAGGTTGGCACCGGCCAGACCGACGACGTCGCGGTCGGTGTCGGCCACGTCGCCGTGGCGGGCGGCGTAGGCGCGGGAGGTCGCCGCACTCTGCGCCAGGATGACGACGAGCATCGACAGCGCGAGGGGCAGCACGGCCCGCAGGTCGTCGATGCCGAGCGCGGGCAACGCGAACCCGGGCAGCCCGGCCGGGACGTCGCCGAGCACCGTCAGCCCGCGGGCGTCGAGGCCCGCCGCCGCGGTCACGACGATCGCCGCGACGACGGCGACCAGCGTGCCGGGGATGCGTCGCGAGATCCGGCGCGCCACCAGCACGACGACGATCACCCCTGCCGCGGTGGCGACCGCGATCGGGACCACGTCCGGGAGGTTCACGGCGACGGCCCACACCTTCTCCGGCGTCGAACCGCCCGTCGGCGGCAGCCCCAGCGCCTCGGGCAGCTGCCCGACCGCGACCTGGATGCCGACCCCGGTGAGGAACCCGACGAGCACGGTGCGCGACAGGAAGTTGGCCAGCACCCCGAGCCGCACCACCCGCGCGACGACGAGCAGCACCGCGACGACCAGCGCCGTCGTCCCGGCGAGCCGGACGTACTCCGGGGTGGCGGCGGGGACGCCGAGCACCGCGAGACCCGCGGCGAGCATGGCAGCGGTCGCGGAGTCGGCACCGACGACCAGCTGCCGCGAGGCCCCGAGCAGCGCGAACACGACCATCGGCAGCAGCATCGTGTACAGCCCGGTCTCGACGGGCATGCCCGCGATCCGCGCGTACCCCAGCACCTCGGGGATCGCGAGCGCGGCGAGGGTGAGCCCGGCGACGACGTCGGGGACGATGCCGCCGCGGCGCAACGAGACCGCGGGCGCGAGCCATCCCGGTCGCCGACGCGTCCGCGATGCTTCGGTCATCGGCGTTCCTCCCCCGCAGCCCGGCGTCGATCAACACGGCGCAGGGTGGGGAGCCTGACGGACGTCCGCCGTCCCCCGCAACGACCGGCACGGGCGCGCTCGGGGCCGGGACGCCGGGCCTGCTCGTGCGCGAGCCGGAGGGAGTGGTCGCGCACCCGGGTCGCGTCGCCGGCAAGTGCTCGCGGACGGCGTCCTCCGGTCCTCAGGGGCGAACGCGGATGACCGTCTTGCCCTTGGCCGGCGCCGTCGTGGTGAAGGCGGCGACGGCGTCGTCGAGCGTCGCGACGGTGCCGATGTTGGTGCGCAGTCGTCCGTCCCGGACCCGCTGGGCGATCTCACCCAGTTGCGCGCGATCGGAGACGACGACGAAGTCGACCGCCAGGCCGTCGGCGGGGCGGGCCTCGGGAGGGCCGGTGACGGTCACCAGCGTTCCGCCGGCCCGGACCAGGGCGGCCGACCGCTTCTGGACGTCGCCGCCGATGACGTCGAACACCAGATCGACCCGGCCGACGTCCTCGAGGGTGTCGCGGTCGAGGTCGACGAACTCCTGCGCGCCGAAGTCGAGCGCGGCCCGGCGGCCGGTCGCGCGCCCGGTGCCGATGACGTGGGCGCCGGCCTCGCGCGCGAGCTGGGTCGCCATGGAACCGACCGCGCCGGCCGCGCCGTGCACGAGGACACTCTGCCCGGCCCGGAGACGGCCGTGGTCGAACAGGCCCTGCCACGCGGTCAGCCCCGTCATCGCGACGCCCGCTCCCGCGACGAGGTCGACGTCGCCAGGCAGCGGCGCGAGGTTGCGCGCCTCGACGACCGTGTACTCCGCGAGCGTGCCGTCGCGCGTCCAGTCGGTGAGGCCGAACACCCGTTGGCCCACCGACAGTCCGGACGTCCCGTAGCTGAGGGCGGTGACCACCCCGGCCAGCTCGTGGCCGGGGACCGACGGCGTCCGGTCCCGGCCGAGACGATCGATCCAGGTCGACGGCCACTCCAGCTCGTCGCCGGTGTATCCCGACGCATGGACCGCGACGACGACGTCGCCGTAGTTGGCCCCCTCGAGGCCGGCGAGCCTCGCCGCGTCCGGGTCGGGGCGCTCCGCCAGTCTCATCCCGGCCGTCCCGGCGGCCCGGTCGGTCACCACGATCGCCTTCACCGCGAACACCTCGCTCCATCGATCCTCGGGCCGGCGACGGCTGCGCCCGGCGTCCTCACGGGCGAACGCGGATGATCGTCTTTCCGGTGGGCCGCTCGGTCGGGTTGAAGGCGGCGACGGCGTCGTCGAGGGTCGCGACGGTGCCGATGTTCGTCCGGAGCCGTCCGTCACGCACCCGCCGGACGATCTCGCTCAGCTGGGCGCGATCGGCTTCGACGACGAAGTCGATCGCCAGCCCGTCGGCGGGGCGCGCCTCGGGCGGGCCGGCGATGGTCACCAGCGTTCCGCCGGCCTGCACCAGGGCGGCCGACCGCTTCTGGACGTCGCCGCCGATGACGTCGAAGACCAGGTCGACCCGGCCGACGTCCTCGAGGGTGTCGCGGTCGAGGTCGACGAACTCCTGCGCGCCGAGGTCGAGCGCGGCCTGACGGTCGCGGGCGCGTCCGGTGGCGACGACGTAGGCGCCCGCTTCCCCCGCGAGCTGCGTCACCATCGAACCGACTCCGCCTGCCGCGCCGTGCACGAGGACGCTCTGCCCGGGCTGGAGGCGGCCGTGGTCGAACAGCCCCTGCCATGCGGTGAGCCCCGAGATGGGCAGGCTCGCGCCGACCGTGAAGTCCACGTCGCCCGGCAGCGGCGCGAGGTTGCGCGCCTCCACCGCGGTGTACTCGGCGAGGGTGCCGTCGCGGGTCCAGTCGGTGAGGCCGAACACCCGCTGGCCCACCGACAGTCCCCTCGTGCCGTACCCGAGGGCGCTGACCACGCCGGCCAGCTCGTGCCCGGGTATCGACGGGGTCCGGTCGCGGCCGAGGCGGTCGGTCCAGTTCGACGGCCACGTGAGCTCGCCCGGGGTGAATCCCGAGGCGTGCACCTCGACGAGCACGTCGTTCCCCGCCGGCTCCGGCGCGTCGCGCTCCACCAGCGTCATCCCGGCCGTACCCGCGGCCTGGTCCGTCACGACGATCGCCTTCATCGGGCCACCTCTCTCAGTCCGTCTGCCCTGCCGCACACCACGAAGATTTGTGGACGATACCGTCCATAACAATTCGAGTCACGGCCCCCTGGTCGAGCCCGACACACCAGGCCCGATCAGCGCGGACGGGTGCCACCTCGGGGATCACCCGGGACGGAAGGTCCGCCACATCCGCGCTGTGATGGGTCGGACAGCTACTGAACAGTGGACTTGACAGTTCACTTTTGCGTGACAATATTCGGCGCCAGAGCCGCTGTCCGGCCCGTTGCCGGACGCCGAGGTCTGCCCTCGGAGCGGCGCGCCGACGACGGGAAGCGAACCTCCAGATGGCCCTGACAAGGGGATTCAGCGGACGGAGCCGGGGTCCGCAGGACACCCGGCTGCCTCCGGGCCAGTACGACGCCGGCGCGGCCTGGCCCGTGCTGCACGTCGAGTCGACCCCCAGCATCGACACCGCGCGGTGGACCTTCGAGGTGGACGGTCTGGTCGACACACCGGTTCGGTGGAGCTGGGAGGAGATCCGGGCGCTGCCCGGCTCCCGGTACGAGGGCGCGATCCACTGTGTGACCACCTGGTCGAAGTTCGGGATGCGCTTCGACGGCGTATCCGTCGACACCCTCCTCGACATCGCCGGGGTGGGCGCCGACGCGGCCTTCGCACTGGCGCGGTCGCACACCGGTTACACCACGAACCTTCCGCTGGACGACCTCACCGGCGGCAAGGCGTGGGTCGTGTGGGACGTCGACGGCGAGCCCCTCCAGGACATCCACGGCGGTCCGGCCCGTCTGCTCGTGCCGCACCTGTACTTCTGGAAGAGCGCGAAGTGGGTGTCCGGTCTCACGCTGCTCGCCGAGGACCAGCAAGGGTTCTGGGAACGCAACGGCTACCACGACCATGGCGATCCCTGGCGCGAGCAGCGCTACCAGGGAGATCGATGACCGCCGTGGTTCGCGGCAGGGCGCCCCACCCGGGGCCCTGGCAGACCGCGCGGGTGACCGGCATCCGCCGGGAGACCCCGACAGCGAAGTCCTTCACGCTGACCCTGTCCGAGCCACGGGCGTTCTGGCCCGGTCAGCACATGATCGTCCGGCTCACCGCCCCCGACGGCTACCGCGCCCAGCGGTCGTACTCGATCGCCAGCGCGCCGTCGGGCGCCGCCGAGCTCGACCTGACGGTCGAGCTCCTGCCCGACGGGGAGGTCTCGCGCTTCCTCCACGACGCCGTCGAGGTGGGCGACGTCCTCGACGTGCGCGGCCCGATAGGCGGGCATTTCGCCTGGGACCTCCGGCCCGCGCTCGGCGTCGCCGGCGGCTCCGGGATCGTGCCGCTGATGTCGATGCTGCGCCACGCCCAGGCCCTCGGCGAGCCGGACCTGTTCCGGCTCGTCGTCTCGGTGCGCGGGCCCGAGGACCTGTACTACGCGGCGGAGGTCCGGGGACCGGAGACGTCGATCGCGTTCACGCGCGCCGTGCCCGACGGGTACGCCCGGCCGCCCGGCCGGCTGACCGCAGAGGATCTCGCCGCGGCACTGGACCCGGACCGCGAGCTCTACGTGTGCGGGTCGACCGCCTTCTGCGACGCCGCCACCCGGCTCGCGGAGACGGCGGGGGTGCCCACCGGACGGATCAGGGTCGAGCGGTTCGGAGTCACGGGATGACCGCGGCGCTGACAGGAGTGCGACATGGCTGACGACAGCGACGGCGTGGACGGGGTCGACATCGACAACGGCCTGCTCGACGACGACGACACCCTCGACGGACGCGGGGTCGATGTCCTCGACGAGGGCTACACGGTGCCGGAACGGCCGTGGGAGCGGGACCACTACGGGGTCACGGCGCGGGAGGCGCACGATCACGAGAGCCTCGCCGGCCGCCTGGCCCGGGAGTTGCCAGACGTGGGGGACACCGACGACGGCGACGGACTCGGCGACACCCCGGGCACCGACGGCGAGCTGTACGACGACGAGGTCGGTGTCGTCCGCTCCGGGCGCCTGGTGGACGTCGAACCCGCCGGCGAGTGGGACGATTTCGCCTACCTCAACGCCGTCGATGTCGGGAGGGACGGCGGCGCGGCCAGCGCCGAGGAAGCGGCCGTCCACATCGTGCGCGACCCCGACGACGCGTGAGAAGGGAAACCGAGATGACGACCGAGCCGCAGCGGGCGATCCTCGCCGGAGGCTGCTTCTGGGGGATGCAGGATCTCATCCGCTCCCGTCCCGGCGTGCTGTCCACGCGTGTGGGCTACACCGGCGGTGACACCCCGTACGCCACCTACCGCAACCACGGCTCACACGCCGAGGCCATCGAGATCACCTACGACCCGGCCGCGACGACCTACCGCGACCTGCTGGAGTTCTTCTTCCAGATCCACGATCCCAGCACACCGAACAGGCAGGGCAACGACGTCGGCACGTCCTACCGGTCGGCGATCTTCTACCTCGACGACGAGCAGCGCAGGGTCGCCGAGGACACGATCGCCGACGTCGACGCATCGGGGCTGTGGCCGGGCAAGGTCGTCACCGAGGTCGCGCCCGCCGGTCCCTTCTGGGAGGCCGAGCCCGAACACCAGGACTACCTGCTGCGCTACCCGCACGGCTACACCTGCCACTTCCCGCGGCCGGGCTGGGTGCTGCCGCGACGCCGTGACGTCGCGTCGCAGCCGTCGACCTGACGCTCGGCCACACCGTGGACGGATCGGCGACCGGGACGAGCACCGCACTGGAGCGGATCCGGGAGGAGATCATCGCGGACCCGGCCAACCGGGCCGCGACGGCCGCGGGACTGCAGCCGATCTACACCGCGCACCCGCAGGCCCGGATCGTGCTGATCGGGCAGGCCCCGGGAACGCGCGCGCAGCACAGCGGCATCCCCTGGAACGACCCGAGCGGGGTGACGCTGCGGCGCTGGCTCGGGGTCACCGACGACGAGTTCTACGACCCGACACTGTTCGCGATCCTGCCGATGGACTTCTACTTCCCGGGCAAGGGCGCCCACGGTGACCTGCCGCCGCGCCCCGACGTCGCACCACGCTGGCATCCGCGGCTGCTCACGGAGCTGCCGCACGTCCGGCTCACGGTCCTGATCGGCCGCTACGCGCAGAAGCACTACCTTCCCGGCGCCACCGGAACCACCCTCACCGACACGGTCCGGGCCTTCCGCGACCACCTCCCCGACCGCATGCCCCTCGTCCACCCGTCGCCGCTGAACTTCCGTTGGCAGACCCGGAATCCGTGGTTCGCTGAGGAGGCCCTCCCGGCCCTGCGCGCTCGCGTGCAGGCGGTGCTCGGAACCCGCACCGACCCGGACGGGCGGTGACGACGGCACGCGCGGACACGGGCCGCGGCGCGACGACACGACGGAACAGGGAGCTCATGAGCAGCGAGGAACGGGCGCAGGTGACCGAGGACCTGACCGACAACACCGCCGAGAGCCGCTTCGAGCTCCGTCGCGACGGCGAGCTCGTCGGGTGGCTCTACTACCGCCACCTGCGGCCCGACCGGTACGCACTGCTGCACACCGAGGTCGAGCCGAGTCATCGACGTCAGGGCGTCGCCGGTGCGACGGTGCGCCGGGTGCTCGACGAGATCCGCGCCCGGGGAGGCACCGTCACGGCGATCTGCTCCTTCGTCGTCGACTTCCTGTCGCGGACGACGGGCTACGCCGACCTCCTCGACCCGCGGCACCCGGGATACTCCGATCGCGCGGCCGCCGAGGCCGCACGCCGCGAGCAAGCCGACGGGCGGGGTGTCGCCGAGCACGCCGTCTCGTTCGAACGGCCGTCGCAGGAGGCGACGCGGAAGGAGCCGGACATGAGCGCAACCGACGAGCGGATCGTCGCGACCGCACGGGCGACACTGCCGGCCACGAACCGGCTCGAGACCGAGATCCGGGCCGGGGACTTCGTGGGTGTGGCCGACGATCCGGCCGTCGGCACGCCGGGGGCGGGCCCGACCCCGACCGAGTACCTGATGATGGCGCTCGCCTCGTGCACGGCCATCACGCTGCGGAGCTATGCCGACCGCAAGTACGACTACGCCGGCGACATCACCGTGGACGTCACCTACCACGAGCCGACGACCGTGGGGGCCTCCCGATATCTCCACCGCACCATCCGACTGTCGGAGGAGGTCCCCGCGCAGGACTTCCAGTCGATGATCAACATCGTCGAGAAGACACCGGTCACCCTGCTGCTCCAGTTCGCCTGGAGTGTCCGGACCGAGATCGCGAACGGTCCCGCCGACACCACCACCGTTCCGACGACGGCCTCCTGACCCGGGCCGGCACGACGCCCGTCCGTCCTGGGCAGGAGGTCCTCGCCTGCGACGCCGCCTGTGCCGCGCCCGGGGCCGCCGTGATCCGGACCTCTCCGGACGTCGTCCGACAACGGTTCAGGACGGTGCGAGGTCATTTCCGGTAGCGGCCGACGAAGCCGCTGCCACGGTTGTCGCCGACGAATCGAATTCCCACGACCTCGTCCTCGACGAGGATCCAGTAGAGGTCGTAGCAGGCACGAAAGTCCGGAGGCCAGAACGAGCAGAAACGGCCGTCGCCGCCGATGTACCAATTTCCCTCGGTCGGCCGACCGCGGTCGACGTACGTCGTCGCACCTGACGGCTCGAAGGTCTGCACGGAACCGTCCTCGAAGACGAATGTTCCCGCGAGCAGGGCCGCGCGGATGTGCTCGGTGGCCACGACGGCGCCGTCCGCGGCACCGATGTCGTTCAACGTGGTCATTGTTCTTCCTCCTGGTGCTCCAGCTGACCGGTGGTCATGTCTCCGCGGGTGAGGCGGCTCCGCGCCGGAGCCGCTGTCCCGCTGTGGGCCTCCTCGCGGAACTGCTCGACCAGGTGCGGGTAGTGCAGCTCGAACGCCGGCCGCTCGGACCGGATCCGGGGCAGCTCGGTGAAGTTGTGCCGCGGCGGCGGGCACGACGTCGCCCACTCCAGCGAGTTCCCGAAACCCCACGGGTCGTCGACGGTCACCACTCGTCCGTAGCGGTAGGAACGGAACACGTTCCAGATGAACGGCAGCGTCGAGGCCCCCAGGACGAACGCGCCGATCGAGGAGACCGTGTTCAGCGTGGTGAACCCGTCGGTCGGCAGGTAGTCCGCGTAGCGGCGCGGCATGCCCTCGTTGCCCAGCCAGTGCTGCACCAGGAACGTCGTGTGGAACCCGACGAACGTCAGCCAGAAATGGACCTTTCCGAGGCGTTCGTCGAGCATCCGGCCGGTCATCTTCGGGAACCAGAAGTAGATCCCGGCATAGGTGGCGAACACGATCGTC
>NZ_BPRG01000256.1:0-218 GCF_036984265.1 Pseudonocardia sp. D17 | reverse complement strand
CCCCCTCGGCGCGCCAGCGGGTGTGCCACTTGTGCAGGCACTGCCGGGAGATCCCGGCCTCGGCAGCGACATGGGCTTTCGGGCGGCCGGCGTCGACACGCAGACACAACCGGCGCCTGCCTTCCATGGTCAGCGGGGCATTACGGTGCGGCACTGAGGACCTCCGGGGTCCGACGGTGTGGTTCCTCGACAGCTCCACACCTCGCCCGGAGGTCCTC
>NZ_BPRG01000255.1:0-168 GCF_036984265.1 Pseudonocardia sp. D17 | reverse complement strand
CACCTGCTGGTCGACACCCTGGGCCTGGTGCTGCACGTGGTGGTGCACTCGGCGTCGGTGCAGGCCCGGGCCGGGGCCCGGTTGATGCTGTCCGGTGCCCGGGCCCGGTTCCCGCTGCTCGGGTTGGTGTGGGTCGACGGCGGTTACGTCAACTCGGTGGACGCCGGC
>NZ_BPRG01000254.1:0-129 GCF_036984265.1 Pseudonocardia sp. D17 | reverse complement strand
CCGCCTGGTCGGTGCCGTGCTCGCCGAACAGCACGACGAGTGGGCCGAAGGCCGCCGCTACCTCGGCCTCGATGTCCTCGCCCGGGCCCGGATCACCGCCGTCCCCGCCACCACCAGCCCTGCCGAGGA
>NZ_BPRG01000253.1:0-132 GCF_036984265.1 Pseudonocardia sp. D17 | reverse complement strand
TGAGGACCTCCGGGGTCCGACGGTGTGGTTCCTCGACAGCTCCACACCTCGCCCGGAGGTCCTCCCTACATCAAGATCATCCGCCCTGGCGTGTCTACTCCCGCCGCGTCACCAACCTCCGTAGGTGGGACA
>NZ_BPRG01000252.1:0-188 GCF_036984265.1 Pseudonocardia sp. D17 | reverse complement strand
CGGACGTCGTCCGCGGTGGGATGGACCGTCGTCCGCCCGTCGGCCACCCGCAGCAGCGGCGCGGTGAAGTACGCGGCGGTGGCGTCCGGGTCGCCGCGCTGGAAGCACGCGACGTAGTCCGTGTACGCGGCGCGCACCGACCGTTCGACCGCCACGGCGTCGGCAGGCGTGGTCATCGTCGGCTCCCT
>NZ_BPRG01000251.1:0-148 GCF_036984265.1 Pseudonocardia sp. D17 | reverse complement strand
GCCGCTCGATCCGGGCCTCCAGCTCCGGCGGGGTACGCCGCGGCGAGCGGCGGGGCCGCGAGGAGCGCTCGACCAGCCCGGCCTGCCCCTCGGCGCGCCAGCGGGTGTGCCACTTGTGCAGGCACTGCCGGGAGATCCCGGCCTCGGC
>NZ_BPRG01000250.1:0-187 GCF_036984265.1 Pseudonocardia sp. D17 | reverse complement strand
CGGCGTATGTCGGAGATTTCCGAGGCGCCGTTGTTCATCGACGACTCGCCGAACCTGACGTTGACCGAGATCCGGGCCAAGGCGCGCCGGCTCAAGCAGCGCAACGACCTCAAGCTGATCATTCTGGACTATCTGCAGCTGATGACGTCCGGGCGCAAGGTGGAGTCACGCCAGCAGGAGGTTTCGG
>NZ_BPRG01000249.1:0-129 GCF_036984265.1 Pseudonocardia sp. D17 | reverse complement strand
CCGCCTGGTCGGTGCCGTGCTCGCCGAACAGCACGACGAGTGGGCCGAAGGCCGCCGCTACCTCAGCCTCGATGTCCTCGCCCGGGCCCGGATCACCGCCGTCCCCGCCACCACCAGCCCTGCCGAGGA
>NZ_BPRG01000248.1:0-153 GCF_036984265.1 Pseudonocardia sp. D17 | reverse complement strand
TGGTGCTGCACGTGGTGGTGCACTCGGCGTCGGTGCAGGACCGGGCCGGGGCCCGGTTGATGCTGTCCGGTGCCCGCGCCCGGTTCCCACTGCTCGGGTTGGTGTGGGTCGACGGCGGTTACGTCAACTCGGTGGACGCCGGCCTGGTCGGTT
>NZ_BPRG01000247.1:0-174 GCF_036984265.1 Pseudonocardia sp. D17 | reverse complement strand
GACGTAGAGTGCGGTCAAGAGGGTGTTGAGGTCGGTCGTCACAAACTGATCTTCAACACCCTCCCGTCACGTCCCGGGCCCGGCACGCCGTTAGGACTTACTCGTCTAGGTGTCCCACCTACGGAGGTTGGTGACGCGGCGGGAGTAGACACGCCAGGGCGGATGATCTTGATG
>NZ_BPRG01000246.1:0-134 GCF_036984265.1 Pseudonocardia sp. D17 | reverse complement strand
AGCCGCTCGGAGGGGTTGTTCGACCAGACCTGGCGCCAGAGCTCCTTCGGGAAGCTCGTGAACGTTTCATACCCGTGGCGAGCAGGGCGTGCACGTTGACCACCCACCCGCCCTCACGGACCTTGAGCACCAGG
>NZ_BPRG01000245.1:0-145 GCF_036984265.1 Pseudonocardia sp. D17 | reverse complement strand
GCGCGAGAACCGCGAGCTACGGCGGGCGAACGCGATCCTAAAGAGCGCGTCGGCTTTTTTCGCGGCGGAGCTCGACCGCCTACAGCGCTGATCGTCGA
Organism: Pseudonocardia sp. D17; assembly: GCF_036984265.1. Lineage (NCBI taxonomy): Bacteria > Bacillati > Actinomycetota > Actinomycetes > Pseudonocardiales > Pseudonocardiaceae > Pseudonocardia > Pseudonocardia sp. D17. The sequence goes on along the minus strand of NZ_BPRG01000245.1, from coordinate 47 downwards.
CTACATCGACGCCCACAAGGACACCTACGGGGTCGAGCCGATTTGCA
>NZ_BPRG01000244.1:0-159 GCF_036984265.1 Pseudonocardia sp. D17 | reverse complement strand
GGCCCCACACAGGTGTGCGAACGCGGCCTCGCTGCGCAGCCGGTCCGGGTTGTCGCCAGCGGTGGCCAGCAACGCGCAGGCGCGCAGGATCGCGTCGCGGCGGCCACCTCCTCCAGGAGCGCCTGGACGCGTCGAGCGACCGCCCGGAGGGCTGCCTTG
>NZ_BPRG01000243.1:0-214 GCF_036984265.1 Pseudonocardia sp. D17 | reverse complement strand
CCACGTTCGCCGACCGGGCCCGGCACCGCGACGTGATCGTCCCGCTGCTGGAGGAGATCTTCGCGGGCCGCACCGTCGACGAGTGGCTCGTACCTCTTTATGCGGCGTCGATCCCGTGTGCGCCGATCAACGAGGTCGACGCGGCGCTGACCGACCCGCACACCCTGTCGCGTGAGCTCGTGGCGGAGACGTCGCATCCCCGGTTCGGGACGGT
>NZ_BPRG01000242.1:0-5291 GCF_036984265.1 Pseudonocardia sp. D17 | reverse complement strand
ACGACATCCGCCCGTCCGCGTCCGGACCGGTCCGGGCCGACCGCGGCTCCTGCGCGGTCTCGTCATGACCGCCGACCGCGGACCCGACGCGCCGTACGAGATCTTCGAGATCCCCGACTTCACGCTCGTCTGCGGCCAGACGCTGCGGCCCGCCCGCATCGCCTACCGCACCTACGGCACGCTCAACGCCGACAAGAGCAACGCCGTCGTCTACCCGACGTGGTACTCGGGGCGGCACTGGGACAACGAGTGGCTCATCGGCAACGGCGCCGACGGCATGGCGCTGGACCCGTCGAAGTGGTTCATCATCGTGCCGAACATGCTCGGCAACGGGCTGTCGTCCTCGCCGTCGAACACGCCACCGCCCTTCGACCGGGCGCGGTTCCCGCGGATCACCGTGCGCGACAACGTCGAGTCGCAGTACCGCCTCGTCACCGAGAAGTTCGGCATCGAGAAGGTGGCGCTCGTCCTCGGCTGGTCGATGGGCGCGGGCCAGACCTACCAGTGGGCCGTCGAGCACCCGGAGATGGTGCAGCGCATGCTGCCGTTCTGCGGCTCGCCGCGCACCGCCCCGCACAACAAGGTCTTCCTCGACTCGCTGCGCGCCGCGATGACGGCCTCGGTCGGCTTCGACGGCGGCTGGTACCCGCCGGACCGCTGGCCCGTCGGCGGGCTGCGCGCCTTCGCCCGGATCTACGCCGGCTGGGGGTTCTCCCAGGCCTTCTACTGGGACGAGGTGTGGCGCGAGCTGGGCCACACCTCGCTGGAGGACTTCGTCGTCGGCTTCTGGGAGGGCTTCTTCCTCGACGGCCGCGACCCCAACAACCTCCTGACGATGCTCGACACCTGGTGGAGCGGCGACGTCGGCCTGACGCCGGGGTTCGCCTCGACCGAGGAGGCGCTGGCCTCGATCAAGGCCCGCGCGATCGTCATGCCCGCGGAGAAGGACCTCTACTTCCCGCCGGAGGACGAGGCGTGGGCGGTGTCGCAGATGACCGGCTGCACCGTGGAGCACCGCGTCATCCCGGGCGTGTGGGGGCACTTCGCCGGCGGCGGAGCGAACCCGGTCGACACGAAGTTCATCGACCGCGCCGTCGCCGAGCTCCTGGCAGCGGACCCGGGCATCTGAGTCGCTCGTCGGCGCGCGGGTTCTGCGGTCGTCGCGACGTCCGCAGCCCGCGCGACGGCCCGGACCAGCGCGTCCTGACCGGGAAGTCCGCGCGGTGGCGTCGGGGACCCGGGGCGGTGGCGGGGGCCGGAAGGCCTGTGCGCTAAGCTCATCGAGCCCTCAACGGGGCGGCTCGGGACGTGGCGCAGCTTGGTAGCGCACTTGACTGGGGGTCAAGGGGTCGCAGGTTCAAATCCTGTCGTCCCGACGAGTCGCAAAGGCCGGTATCCATACGTGGATGCCGGCCTTTTGTCATTCCTACCTGCGGAAACCCGTTAACACGGGCAATGAGAAGCGGCGGGCGAAGGTTGATCCCTGCCCGCCGCCGATGTGCTGTCGCGGAGCCTGAGCGACTAACTGAGCGACTGACTTATGTCTCCGCGTCCGATCGCTGACTCGCGGGATCGTCGAGCCCCTACTTCGGGGTGATGGTCCACTTGCCGTCCGAAACGATCTGCACCAGCTGAACATTCTCTGAGCCCGGAGCCGGGAACATCACCGTGCCCGTGTAGCTGCCGCCCTGCTCGTTCACTGCCAGGTCGGGACCCGACGCGCCATCCGTCATGACCTTGACCATGAAGTTCGCGTACTGGGAGCCCTTGTTCACGATCTGCGCCGCCCCGGCTGGCTTCGTCAGGTACAGAACGTCGTCGCCGGAGCCGTCGATGGGTGCAGTGCCGGGCACGATCCGCGCCAGTTCGAGCCCACCGACCGTGACGGTCCACGGCCCACTGGCCTTGATCTGCATGCGGGTGACCGTGTCACCACGCATCCCCAGCCAATGCGTTCCGGTGTAGGGCGCCTTCTTCCCGAGGAGGAGGACGTCGGGGTCATACGCAGCGTCGGTCTTGAGGGCGACCTCGCCCTTGCACTGGGAGCAGTCGAACTTGAGGATGCCGACCTTGACGGGGGTGTCGAGGGTGACGACGTCGTTGCCGGTCCCGGACTTCGTCTGGGTGGGCACAGTCGCCGGTGCTGACGTGGTCGCAGCAGCTGCCTGCTGGGTGGTCTGCGGCGTGTTGCTGGACGCCGCAGGGGCGGACGGCGAGTCGGAGCAGCCTGCGAGGACCGCCGCGGCAGCAGCGAGGGAGATGATCAGGGAGCGGCGCACAGGGGACGATTCGGTCCCGGACCATCGAGCGTTACGGGCCGGTGAGCGGGAAGAGCGTGTCCATCGCGGTGGCGCCTTCGTCGAGCACCGGGCGGAGCTGCTTCCGGTAGACGGACTCCGTGACGGCTGTCCCGTTGTGGCCGACGAGGCGGGAGATCTGCTCCAGCGGCACGCCGGACTCGGACAGCAGGGACACGAAGCTGTGCCGCAGCTCGCGCGGTGTCCAGGCGGCAGGGTCGAGGCCCGACGACGCGACGACGCGCCGGAAGCTGCGGCGGACGTTGTGCGAATCCAGCTCGGTGCCCTTGGACGTCGCGAATACCAGCGCCGACGGCGTGATCGTCCGGCCGATCCGGTGCCGTCGGAGCGCGTCGACGCAGCGCAGCGGCATCGCGAGGCGGCGGCGTGACCTCCGGGTCTTGGTGTCGCCACCGACGCGCACCGAGCGGATCACCGAGATGGACGGCGGCACCGGGGGAGTGGCGTCCGGCTTCCCGGCGAGGTCGACGTCCTCCCAGCGCAGGGCGCGCAGCTCCTCCGTGCGGGCGCCGATCAGCAGCGACAGCACGATGTAGGCGCGCATGTTCGTCTCCTCGGCCGCCTTGAGCAGCCGTTCGGCCTCATCGAAGGTCAGCGACTTGGACGGCCGGCCACCGGTGCCCGTCGGCACCTCGGACAGCGCGACGACGTTGCGCCGGACCTTGTCCCGTGCCATCGCGTAGGTGACCGCCCGGTTGAGGATCGAGTGCATGAGCCGGAGCGTCCGGGTGCTCACCTCGGCCGACTGGTCGCGCAGCCACCGGTCCACGTCCTCGGCCGACAGCTCGGCGAGACGTCGGCGGCCGAGCTGCGGCACGATCCGGCTCTCGGCGATGCCGCGGTAATTCTCGACCGTGGCCGCCGCCCGGCCCGACAAGCCGTAGTCGAGCCAGTACCGGACCGCCTCGGCGACCGTGTAGCGCGGCGCGAGGGAGGTGAGGCCGTCCTCGTGGTCGCGCAACATGTCGCGCAGCTTCTTCTTGGCGGCAGTCTTGGTGGCGCCGCTGGCCTTCTTGGTGATGCGCTTGCCGCGGGCATCGAAGCCGAGCGAGGCCGTGGCGATCCACCGCTGCCGCCGCTCGTCCCAGTGCAGGCCGCCCTCTCCGCGGCTCCTGCGGGTCGTCATGAGGCCATCCCGACGTCGTCCCCGGCCTCCTGCTCCAACAGCGCGATGTAGTCGGCGATCGCGGCGGCGGGGATGAGCCGGACGCGACCGACGCGGACCGAGCGGAGCCGACCGCTGCGCAGCTCCTCGTACAGCGTGCTGCGGCCCAGCGAGAGCAGAGCCATGACGTCCGGCACCCGGTACAGCTCCTTGGCGTTCACGGCCCGTCCCTCCTGGTGGTGCGCTGCTCTCGGATGCGTTTGGCGTGGGCGGTGGCGAGTTCGCGGTCGGTTTGGGTGTGGTGGCCGATGCCGACGAGGTGCCAGTCGTTGACGACGATCACGGGCTCGTCGGGTGGGTGGCCGAGGCGTTCGAGGTGCTCGGCGAGGCGCCAGGTGCGTTGGTCGGTGCGGATGGCGCGGAACGTTGTGGAGTAGCGGCGGCTCTTGGTGAGGAAGTGGCCGCGGAACCCGAGCATGTGGGCCCACTTGCGCAGGTTGAGCGCGGCGTAGGTGTCGAGGCCGCCGAGCTGCCAGGCGGTCTCGATGATGCGGCGGTGATGCGGGTGCAGGCGCAGGTGGTCGAGGTGGGCCAAGGACCGGATGGGGCGGTCGGGGTGGTCGTCGGTCTTGCCGGTGCCCTTGGTGGCGTACTTGGCGATGTAGCCGGCCAACCGCTGGTCGGTGATCTCGCCGGTGTCGTCGGTGACGTCGGCGGCGGCCTGGGCGTTGATCCGGCGGACGTCGACCTGGGTTCCCCAGCGCAGCGCGAGGGGCGGCCCGTCGTGTTGCTCGATGTCGACGGTGACGCTGCGGGCGGCGGCGGTGACGGCGTTGCGCAGCAGCTCGTGGGTGGCGCCCGAGGGCGGCGGGTCGGTGGGTCCGTCGGGGCCGTCGAGGCGGATGGCGGCGTGGAAGTGGACCAGCCCACGGCGTTGGTACTCGGCGACCTTGGCGTAGGAGAGCCGGGCACGGGCGGTGAACTCGCGGGTGGTCCAGCCGAGGGCGTTGGCGAGGGTGCGGCGCAGCGCGATGGTGAAGCGGTGCCAGAGCTTCCCGGCGTGGGCCTGCCAGAGCACTGACCCGGTGTAGTCGTAGGTGTCGGGGTCGAGCGGGGTGCCGAGGTCGGGGTCGTGGTCGCGGTGGTGGCGCCCGCACGGGCAGGGGATCACGCGGCCGCGGGTGGAGAGGCGTCGGGAGTGGACAGGTCCGAACGACGGCGCGGTGAGGGTTAGGAACAGGCGGGGCCGGTCGGTGACGGTGGTCGGCACGCCCTTCTCTCCGCCTGCGAGTCCGGCGCGGATGAGGTGGAAGGCGTTGGCGGCGTAGCGGTCCGAGCAGGCGGGGCAGACGGTCTCGCGGCGGTTCCCGCACGGCGCCCAGACCTCGCCGGTGCGCTGGGTGAGGACGCGCCCGTCCTGCGCGGCGATCGTCGAGGAGCCGCGCAGCCGGACGGGGTGGGCGCATCCGCCGGTGGCTTCCATGCGGGCGCGCCAGATCGGGTAGTCGAAGGCCCGCAGCCGGGCGGTCAGCTGGTCGGTGCTGATGGCTCTACCTTCCCTTCGCACGGTGGTTCCCGGCAGGGAGCGCTTTCGGTGCTCGTCCCGCGAGGACTTCGATGAGACGGCGCCCCTGCCGGGCCCCGGCGAAGGCCCGACGCCCATGAGGATGTGGTCCCGCGAGGACTGATTCATCAGCACGACGCAGCGCCTTCCCGGCCCACCGAGCACAATGCCGGTGACGGAAGGAGACAGGCGGGTGCTGGGAATCGGCATCGACTGGGCTGAGCAGTTTCACGACATCGCCGGGCCTGTCAAGAAGTCTGTGTAAGTCGATCTAGGAAGGTGGTCAGGACAGGTAGGGGTTGAT
>NZ_BPRG01000241.1:32141-232549 GCF_036984265.1 Pseudonocardia sp. D17 | reverse complement strand
GAAGCCGCCCGCCGACTAGCAGAAGACCTCAAAGACTGACCACCGAGGTTCTACAACACTCTCTGAGTCGTGGCCCATGAAGGTCGAGATGAAGGTCGATGCCCGTGACCGTGACGGTGTCAGCCCGTCGAGTGGCCTGACTCCGTCTCACGGAAATGGACTCTAACCATGAGGCGCCGCTACGTGATGGCGCTGTTGCCCGCGCTGAGCCGCCTCCCCTGGGCCGACGTGGGATCACGACGAATCCGGCGACGACGCCGCGATCTTCCGATCCGCGGGGTCGGGGTTCGATCCCCCGGGGGCCCACGAGGTCGACCTGCACGTTCACCCCAGTTGCAGGAGCGCAGCCGGGGCATCTCCAGGAGGCTCACCGCCGTCGCCGGGCTGATGCGCAGGCGACGCACGTCTCGGCCGCGGGCAGCGCGTCGAGCCGTTCTGGTGGGATCGGGCCGCCGCAGCGCGCGCAGCGTCCGTACGTGCCGTCGGCGAGCCTGCGCTCCGCCCGCTCGACCGCCTCCAGGTCGCGGAGCGCCCCGGCGAGCAAGCCCTGCAGCTGGGCCCGCTCGAACCCGATCGTCACGCCCTCGGGGTCGTGCTCGTCGTCGTGGGTGGTGAGGGCCTGCTCGTCGGCCAGCGCAGCAACCTGCCGGGTGAGCCCCGCGATCCGCGCCTCGGTGTCGGCACGCCCGGCGGCGAGCCGCGCGACAGGGTCGACGTGAGGCGGACGCTCGTCGTCGGCGTCGGGTCCGTCCATGCCCTCAGGGTCCGGCACGGGCGCGCCAGGCGCCGGGCGGGCGCCCGTATGACGCCCTCCTCGCTCGGCGCTGTGGCGGCGCCCGGGACTCTCACGCGTCCTCCATCGGACCGGCGGCACGGCGATCCACCGACGGGTTCCCCCGGCCGATCCCCCCGGCGCGGCTGATCCGCGCCGGGTCGGCCCGGCACCATCCCGTGGTCATCGACCAGAAAGTGGTGCCCGACATGAGTGGCTACAACGCAGTCCTGGCGCGGAACCCGGAGCAGGCGCCGAAGCCGATCGGTCCGTACTCCCAGACCGTCGCCTTCTCGCACTACAACAACCTCTCGGCGCAGCTCCCGATCGACCCGGCGACCGGCGAGCTCGTGCCGGGCGGCGCGACGGAGCAGGCCAAGCAGGTCCTCGCGAACATCGGGGCCGTTGTCGAAGGGATCGACCACGTCATGGACGACGTGGTCCGGCTCTCCGTGTTCGTCACCGACATCGGCGATGTCGATGCCGTCGATGCGGTGATCGCGACCGCCTTCACCGACTACGTCCCCACCCGCACGACCGTCGCCGTCGCCGCGCTACCGCTCGGCGCCGCGGTGCAGATGGATGCGCTCGTGTCCAACGGCGAGGGCACGATCCCGAACGCCCCGCAGGCCGGAGACCTCGTCAAGGTCGTCAACGACACGGACGGGGCGCCGCAGAGCCCGGCGTCCTCGCAGACGGTGGCGTTCTCGCACTACAACAACCTCGCGGCGCAGCTGCCCGTCGATCCGGCGACGGGCGAACTCGTGGCCGGCGGCGTCGCCGAGCAGACCAGGCAGTGCCTGGCCAACATCAAGGCCGTTCTGCAGGGGATCGACGTTCCCGTCGACGACATCGTCCGGGTCACGATCTTCCTCACGAACCTCTCGGACATCGACACGGTGGACGAGGTCTACACGACCTTCTTCCCGGATTCGGCCATCGCCCGGGCTGCGGGCTACCTGCCGGCCCGCACCGTGGTCGAAGCGTCGGCCCTGCCCCACGGCGCTCTCGTGCAGATCGAGGCGGTCGTCTCGCACGGCGACGGCACGCCGCCGCAGGCCGTGGAGGACCGGCACGGGATCGTCATCCGCGCGAACGACACGGACGCGGCGCCCCGCAGCCCGTTGTCGACGCAGACCGTGGCCTTCTCGCACTACAACCACCTGTCCGCCCAGCTGCCGATCGATCCGACGACCGGCGAGCTGGTCGCCGGGGGCGTCGCGGAGCAGACGCGACAGTGCCTTGCCAACATCAAGGCCATTGTGGAGAGCATCGACCATGCGATGGACGACGTCGTCAAGGTCAACCTGTTCCTGACCGACATCGCCGACACAGCCGCCGTCGACGAGGTCTACGCCACGTTCTTCCCGGGTGGCGTGCCCGCTCGTCGGACCGTGGGCGTCTCCGCCCTGCCGGCCGGTGCCCTGATCCAGGTCGATGCGGTCGTGGCGAACGCCGAGGGAACCCCGCCGGTGGCGTAGCCACCCCGGCCCCGCCCCGTGGCTGTTGCGACGTCGCCGGCCACGGAGGCCGGTGCGGCGGAACACGTCGGTGGTGATCCGGACGCGGAAACGCGCCGACTCCCGGGGATTCGGCTTCAGTGCTTCGGCGAGCAGCGGAAGAAGTACTCCACGGCCAGACGCTGATGCAGTTTCGGAATCTTGACGGCCAGCGGCATCTCGACGGCCTTCAGGAACGGGTGGCGCGGCTCTCGGCCGACCCAGTGGTACGACGTCGGCAGATATGCCTCGACGGTGAAGAACTGTCGCAGGCTGGCCAGGAACGCATCCGTGGGTCGCACGTTGCTGTACGGCCAGTATATTCGCTTGTCCCGGTGACCGAAATTGACGTACGAGGCGAGGAACACGCCGTCGTCCGCCACCGTACCGGCGATCTCGGCCAGCTTCTGGTCCTGATGTGCACCGACGTACTCGAAGACCCCTTGCGCGACGACGAGGTCGAACCGCCGCCCACGGAAGTCGATGGGCCCGTCCAGGAAGTCCGCCTCGATGAGATTGTCCGCGGGCTCCTGGATCGCGATGTCGATCCCGAAGTACTCGATACCGGGGTCGAGCAGGCGCGCGAGCGTGGCCGGGCCGCAGCCGACGTCCAGGAGCGTCCGCCGCCTGCCCGCAGCGATCTTGTTGATGAGCCGGGCGGACTTCTCCAAGCGGTAGTGCGGCGCCGCGTAGTTGCGGTTCTCCACCGCCCAGAAATCCCTTTTATGAAGCTTCGTCCGATCGACCGCTTCGTGGAGTCCGCTATTACCGAGGTCTTCAGTCACACTCTCTCCAGAAGTCCCGATCCGGACAATCCTTCGCAACCCGGCGCACATTCACGCGGTAGCCCCACACAATACGACGGCTGCGTTCATCGAGAAACAGAAACCGCCGGCAGAAATTCGCCCGGGCGGAGTGATCAGGTTTTCGTCGTGGTCGGTCTCTGCCCCGTGATCACATTCCCGGCGGGCGCCCGGTCCCGACACTCGGAGGCACGATCGACGACGTGGCCCAGGACTCGGCGGAGCGGGTGCGTGGGCTCGGCCGACGTCGGCGTCCCCCACCGCGCGGAACGTGCCCGTGGTCGGGAGGCTCGACGAGCGCCGGGGAGGCGGTCCGGCCCGCATCGGCGTTGTCGGTACTACGGCCTCCGCTCACCGGAGGCGTCGAGCCCGAACGCGGCCGCGCGGACCAGCGCGATACTGGCGTCCACCTCACGGATCGCCTCTTCGAGCCGCTGCCGGGCGACCCCCGTCGTCCCGTCGACCACACTCCCGAGTCGCAGCCCGACCGCGAAGAGCTTCTGGACGACGCCGTTGCCGAGGTCGGTGGCGATGCGCAGGTCCTCGTCGGCGACGGCGCCCGCCACCAGATCGGCGATCGACATCTGTCCGGCGGCGGAGGCGGGCAGCAGTCCCAGGCACGCATCGCCACCGCACCGCGGACACCGTGCCGTGGTCGCGACACCGGCAGCCAGTTCCAGCATGACCTCGGACGAGATCGGTTCGGAGCAGCGCGGACACCTGGCCGACCCCCTGCAGTTCGGCACGGGCTCATCCGGCACCTCGCCCGTGACGGCCGCCGTCTCGGCGAGCAGCCGCCACCTCTTGGCCGCGACATGGTGGTCGAACCGCACCGGAGGCCGCCGGTTGGTCGCCAGGAGCTCGTTCTGCCGGGCTGCCTCCTCGTACGCGGCGCTGAGCCTGCGCGCGATCCGGCCCAGCTGCCGACGGAGCTCGATCGTTCGGTCCCGCGCATCCCGCACTCGCTGCACTGTGCCGTCCGGCTCGATGGCCCTCACCCTCCTCATCCGGGCCCGCCAGCCTCTCTCCCGGCATCGACCCACGTCAACGCAGCCATTCGGGTGTGCGCCAGGCTGTCGGTGCCTCCGTCGCCCCCGGTTCGTACCAGCGGATCCGGCCGCGTGAGCGATGCGCCCGCCGTCCGGGGCAGCCGTGCCCGACATCGCGCACCCGGCATCGACCACGACCCGACGGGCCGAGGTGTGGTCCGCGCTCGATCTCGATCCCCGGCGAGCGTCCTCGACCGCTCGGCCATCCGCCTCATCCGTGCAGGATGATTCGGTACGACACGTTTACCGGTGCCCGCGTCGCCGCCCGGCAGCCGAACTACCTGCCCGGCGCCCTCGCCGTGACGACGACGACCCGGCCGTCGGGATCGGTCAACCTGTGCTCGCCCTCGGGCAGGTGCGGCTGGTACGGCACGGTCAACCCGAGCCGAAGCCGGCCGGTGCTCCGGTGCGGTTCGCCGGGATGGATCTCCAGCACGAGGCCGCCCTCCAGCTCGGCGGCGTAGTGCACGGGTCCAGGGCCGTGCTGCTCGCGCACCAGCTCCACGCCGAGCGACGCGTAGAAGTCGCGGCACTCGTCGACGCGTTCGCTGTAGATCACGAGGAGGCCCACCCTCACCGACACCATCTGCCCCATGATGCCGGGCACGCGGCGCGCCGGTCTGTACCTTCGAACACGCAAAAGGTGCGCGGCGACGCGTCCCTCACATGTGGACGCACTCCGACCTGCTGGCCGTCACGCTCCGTCATACGCAATCCTGCACAGATGCGTGCATTGCGGACTTCCGCGGCGATCCTGGTCGCCGCCCTCGTGCTCGTGGGCTGCTCCAACTCCGAGCACCCCTCGACGGCGCCCGCCACCGCGGCCGGCGCCCAGGTCCGTACGACCGACGTCACCGCGCAGTTCTCCGCGTCCGACACCGCGGCGATCACCTACAAGCCCGATCTCGTCCCGGTCGGCGCGACGGCGACGGTGGCGTCGCGGTCGGGGGGCGGGTCCTCGACGGTCACGCTGACGGTGAACGGGCTGCTGCCCGACCATCACTACGGCGCGCACGCGCACGGCAAGCCCTGCGGCGCGGCACCCGCCGACTCCGGACCGCACTTCCAGAACCGGAAGGACCCGGTGTCCCCCAGCGTCGACCCGGCGTACGCCAACCCGCAGAACGAGGTCTGGCTCGACATCTCGACCGGCGGCTCGGGCGCGGCCTCGGCGACGTCGACGGTCGCGTGGGACTTCACCGATGCGGCGCACCCGGCCTCGGTGGTCATCCACGCCAACCACACCTCGACCGAGCCGGGGAAGGCAGGCACGGCGGGCGACCGGTTGGCCTGCGTCAACGTGAACTTCTGAGCGGAGGGACAATGGGCGGGTGAGTGTGCAGGACCTCGTCCGCCCGGACACCCGGGCACCGGCCCCCGCGCCGGTGCTGCCGCCGTTGCGCATCGGCCCGTACTCGGTCGACACCCCGGTCGTGCTGGCGCCGATGGCCGGGATCACCAACCCCGGCTTCCGGCGGCTGTGCCGTGAGCAGGGTGCCGGCTACTACGTGTGCGAGATGATCACCTCGCGCGGGCTGGTCGAGCGCAACCCGTTGACGCGCCGGATGATCGCCTTCGACGCGGACGAGCACCCGCGGTCGATGCAGCTCTACGGCGTGGACCCGGCGACGATCGGCGCGGCGGTGCGCATCGTCGCCGAGGAGGACCTGGCCGACCATCTGGACTTCAACTTCGGCTGCCCCGTCCCCAAGGTGACGCGCCGGGGCGGCGGCGCCGCACTGCCGTACAAGCGCAGGCTGTTCGAGCGGATCGTGCGCGCGGCCGTCGACAACGCGGGCGGCATTCCCGTGACGATCAAGATGCGGGTCGGGATCGACGACGAGCACCACACGTTCCTCGACGTCGCACGGATCGCGGCCGACTGCGGCGTCGCGGCGATCACCCTGCACGCGCGGACGGCCGCGCATCGCTACTCGGGCACCGCCGACTGGTCGACGATCGCCCGGCTGCGCGACGCCATGCCCGCCGAGCTGCCCGTGCTCGGCAACGGCGACGTCTTCTCCGCCGCCGACGCGCTGGCGATGGTGGCGCGCACGGGCTGTGACGGCGTCGTCGTCGGGCGCGGGGTCCTGGGCAGACCGTGGCTCTTCGCCGACCTCGAGGCCGCGTTCGCCGGCCGGCCGCTGCCGACGCCGCCGCGCCTCGGACAGGTCGCCGCCACCCTGCGCAGGCACGCGGTGCTGCTCTGCGAGCACATGGGCGACCACAAGGGCATCCGCGACGTCCGCAAGCACATCGCCTGGTACCTCAAGGGATTCCCGGTCGGGCCGGAGGTCCGCAGGCGCCTCGGGATGGTCTCGAGCATCGACCAGCTCGACGAGCTGATCGCCCTGCTCGATCCCGACGAGGAGTTCCCGGCCGACGCCGATGGGCCCCGCGGGCGGCAGGGCTCTCCGGGCCGCGTCGTGCTCCCGGAACGCTGGCTCGACGACCCGGACGACCCGTCGGTGCCCTTCGGCGCCGAGTTGGAGCACTCCGGCGGGTGACCGCGTCGGACGACCGGCCGTGAGGCCGTCTCGCCCGGTCGTGTGGACTCGGGCGCGATCGGGGGGCAATGCATCAGGAACCTCAAGAGTCACACCCGTAACGACGAGACAATCGTTGACAGGGGGTGATCCGATGGGAGACGTGACGACCGCGGCAGCCATGTTGCGCGGCGGTCCGGACGTGTGGAACGACGCGGCCATCGGATCGCTCGCGCCCGCAGCCGCGGCCGTGCACGCCGCCCGGCACACCGCAGAGGCCGAGGCCCTCGCCGCGCAGGGACTATGGGAGCAGGCCTACACCCACCTGCGTGCCGCGGTCCGGCTGCACCACGTCGCGGGCAGTGCCACGACGGGCCCCGACGAGCTCGACCGGCTCCGCCGCGAGCACGCGGAGGCCCGCGAGCAGAGCCGGCGCGACAGCCTGACGGCGAGCTACAACCGGCGTTACCTCGACGAACGGCTCGCCGCCCTGCTCAGCGACCTCGCGGACCTCGGCGACGACACCGTCCGCACCGACGGCATCTGCGTCGCACTCGCCGACATCGACCACTTCAAGCAGGTCAACGACACCTACGGCCACCTGCTGGGCGACCGGGTGCTGCAGCGGATGGTCGTCGAGCTCGACGCCGCGCTGCCCGAGGGCGCCTTCTGCGCGCGGTACGGCGGCGAGGAGTTCGCGCTCGTCCTGCCCGGCCGCGACCTCGCCGAGGCGGTGCGGCTGTGCGAGGCCGCGCGCGAGCGGATCGCGCGCCACCCGTGGCACGAGCTGCACCCCGACCTGACGGTGACGGTCAGCATCGGGGTCGCGCACTCCGACGGCCGTCCGACGGACGTCGAGCGGCTGATCGGCGCGGCCGACGCCCACCTGTACACGGCCAAGCAGTCCGGTCGGAACGCCGTCGCCTACCGCGACGGGCGCACCGGCCGGGTGCGGCTCGCGGGCGGGGCGGGGCGTCGTCGTTCCATCCCGCAGCCGGTGCGCACGACCGGCTGACCGGCCGCACGATCACGATGTGATCACCACCCGGTAGGCGGTCGACGTCGGCCCGCTCCGTAGACTCCTGCGCACGCGGGGGCGGACGTTCGGCCGGGAAGGCCGGGTCCGCCCTCTCGCGTGTGTGGCCGAGGAGGTGCCGTGGCGAACGGGTCCGACCGTCCGCGGGACTCGTCGGCCCGGCGACGCCGTGGCCGCCCGGACGGCCGCCACTCCGCCGAACCGCCCGAGGAGTACTACGCCGGACGTCGCAGGGCCCACGACCGGGAGGCGGAGCCGGGGCCGCGCCACGGCGTTCCCGACGACCACCCGCCCGTCGAACCCGGCTCCGGCGACGGCCGGCCGGTCGAGCCGCCCGCACTGCCGACCGGGATCCTCCCCCGCCTCGTCCTCGAGCCCGAGGACGAGGCGCCCACCGGCCTCGTCCCGCGGGTCCCCGCGCCCGCCCCGGCGCCCGGGCCCGACGCCGGGCCCCCGACCAGCGTGCTGCCACGCAGCACCCCCGAGCGCGACGACCCGGACGCACAGTCCGCCCGGTCCGGGCCGCGTCCACCGCAAGGGGGGCCCATGCCCGACGCCGGGCCGGTGCCACCCGCCCCGCCACGCCCGGCCGCGCCGCGCCCGCCCGTCCCTGACGACGGCCCGCCGCAGAACACCGCAGGCGGCGACGACCCCGCGGCCGGACCGGGCGGCGCCGACCGCCTCGAACCGCGCGTGGGGGCCACCCCGGCGCGGCCATCCGCCGCGCCCATCCGCGCGGTGCCGCGCGGCGGCCCCGCCACCGAGCAGCTCGGCCGCGTCGGGACGCCGCGTGAGGTCGAACCATCGCCGCGGGACGCCGGGACGCCGCGGCGGCACTCGGAGGACGAGCCGGCCGCTGACGCCGGACGGCCGGAGAGCCCCGTCGTCGCGCACGCGTCGGGCGACCCCGTCGACGACCCCGTCGACCTCGCCTCCCCGGACGACGACCACGTCTGCCGCCGGCGCATCGACGAGGGCCTGACCCGCCTGACCGCGGCGCACGAGGACCCCGACGGCGACCCCCCGGAGCCCGTCGGGCCCGGAGCCACCCGGCCCCGCAGGCCTCGGCGGCCGCGTCCTCCCGGACCCGTACCCTCGGGCGGCCCCTTCGCCGCGGGGCTGAGCCGCCGGCAGCGCGTCGTGCGCTGGGTGACGATCGCCGCGGTGCTCGTCGTCTTCCTCGCGCTGACCGTCGGCTGGACGTCGAAGCTGACGCTGGAGGGAGCCGTCCGGCAGGTCGCGGCGCTGGACCCGCAGTCGGGCGCGATCCTCGACGCGGCCGCCCAGAACGGGGCGCAGAACGTCCTCGTGCTCGGGGTCGACACGACCGGCGGTCCCGATCCCGGGTCGGACTCGATCGTCGTGGCGCACGTCCCCGCCGGTGGCGGCCCGCTGACCAGCGTGTCGTTCCCGCGCGACCTGGAGATCAACCGGCCGCCCTGCCAGCGGTGGGACCCGGGCACCGCGAGCTACCTCGATCAGACGGTGCCCGCCGAGGCACGCACGAAGATCGACACCGCCTTCCGGGTCGGTGGTCCGGCCTGCGCGGTGCGGACGGTGCAGCAGCTGTCGGGCCTGTCGATCACCGGGTTCGTGGCCGTCGACCTGCCGGGGCTCGGCGCGATGGCGACGGCGCTGGGCGGGGTGACCGTCTGCCTCGACCGGCCCGTCGTCGACAGCGTGTTGGGGACGGTGGCGCAATCGACCGGTCCGTCGACGGTCGACGGACCGACCGTCGACGGGCTCGTCCGAGCCCGGCACGTGCAGGGCGACCCGCCATCGGACGAAGGGCTCGTCGACCGCCAGCAGCGGGTGCTGGCCGCGGCCCTCGACCGGGCGCTCTCGACGTCGCGGCTGCTGAACCCGTGGTCGTCGCACTCGTTCGGCGCGGTGCTGGCCCGCTCGACGACCGCCGACGGGATGGACGTCGACCAGATCCTCGCGACGGCGCGGGCGCTGCGCGGCGACGCGTCCGATCCCGGGCAGTTCGTCACCGTCCCGACGACCGGCGAGATCAACACCCGCGGCAACTCCGTGCTGCGCGACCGCGACGCCACCGCGCTGTTCAAGGCGCTGCGCACCGGCGCTGCGATCCCGCCCGCGGCGCTCGCCCCGCCGAGCACGTCCGCGGTCCCCGCGCCGTCGGCGGTGACGGTCGATGTGCTGAACGCGTCGGAGCGCCCGGGCCTGGCCCAGGACGTCGCGTCGAAGCTGCGCGCGGTCATGTTCGGGATCGGCACCGTCGGCAACTCCCCGACCCCCGGCACGGCCACCGTCATCCGGTTCTCCCCGGACCGCGCGGCCGAGGCGCAGGTCGTGGCGGCGGCGGTGCCGTCGGCGCGTTCGGTCCCCGACGCGAGCGCGAGCGGGGTGCTGCAGCTCGTGCTGGGCGACTCGTTCGACGGGACGATCCGGGCGGTCGGGCAGCAGTCACCCGACGCGCCACCGCCCGGCCCGGCGCCGCCGAGCAACTGCACGTGAGCAGCGCGACGGCGTGACGTCGGCCTCAGGACCGCGACCGTTCACTCTGGATTCACTTCCAGGCGCGGCCACCGACTGCCGTTCGCCGTACGCTCCGTACCATGCGCGACCAGTACCAGGAGCAGCTCGACGGCCTCGCGAGCCGGCTGGCGGGCATGTGCGGCGAGGTGGCCGCGGCGCTCGACAAGGCCACGCGCGCCCTGCTCGACGCCGACCTCCGGCTCGCCGAGGAGGTCATCACCGAGGACGTCAACGTCGACACCATCCGGGCCGAGGCCGAGGAGCAGGCGTTCGCCCTGCTTGCCCTGCAGGCTCCCGTCGCCACCGACCTGCGGATCGTCGTCTCGGCGATCCACGGTGCCGGCGACATCGAGCGGATGGGCGACCTGGCACTGCACATCGCGCAGGCCGCGCGCCGCCGGCACCCGCAGCCCGTGCTGCCCGACGAGGTCGCGCCCTACTTCGCCGAGATGGGCCGCGTCGGCGTGCAGTTGGCGACGAAGGCCGCCGCCGTGATCCGCTCGCGTGACCTCGACGCCGCGGCCGAGCTCGAGACCGACGACGACGCGATGGACGACCTGCACCGGCACATGTTCACGGTGCTGATGGACCGGCACTGGAACCACGGTGTCGCCGCGGCCGTCGACGTCACGCTGCTCGCGCGGTTCTACGAGCGCTACGCCGACCACGCGGTCGCGGTCGCCCGCCGCATCGTCTACGTCGTGACCGGACAGATGCCGGGTCCGCTCACTGTTTGATCCACTGGCCTGCTGGGGACACCGGGGCATGTCGAGCAACGTGTACCGGGTGACCGAGATCGTCGGCAGCTCCACGACGAGTGTCGACGAAGCCATCAGGAACGGGGTGTCGCGCGCTGCCGAGACGCTGCGCAACCTCGACTGGTTCGAGGTGACCGAGATCCGCGGTCACCTCGCCGAGGGCGGTGTCGACCATTACCAGGTGGGGCTCAAGGTCGGCTTCCGGCTCGACGACTGACCGGCCCCGCCGCCGACGCCGCGGCGATTCCGGTCGTTCATTCGGTGTTCATCCGGTGCACGGTGTGCGGCGTTCTTCGGTTCCTAGCCTGGCCCGGTGCGTGATGCGCTGCGTCTGCAGCTGACCGACCTGACCGACCGGCTCGCGGAGACCGCCCACGACGTCGCACAGGCGATGGCGGACGCGACGACGTCGCTGGTCGACCGCAGGCTGCGACTGGCCGAACAGGTCATCGCGGGCGACGCGACGATCGACGCCCGCCGCGACGAGATCGAGCAGCGAGCCGTGGCCGTGCTGGCGCTGCACCAGCCGGTGACGACGGACCTGCGCCGCGCGGTCGCCGTCATCCACATCGCCGACGACATCGAGCGGATGGGCGACCTAGCACGGCACGTCGCCGAGGCGGCACGCCGCAGGCACCCCGCGCAGGCCGTGCCGGAGGAGTTCCGGCCCCTGCTCCGGCGCCTGGGGAGGACGGCGACGGACATGGCGCTCAAGGCCGCCGAGGTGCTGCGCACGGGCAACGTCCTGCTCGCCGCGGAGCTGGACGGCGACGACGACGAGATGGACCGGCTGCACGCCGAGGTGTTCACGGTCCTGATGGACCCGGGATGGCAGCACGGCGTCGAGGCCGCCGTGGACCTGACCCTGCTGGCCCGGTTCCTGGAGCGCTACGCCGACCACGCCGTCGCGATCGCGAAACGCATGATCCACGCGGTGGTCGGCGGCGGGCCCGATCCCCTCCCGATCTGACCCGCCGCCTCGCGGTCCCCGCGCCGACGGCGTCAGCCGAAGCGACCGGAGATGTAGTCCTCGGTGGCCTGCTGGGTGGGGTTGGAGAACATCTTCGGGGTGTCGTCGATCTCGACCAGCCGGCCCGGCTCGCCGGTGGCCCGCAGGTTGAAGAAGGCCGTCTGGTCGCTGACCCGCGCGGCCTGCTGCATGTTGTGCGTGACGATGACGATCGTGTACTCGGTCTTGAGCTCGGCGATCAGGTCCTCGATCGCGAGCGTCGAGATCGGGTCGAGCGCCGAGCAGGGCTCGTCCATGAGCAGCACGTCGGGCTGCACCGCGATCGCGCGGGCGATGCAGAGCCGCTGCTGCTGACCGCCGGAGAGGCCGCCGCCCGGCTTGGTGAGCCGGTCCTTGACCTCGTTCCACAGGTTCGCACCCCGCAGGGCACGCTCGGCGACCTCGTCGAGCTCCTTCCTGCTCTTGCGTCCCTGCAGCTTCAGCCCGGCGACCACGTTGTCCCGGATCGACATCGTCGGGAACGGGTTGGGCCGCTGGAAGACCATGCCGATCGTGCGGCGCACACCGACCGGGTCGACCGACGAGCCGTAGATGTTCTCGCCGTCGAGCAGGACCTCGCCCTCGACGCGCGCACCGGGGATGACCTCGTGCATCCGATTGAGCGTGCGCAGCACGGTCGACTTGCCGCAGCCCGACGGCCCGATGAACGCGGTCACGCTGCGCGGGGCGACGGACAGGGTGACGTTGTCCACGGCGTGGAACCTGCCGTAGAAGATGTTGACGTCCTTCAGGTCCAGGCGCTTGGCCACCGGGAGCTCTCTCTCACTTCGTCTTCGGGGCGGTGACCTTGGACAGGAAGGCCGCCAGCAGCTGGAAGAGGGTGATGATCAGGATCAGCGTGATCGCCGCGCCCCACAGCCGGTCGGCGCCGGCGTCGGTGGGGTTGGACCGCTCGACGGTCATCAGCAGCGGGAGCGACGCCATGTTGCCCTGGAAGATGTCGAAGTTGATGAACGGCGCGTACGCCACCAGGATCAGCACGGGCGCGGTCTCGCCCATGACGCGCGCGAGCGCCAGGACGATGCCGGTCAGCATGCCCGACAGCGCCGTCGGGATGACCACCTTGACGATCGTCTTCCACTTGGGGACGCCGAGCGCGTACGCCGCCTCCCGCAGGTCGTCCGGGACGATGCGCAGCATCTCCTCGGTCGACCTGACGACGACGGGCACCATCAGCAGCACCAGCGCGAGCGACACGGCGAACGCGCTGCGCGGCAGCCCGAAGATCGAGATCCACACCGCGTAGACGAACAGCGCCGCGACGATCGACGGGACGCCGGTGAGGATGTCGACCATGAACGTCGTGGCCCGGGCGAGCCTCGTGCCCGCGCCGTACTCGACGAGGTAGATCGCCACCATGATGCCGATCGGCGTCGCGAGCACGGCGCAGACCAGGCCCTGCAGCAGCGTCCCGACGATCGCGTGGTACGCGCCGCCGCCCTGCTGACGGGCCAGCAGGCCGTTGAGCGACTCGCTCCACCAGTGCCCGGTCAGTACGGGTGCCAGGCCCTTGCTGACGACGGTCCAGACCACCCACACCAGCGGCACCAGCGCGATGAGGAAGGCCAGCGTCATGAGGCCGGTGGCGAGCGCGTTGCGCGCTCTGCGACCGCCGCTGATGCCGACGAACGTCGGCTCGACGGCGGACTTGTCGAGATCGACCGAGGTACTCATGCCGCCGCCCCCGGAACAAGTGCGCCGGCGGGGCTCATGCCTTGGCTCCCGACCGGTTGATGACCCAGCGCGCGGCCGCGTTGACGAGGAACGTGAGCACGAACAGCACCAGGCCGGCCGCGATGAAGGCGCCCGCCGACAGGTTGTTGTTGAGCTCGGCGAACGACAGCGCGATCTTCGACGCGAAGGTCGCGCCGCCGTCGAACAGGCTGCCCGTGAAGATCCTGGGGGTGGCCGCGAGGATGATCGTCAGTGCGATCGTCTCGCCGAGCGCCCGGCCGAGGCCGAGCATCGACGCGCTGACGTAGCCGGCGCGGCCGAACGGCCACACCGTCATCCGAACGACCTCCCACTTCGTCGCACCCAGCGCCAGCGCCGCCTCGATGTGGGCGCGCGGCGTGCGGGCGAACACCTCGCGACTGATCGCCGTGATGATCGGCAGGATCATCACCGCCAGCACGATGCCGGCGGTGAACACGGTGGCGCCCGCGATGCCGACGTTGCCCGGCGAGAACAGGAAGAACCAGCCGAGGTGGGTCTCCAGCCAGACCGCGAACGGCTGGATCGCCGGCGCCAGCACGAACAGGCCCCAGAGGCCGAAGATGATCGACGGCACCGCGGCGAGGAGGTCGACGAGGTAGCCGAACGGCCGCGCCACCCGGGCCGGCGCGTACTGGGTGAGGAACAGCGCGATGCCGAGGCCGAGCGGCATGGCGAGGACGAGAGCGAAGACCGACACCTCGACGGTGACGAGCAGCAGGTCGAGGATGCCGAAGCTGAGGTTGTTCGGGTCACCCGCCTCGAACTGCCTGCTGGTCAGGAAGTTCGCGTGGTTCTGCAGCAGCGGCGGGACGGCCTGGATCAGCAGGAACAGCCCGATCGCGCCGATCAGGGCGACGATGAACACACCCGAGCCCGTCGCGAGGAACCGGAAGATCCGGTCGCCGCGCTGGACGAATGTGGCGCCGATGGACCCCTGGTCGGGGGGCGGCGGTTCGGTGGCGGGGATGCCGGCCTCCGGGACTGCGGCGGAGACGGAACTGCCCCACCGGTCGGCGGGTTCGCCGATCCCGGTGGGGCCGCCCGTCACGGTCGGGTCGCTCACGATGTAGCAGCCTCCGTGATTCTGCCAGCGGTGTCCGACGTCAGGCGATTGCCTGGACGGCGGTCAGCAGCTTCTGCTGGAACTCCGCCGGGAGCGGGGCGTAGCCCGCGGCGGCGAGGTTGGCCTGGCCGTCGGTGGCCGCGACCGTGAGGAACGCCTTGACCGCGGTCGCGGTGGCGGCGTCGTAGCCCTTGGAGCAGACGATCTCGTAGGTCGCCAGGAACAGCGGGTAGGAGCCGGCGGGCGGGCCGGCGTAGGTCTTGGTCAGGTCGAGGACCAGGTCGTTGCCCTGGCCGGTGACGGTGACACCGGCGATCGCCTTGCCGACGGTCGCGTCGGTCAGCTCGACCGGCCCGGACCCGCTGTCGATCTTGGCCATGTCCAGCTTGTTGTCCTGCGTGAACGACAGCTCGACGTAGCCGATCGAGCCCTCGGTGCCGGCCAGCGCCTGCGCGACACCCGCCGAACCCTGCGCGCCCGAGCCGACGCCACCGTTGAACTTCTTGCCGTCGCCCTGGGTCCAGGCACCCTTCGAGGACGCCTTCAGGTACTTCTGGAAGTTGTCGGTGGTGCCCGAGTCGTCGGACCGGAAGACGACGTTGATCGGCTCGGCCGGCAGGGTCACGCCGCTGTTGAGCGCGGCGATGGCCGGGTCGTCCCACGTTTTGATCTGGCCGTTGAAGATCTTGGCGGCGACCTCGCCGGTCAGGGTCAGCGAGCTGACGCCGTTGACCTTGTAGCCGATGGCGACGGGCCCGAACACCATCGGCAGGTTCCAGGCCGGGTTGTTCTGGCAGCGCGCCGCGGCGGCCGTGGTCTCACCGTTCGTCGCGTTGAGCGCCGAGTCCGAGCCGCCGAAGTCGACGAGCCCGGCGTTGAACTGCTTCACGCCCGCGCCGGAGCCGGTGGGGTTGTAGGCGATCTTCGCGTTCGTGCACTTGGCCTGGTAGGCCTGGGCGAACACGTCCATCGCGTTCTTCTGCGCCGAGGAGCCCTCGGCGTTCAGGCTGGCCTTTCCGTTGCAGTCGACGGCGGGCGAGTTGGCCGACGACGAGCCGGCGGCGGCACCCGAGCCGCTGTTCGGGTCACTGCCGCACGCGGCCAGCAGGATCGCACCCGCCGCCGCCAGAGCGACCACGAGCCCGTGGCGCTGGAGCTTCACGAAAATCCTCCGCTTGAACTACGTCTGCACGGCTCGGGGTGGCCGTTCGCGGAGGACGGTAGGCAGGTCGGGTGGACAGCCACCCCCGATCAGATGAACGCGGAATGAACTCATCACCGGTGGTGCGCGTCGCCGTCCCCGAGGTGGAACCTCGGGCAGCTCCGTGACCAGCGTCGATCATCACTCCGGACGGGTTGCGCCGGGGTGAACGATGATCAGCGGCGGTACATCACATGCTTGCGCCACAGGGTGAACCCGAGCTTCCGGTACACCGCGACGGCGGGCGCGTTGTCGCCCTCGACGTAGAGCATCACCGCATCGAGGCCCTTCTCGCGCAGGTGCTCCAGTCCCGCGATCGTCAACGCCCCGCCGAGGCCGCGGCCGTGCGCCGCGGGGTCGACACCGAGGACGTAGACCTCGCCGATCGCGGGTCCGGCCGGGCCCGCGGGATGGACCTTCGTCCAGTGGTAGCCGAGCAGCCGCCCGTCCTCGACCGCGAGCAGGAAGCCCGCCGGGTCGAACCACGCCTCCGCCTCGCGCTCGGCCACCTGCTCGTGGCCCCAGCCGCCCTGCTCGGGGTGCCAGTCGAACGCGGCGTTGTTCACCCGCAGGAACTCCGCCTCGTCGTGTGCGGGGTCGAACGCCCGCAGCGTCACCCCCTCGGGGAACGACGCCGGGGGCAGCGGCTCGGCCAGCTCGCGGCGCATCTGCCACAGCTCGCGCACCGCGTTCAGCCCGTGCGTCGCGGCGATCCGCTCGGCGCCGGGCTGCTCGCCGTGGGCCCAGACGTCGAACGTGCCGGTGGCGGCGGCGAGCGCGGCCTCGACCAGCGCGGTGCCGATGCCGCGCCTGCGGTACCCGGGATGCACGACGAGCTCGGCGGACGTGGCGTCGCCGCCGGAGGAGTCGAGCTGGGCGTAGCCGGAGATCGTGCCGTCGGCGCCCGTCGCGACGAGATGGGTGACCCCGGCACGCGCGTGCCGCAGGTTGACCATGACCTGCTCGGAGAGGGGCTCGATCCCGTCGGCCGCCGTCGCCGCGTCGGCGAGCGTGCGCACCGCCGCGACGTCGGCCTCGTCGAGCCGGTCCGATGTGGACAGCGTCGCGGCACCCGTCATGGTCCCGACCCTACGCGGCGGTACCGACGGACGCGCCGCACGAACGGCTCAGTCGCGCTCCGCCCCGACCTCGACGACCCGGTGGTCCTCCTCGTCGTCCTCGGACTGGTCGTCGACACCGGCGGGCACACCCATCGCGCTGCGCGCCGGCCGGACGAACTTGTAGCCGACGTTGCGGACCGTGCCGATCATCTGCTCGTGCTCGCTGCCCAGCTTGGCGCGCAGCCGTCGCACATGGACGTCGACGGTGCGGGTGCCGCCGAAGAAGTCGTAGCCCCAGACCTCCTGCAGCAGCTGGGCCCGGGTGAACACCCGGCCCGCGTGCTGGGCGAGGTACTTGAGCAGCTCGAACTCCTTGTACGTCAGCTCGAGCAGCCGCCCGCGCAGCCGCGCCGAGTAGGTGGCCTCGTCGATCACCAGCTCGCCGAGGACCAGCGCCCCGCCGGCGCTCGCCGCGTCGCCACCCGGGCGGGAGCGCAGCAGCCGCAGCCGCGCGTCGACCTCCGCGGGCCCGGCGGCCGGGAGCAGGATCTCGTCGACGGCCCACTCGCCGGAGACGGCGACGAGCCCGCCCTCGGTGAGGATCGCGATGACGGGGACGTCGGTCCCGGTGCTGCCCAGCAGCCGGCACAGGCTGCGCGCGGCGACCAGGTCGGTCCGGGCGTCGACGAGCACCGCGTCGTGCGGGCCCGCATCGAGCAGCGCGGCGACCTCGGGCGCGGCGGTGCGCACCCCGTGCGGCAGCAGCGTGAGTGCGGGCAGCACCGATCCCGGATCGGGATCGGCAGTCAGCAGCAGGAGCTCCACCACCGGCCTCCTCTCCGCCGGGGCGCGACCGGGCCGCCGGCATGTACGCGCGGCGCTCGCCCCACGGCGGCGGCAGCCGGTCCGCCCGACGACCACCTCCGCGCGACCAGGTCGGGACCACCACGCGGAACCCGGTAACCATAACGGGTCGGCCTTGCGGTGTGCGGAGATCGCGGCGCACCTCACGGGCCGTGGGCACCCTTCCCGACGTGCGTCCGGACCCGGCGACTACCGTCGTCGGGTCCTGTCGTCCGCGTCGGAGGTCGGAGTGAAGCGACTGTTGATCGCGCTGGTCGTGCTGGCCGGGGTGCTCCTGGCCGCCGACTACGGCGCAGCCGCGATCACGGAGTCGGCCGTCTCCCGGCAGATGCGGACGCAGCTGGGCCTCGCCGACGACCCCGACGTCCGGATCAACGGCTTCCCGTTCCTCACCCAGGCGATCTCGGGCACGTACCGCAGCGTCGACGTCGACGCCAAGCGCATCCCCATCGGGCCGCTACGCGAGGTGGAGATCATGGCACAGCTGCGCGACGTCGACGCCCCGCTGTCGATGCTGCTCGGCTCCGGCCCCAAGTCGCTCGTCGTGGGCGAGGCCGACGGCACCGCCCGCATCGACGCCGACGACCTCGAACGCCTGCTGCCCGGCGTCAGCAAGATGCGGATCGAGAACATCGACTACGGCACGCTGAAGGACCGGGTCGACGAGGGCGCCTCCTCGTCGCTGCTGGGCGTCGACACCGACTCCGCGGCCCGGGTCGTCGGCACGGTGACGCTGCCCGGGATCGGGTCCAAGGAGGTCGCCGTCATCTCCTCGTTCCTGCTCGACGGCCGCGACATCCAGGTCGTGCCGCAGGACGTGCGGGTCGACGACGGGCACGGCAAGCCGCTCCCGCTGCCGGCCGCGGTCGTGTCCGCGGTGAAGAAGCGGTTCTCCTTCTCCCTCGACCCCGGCACGCTGCCCTTCGAGGTCACCCCGCGGCTGCTGCGCCCGCGCGACGGCACGATCGAGATCAGCGGCACCGTCGAGAACCTGACGATCGGCTCCACCCCGGCACCCACCTCCGAGGGCTGATGCCGCCGAACGGCGGAATGGCCCGGCCCGCACGAGCGTTCTGAGGTCCTGTGAACACCGTCGGGATCGTGGTCGTCGTGGGCGTGCTCGTCGTGGCCACGGTGGTCGGGCTGGTGCTGCGGGCCCGGGCCGGGCGTGTGCGGCTCGCCACACCCGGGGCGTCCCCACCCGGGTCGGGGTGGGCGCTCGCGGCACACGAACCGGGTCTCGACGACCGCGTCCTGCTGCTGCAGGTGTCGTCGCCGGTCTGCACACCCTGCCGGCAGACGGCAGGGTTGCTCGGCGAGCTCGTCGACAGCACCCCCGGCCTCGTGCACGTCGAGGTCGACGTCGCCGACCGCCCGGAGGTGGCTGCCGAGCTCGGGATCATGCGCACGCCCACCGTCGTCGCGTTCGACAGGGCGGGCACCGAGCTGCTGCGCGTCTCCGGGGTGCCGAGGCGCCCCGAGCTGGTGCGCGCGCTGGCCCCGGCGCTGGCCGGATGACCCGCCACGACGGCGTCGTGACGCCCCGCGCTTGTCCGGCCCGCTCGACCGGGCGTTCCCGGTCAGCGGGATCCTCGGTTACGCTCGTGCCGTGAACTGGCCGCTGACCAAACGCCGCGCAGTCGATCTGTGCCGCGTCGGCAGCTGCCTGTGTCGCGTCTCCTGACGTCGGCCCGCTGACGCCTCCCCGCACGTCCGGGGGGCCCGCGTGTGCCGGCAACGACCGACGTCCGTCCGTCACCAGGAGTCACCCATGCCCGCTCCGGTCGACCCTGCCGCGCCCGCGGCGGGATCCGGTTCCACCTCTGCCGAGCCCGGGCTCGACCCGCGCGGCGTCCGCTTCGCCGCGGCCGTCACGACCGTCGTCCTCGTGCTGGTCCTGCTCTCCGGCAGCGGCTGGCTCGCCGGCGCCCAGGCCGTCGTGTTCGCGCTGGGCGCCTTCGCGGGGATGCGCTTCGCGCCCTACTCGCTGCTGTACCGCGCCCTGCTCGCCCGCCGCCTCGGACCGCCCGCCGAACGTGAGGACGCCGCCCCCGTGCGGTTCTCCCAACTGGTGGGATTCGTGTTCGCGGCGGTCGCGACCGTCGGATACCTCGCCGGGCTGACGACGCTCGGCATCGTGGCCACCGCGCTCGCGCTCGCGGCGGCCTTCCTCAACGCGGCCTTCGGCTTCTGCCTGGGCTGCGAGATGTACACCGTGATCGCACGTATCCGGGCCCGTCTCCGGGCCCGCAACCCGCACACCGCAGAAGGAGCAACCGCATGAGCCGCGAGGACGTCCTCGTCTCGACGGACTGGGCCGAGAAGAACCTCGGAGCGGAGGGCGTCGTCTTCGTCGAGGTCGACGAAGACACCACCGCCTACGACGGGGGCCACATCCCCGGCGCCGTGAAGTTCAGCTGGACCACCGAGCTCACCGACCCCGTCCGTCGTGACGTCCTGAGCAAGGAGGACTTCGAGGCGGTCCTCTCGGCCAAGGGCATCTCGAACGACGACCTCGTCGTCCTCTACGGCGGCAACAACAACTGGTTCGCGGCGTACGCGTACTGGGAGTTCAAGCTGTACGGCCACGAGAACGTCAAGCTGATCGACGGCGGCCGCAAGAAGTGGGAGCTCGACGGGCGCACCCTCACCACCGAGGTCCCCGAGCGCAAGGCGACCAGCTACACCGCCAAGGACGCCGACCTGTCGATCCGTGCCTTCCGCGACGAGGTCGTCGCCTCGATCGGCGTGAAGAACCTGGTCGACGTGCGCTCCCCCGACGAGTACTCCGGCAAGATCTTCGCCCCGGCGCACCTGCCGCAGGAGGTCTCGCAGCGTCGTGGCCACGTCAAGGGCGCCATCAACGTCCCGTGGAGCAAGGCGGCCAACGAGGACGGCACCTTCAGGTCCGACGAGGAGCTGACCGCCCTGTACGGCGAGGCCGGCCTCGACGGCAACAAGGCCGTCATCGCCTACTGCCGCATCGGCGAGCGCAGCTCGCACACCTGGTTCGTCCTGCGTGAGCTGCTGGGCCACAAGGACGTGAAGAACTACGACGGCAGCTGGGTCGAGTACGGCTCGCTCGTCGGCGTGCCGATCGAGCTGGGGGCGAGCGCCTGATGTGCGGAGCACCCGACCAGGCCGTGTCGCTGCCCGTGGGCACCGATCTCGGTAAGCAGACCGTCCTCGCCGGACGCGTCGTGGCCGGCGGCGCCCCCGTCGGGGGCGCCTTCGTCCGGCTGCTCGACGGCACCGGCGAGTTCACCGCCGAGGTCGTCTCCTCGGCGTCGGGCGACTTCCGGTTCTTCGCCGCGCCCGGCACCTGGACCGTCCGCGCGCTGTCGCGCTCGGGCAACGGCGAGGCCGTCCTGACCGCCGAGGGCCCCGGCCTGCACCAGACCGAGGTCGCCGTCGCCTGACGGGCCGATCCCGGCTCCGATCGTCACGAACGCCGCCCCGGACCTGCCGTCCGGGGCGGCGTTCGGCGTCCCGGACCGTCGGCGCGACTATGCTCCGCGCCCGTGCACTGGATGTTCACCGTACTGCTGATCGCGGTCTGCCTCGGGATCGCCGGCTTCACCGGCGTCCTGCTGCGCCGGCTGTTCACCTCCGCCCCTCACCAGGACGGGACGTCATGAGCACCCCCGGCGACGACGCGCGCGACCCGGACGGGCTCGGCACGACGATCCAGGGTCCCGCCAACGCCGCACCCGACTCCCCGCAGCGCAATCGTCCCCGCTGGGAGGACCTGCCGGTCCCCGACGACACCGCGAACCTGCGCGAGGGCCCCGACCTCAACGAGGCGTGCCTCGGCCTGCTCCCGCTGATCGGGGCGTGGCGCGGCACCGGCGAGGTCGTCTACCCGACGATCGAGGGCCCGTACCACTTCGGCCAGCAGCTCGTGTTCTCCCACGACGGGCGCCCGTTCGTCGGCTACGAGGCCCGCGCGTGGCTGCTCGACGAGGACGGGAAGGTCATCCGGCCCGCCGCGCGGGAGACCGGCTTCTGGCGCCCGCAGCCCGACGGCACGCTCGAGGTGCTGATCGCGCACGCCACCGGGATCATCGAGATCTTCTACGGCAAGGCCCGCACGCTCACGTCGTGGGAGATCGAGACCGACGCCGTCGCGCGCACCGCCACGGCCAAGGAGGTCACCGGCTCGCACCGGCTCTACGGCCTCGTCGAGGGCGGGGACCTCGCCTACGTCGACGAGCGGGCCATGATGGGCCAGCCGTTGCAGCCGCACCTGTCGGCCCGGCTGCACCGCATCGCCGGCTGACCGTCCCCCTGCCGTCCGGCGGAGGGTCCCGTCCCGCTGCAGGACACGCGCCGGCGCGCAGAGCGGGCTGGACATGCCTCGGGGCAGTGCCGATGTGCGGGTCAGCGGTCCTCGCGGCGCCCGGCATCACGCACTGCGGCGTCGCGATCCGCGGCGCGGTGACGGGCGACCTCGGCGAGAGGAATGCCCGCAAGCTCGGCGATCTGGACGTCGGCGAGACCCGCCGCGGCGAGGCGGCGGACCAGGCCCGCCAGGGCGTCCTGCTCGTGCCGGACCGCGGCGCCGAGGCGGTCGAGTTGGCTGCGGACCCGATCGAGCTCGGTGGCGGCGCCGATCGCCTGGTCGGGCTGGTCGAGCAGGACGGCGAGCAACCGGTCGCGGACGTCGGCCGGTCGGGGCGCGGGCTCGGGCCGGTCCGGGCGGTCGGCCGAGGACCGGCTCGCGAGTGCACTCGCGACGGCATCGGCCAGCGACTTTCCGGCACCCGCCGACGGTGACCGCTCGGGGGCGGTCAGACCGACGACGGGATCGGCAGGTGCGTCAGTGTGAGCCTGCGGCGGGGTGGGCGGTCCGGCCGCGTCGACCGTGCCCGCCGGGGAGACGAGCGGGGCGACCGGCGGTGCCGGGGCGGCTGCGGTATTCGCCTCGTCACCGGGGATCTCGGACGGACCAGCGCCGAACTTGGCGACGGCGGGTCGACGCGCGGCTCCGGTGGATCCCGGTCCCGTTGCGGGAGAACGCGTCCCGGCCACCGGGCCGGTCTCGGACGCGGCAGCGCCGACATGCCCTGCGGCAGCGCCGCCGGAAGGAGCGGCAGCGCCGATGTCTGTCGCGGCGGCACCGGTCTCGGTTGCGGCGCCCGTATCGGTTGCGGCGGCGCCCGTATCGTTTGCGGCAGGGCCCGTATCGGTTGCGGCAGTTCGGAGTTCGGCTCCGGTGGGCCCCGTCTCCGTGTCCCGGGCTCGCGTCCCGGCCGCGGCAGGCCCGGCCTCCCCACTGGCTCCGGTGCCGGGGGTCCGGGTCTCTGACGAACTGTCGTCTCCGCCCGGGCTCGCGCCTTCGACCGGGCTGTCGTCCCTGGCCCGGCTGTCGACCCCGAGCCGGCTGTCGTTCCTGGGCGGGCTGTCGTTCCTGGGCGGACCGTCGTTCCTGGGCGGGCCGTCATTTCCTAGCGGACGGAGCCCGGCGCCGGGGGCGCCGGCGCCGGGCTCGTCCCCCGCCGGCGGGGTGCCGCCGCCGAGGTCGTTCCCGGCGGCCGGGGTGCCGCCGCCGGAGGTCGCACCGCTCCCCCGCCGATCCGCCGCGGACTCGGCAGCGGGCAGGGTCAGGTCGACGCGCAGCCATGGTGCGGCGTAGTCCGCCGACGTCGCCTGCGCCGGCACCGCCCCACCCGGACCGGACGAAGGCACCCGCACCTGCGCCGACGTCCCCGCCTGCTGCCGGGCGGCGGCACGCATCAGCAGGACGTCGGACCGGATCGGCAACGGCGTCGTGTCGACATCGCGCACCGCGGCCAGGTCGCCCACCGTCCGCGGGCGCTGCTCCGGGCCCCCGTCGGCGGACGAGGCGGGCGCGGGCGGGGTGGGCAGGGACGACACGGTCGCGCCGACCGAGGTGACCGAGTCGGCTGCGGCCTCGCCCGGTGCCGCCCCGTCCGGTGCCGCCCCGTCCGGTGCCGCCCCGTCCGGTGCCGCGGCGTCGGCGGCCTCGGCCGGTGCTCCCGGCTCACGGCTGCCGGCCGGACCGTCCTCGCGCCCTCCGCCCGGTGCCGCACCGACCTCGACGGGTCGCGCGACCGGCTCCGAAGCGTTCCCGGCGTCGGGGATCGCGGCGGGTGCGCCGGTGGTCGCGGCGGCAGCGGTCGACGCGGCAGCCCGACGACGCCTCCGACGACGCAGCGCCACGATCACGAGCACAGCGGCGAGCACGACCACCAGGCCCGCGAGCACCAGCCAGCCGATCGGGACGCCGTGCAGCGCAGGCGCATCGGCCGAGAACGGCGACAGCATGGTCGCGCACGGTACGCCAGGTCACATCACCCTGCGCAACCGTTGTCACCCGGTGCGTGACTTCGAGACCGATCCGCCCGCGCGTGCACCGTCGTCGGTGTCCGCGCTGCGCCCGGCCTTCCCGGAGGTGCCGGCCGCGGTGGGGCCCGGCCCACCCTTCTTCGCCCTGGACGAGGTCTCTGACGTGCGCGACTCGTCCTTCGACGACGCCGACGCATCCGGTCCAGCTGCGTCGGTGTCTGCTGCCGGGGGCGGGGACGTCGCCGCCGGGGAACCCCCGCCCGCGCCGCGCGTGGACGATTCAGCCGATCCGGTGGTGCGCGCGGACCCGTCCGCGTCCTCACGGACCGTGGCAGGTGGCTTCGAGGGCACGTCGGTCGGCACGGGATTCCGGGTCGCCGACGCCTCCCCGGCCACGGGCGCCTTCGATGCCTCCGACGCGGGCCGGAACAGGTCGGCGGCCTCGGCGACGTCACCCTCGGGGCGCATCGACACCGTCGTGCCGCCGCCGGACGACTGGGACCGGCGTTCCTGCGCGGTCCGGGCCGCCGCTCCCCCGGCGCTTTCCTTGGCGCCCTTGTCCTCAGCCGTGCCGGATCGCTGCCCGGCACCTGCCGTGTCGACCGGCCCGGCCGACGCGGGTCGCGTCGGCGACTTCTGCTGCGCGGCCACGGGTCGCGACGCGGCGGGGCGCTGCTGGGCAGCCGCCTCCTGCCGGACCGGTTCCGACCGATCGGGCTTCTGCTGGGTCGGTGTCTGGCGGGCGGGCTTCTGCTGCGCGGGGCGCTGCGGCATCTGTGCCGGGGTCGGGCCACCGCGGCCGGCAGCCGGGCCCGGGGTTCCCGCGCGCGACGACTCGGACGACCGTCCTCTGCGCTCGGCGGGCCCGGCAGTGGTTCCGGCCGCCGAGGATGAACGCGGCGCCGAACCCCGGTGGTCCGACGACGCGGAACCGGCCCCCTGCCCCGTCCCCGGCTGCTGCCCGGAGCCGGGACCCTGCGCCACAGGAGGCTTCTGCGCCACACGAGGTTCCGGGGAGGACGCGCCGGACGGCATGGCCGGCTTCTGCGGCCGCGCGCCGGACGGCCCCGCAGGGTTCGACTGCCCACCGGACGGAACCGCAGGCTTCTGCGACCCACCCGAAGGACTCACGGGCCGCGACGACGGATTCTGCGACGCACCAGACGGACCGGTCTGCTTCTGCGGCACCGCGGACGGACCGACCTGCTTCTGCGGTCCACCGGACGGGCCCGCCGGCCTCGACGACCCACCCGACGGGCTCGCCGGCTTCTGCGACGCACCAGATGGAGCGCCCGGCTTCTGCGGCACCCCCGACGGACCGGCCGGTTTCTGCGGCACCGCGGACCGAGCGGCCTGCTTCTGCGACACAGCGGGCGAGCCGGAACGTTGCGCCGCACCCGAACCAGCCGGAGCACGATCCACGCGCGCCGCCGCCTCGGACGCCTGGGCGGGAGCCGACGCCCCGGACGGGGCTGCCCCGGCACCGCCCTGCTGCGGCCCTGGACCGGACGGCGCCCGGTTCACCCTCGTCGCCGCCTCGGACGCCGAGCGGGGAGCCGATCCGCCGTTCGCAGGCGTCGATCCTCCGGACGGCACCCGGTTCGACCCGGTCGGCTCGGACGCCGACCCGCCCTTCGCAGGCACCGGCCCACCGGACGGCGCCGCACCTGGACCGGACCGGTGCGTCGATCCGGGACCGGACGGCGCCCGGTTCGAGCTCGCCGACCCCCCGGGCCGCTGTACGCCCGCACCGGCCCGGGTCCGGTCCGTCCCCGCTTCGGACGCCTCCGCCCCAGCCTGCCGCGCCGGCCCGGACGGCACCCGGTTCGCCCGCGTCGCCGCCTCGGACCCCGCCTCGGACGTCGCACCGGCAGCCGACCCGCCCTTCGCAGGTGCCGATCCGCCGGACACGCCGTGCGGGCTGCCCGCGATCGCCGCGCCGGCAGCCGCACCGGACCCGGCGGGAGGGGCCGGGATCGGTGGCGCGGCGGCGATCCTCGGTGACGACGCGGTCGCCGCCGGACGGTTCTCGGGCGAGCCGGAGCGCAGGTCGTCGAGCTCACCGCGCATCCGGGTCAGGTCGCGCATGACGGCGTCGCGACGGCGGAGGAGGTCGTCGAGCTCCCGGCGCGCCGCGTCAGCGGCCGTCCTGGCCCGGCCACGGATCTCCTCGGCCTCCTTCTCCGCGTGCTCGAGGATGCTCTTCATCCGGTCGGACATGCCGTCGATCGGGTCGACCTGGGGCTGCGGTGTGGCCGCGGGGTGTGGAGTCGCGGATCGGGCGCCCTGCGCCGCGTCGAGGTCGGCACGCATCCGGGCGAGGACGCGATGGAGCCGGCTGATGTGCTCGTCGACCTGGCGGCGGGAGTAGCCGCGGAACACGACGTCGAATTGCGCGGCACCGGGCGAGCGGTCCGCACCGTCAGCCGTCATCGCAAACCTCCCGAGGCCACCCGTCGAGATGCCGAGCCTACCGTCGCGGCCGCAGGCCGTTCACCCGGACGGAGCAGAGCGGTACACCCGAGGCAGGCCCCGGAGGTCGTGGTCGGCAGGCGACGAGGCCGAGAGTGCCCCACCCACACGGCCGCCGCCACCGCGCAGCCTGGTCGGCGATCGCGGGCCGTCGCCGCGGGTGAGCGCCTACGATCGGGGTGTGGACACCTCGCTGCGGCAGACGCTGCACCGGCGCGGCCTGCGCATGACGCCACAGCGTCAGCTCGTCGTCGACGCCGTCCGCGCACTCGGGCACGCGACGCCCGAGCAGATCTGCACGCGCGTCCAGGAAACGGCCCCGGCCGTCAACATCACGACGATCTACCGCACGCTGGAGCTGCTCGAACGCATCGGCCTGGTCCGCCACACCCACCTCGGGCACGGGGCGCCGACCTACTCCGAGCAGGAGCACCAGCACGTGCACCTCGTGTGCCACCACTGCGGCTCGGTCGCGGAGGCACCCACCGACCTGATGGACCAGTTGGCCGCCCGGCTGCGCGACGAGTCCGGCTTCACCCTCGACGCGACGCACGTCGCCCTCTCGGGTCGGTGCGCGGACTGCGCCGAGGACGCCGACGCCGACCCCACGGACAGCACCGAACAGGAGACCGACCGGTGACCGACTCGACGGACACCGTCCCCGCGGACGCGCCGCACGACCCCGACGCACGGGTCCCCGCGCACCGCGGCGACCCCCTCGCCGAGCAGCGTGCGATGGCGCGCGGCGCGGCCGTCGTCGACCGGAGCCACCGCGGCGTGCTCGCGGTCCCCGGCGAGGACCGACTCAGCTGGCTGCACCTGCTGCTCACCCAGCACGTCAGCGAGCTGCCCGGGGACACCGGCACGGAGGCACTCGTCCTCGACATCAACGGCCGGGTGCTGCACCACATGGTCGTCGCGCACGTCGGCGACACCGTGTGGCTCGACGTCGAGCCCGACGACGCGGCCGAGCTGCTCGGGTACCTCACCAAGATGGTCTTCTGGTCGAAGGTCGAACCCCGCGACGCGACGGACGAGCTGGCGGTGCTGAGCGTCGTCGGACCCGACACGCCGACGGTGCTGGCCGCCGCGGGGGTGCCGGTGCCCGACGGGGTGGGCGCGCTGGCGCTCGCCGGGGGTGGGTTCGTGCGCCGCATGCCGTGGCCGGGCAAGGACGCGGCCGACGTCGTCGTCCCGCGCGCCGAACGCGACGCCTGGTTCGCGAGGCTCACCGCCGCGGGTGCCCGCGCCGCCGGGACGATGGCCTTCGAGGCGCTGCGGGTCGAGGCGCTGCGGCCGCGGCTGCGTGTCGACACCGACGAGCGCACGATCCCGCACGAGGTCGGTTGGATCGGCTCGGCCGTGCACCTGACCAAGGGCTGCTACCGCGGGCAGGAGACCGTCGCGAGGGTGGCGAACCTGGGCAGGCCCCCGCGCCGGCTGGTGCTGCTGCACCTCGACGCCGGTGACGAGGAGCTGCCCCGTCCGGGCGACCCGGTCGTCAACGGAGGCAGGCCGGTCGGGCGGGTCGGCACGGTGACGCTGCACCACGAGCTCGGCGCGGTGGCGTTGGCACTGGTCAAGCGGTCGGTGCCGGTCGACGCGGAACTCGTCGCGGGGGTCGACGAACGCGCCGCACCCGCCCGCATCGACCCCGACTCGATCGAGGCCGACGACGCGACGCCGCCGGGCCGCGCGGCACAGTCGGGGCTGCGGACCTGACCCGCTGCCGCGGGTCTCGGCTCAGCCGTTCCGCCGGCGCCCCGCCACGGCGCCCCAGAACTCGCGCAGCCGCTCGTAGCAGGCCTGGGCGGTGTCGCCGTCGCCGTCGTGCAGGGCCTGGAGGGCGTCCTGGACGAGGCGGGCGGAGTCGTCGGCACGCAGGGTGTCGTCGTCGATGAACTCGACCAGGCCGCCGTAGTCCAGCTCGACGACCGACTCCCGGTCGAAGCGGCCGAGCCAGCCGGCGGTCTCGGCGAGCACCTCGGCGGGCCCTTCGTCGCCGATCCCGGAACGGACGATCTTCTCCGCGCGCTCGGCCCGCGCGATGGCGGTCCCGATCGGCACCTGCCAGTGCACCCGGCGCGGGGAGTCGAGCCGCAGTCGCCGTCGTGCGGGATCGACGAGGGCGAACCACGGCAGCGGCACCGTCCACGCCGATGTCACGACGTGCGCCGCGCCGTCCCCGATCTCGGTCAGCGCGGCCTCGGCACCGCGGCGGGCCGCGGCCTCGGCGACGGGCAGCGCCGCCGCCCGCAGCACCGGCAGCTCCTCGGCGAGGAACGCCAGCACCGCCGCCGCCGCCCGCGGCCGCGTGTCGAGCGGGCAGACGAGCCGGTCGCCCGCCTCCGACGTCGTGACCACCACGTCGAGCTCGCCGCCCGCCCCGTCGTCGCCGGGGAGCAGGCGTGAGCGCAGGGCCGCACGGAGACACTGGTCACGGTCGCGGCGCCCGGCATCGTGCGGTTCCACCGCACCGCGGCGCAGCGCCTCCCGTACGGGCACGCCGGTGGGGCCGTCGAACACCCGCAGGGGCTCGTACACCCGCAGGTACGACAGGAACGGCTCGGGCATGGGTCGGATGATTCCAGTAGCGGGGCCGCAGCGGACCATTCCCGGTCACACCATCGATGCCACGTCGCACGGTCGGCCGTGCGCAAGGTACGGTGGCAACAGGAACATTGATGAGATGAACGGGGCCGCCGAGACATCCGGCCGCCCCTTCCCTGTTGTAAGGGGGACCAGCCATGGGGCGCGGACGAGCCAAGGCCAAGCAGACGAAGGTGGCCCGCGAGCTCAAGTACAGCTCCCCCACCATGGATCTCGACGCATTGCAGCGCGAGATCGGTAGTGGGCCGGCTTCCGACGACGAGGAGTACGACGAGTACGACTCGTACGCGTCGTACCGTCCCTCCTCCGACGACGAGGACGACGGGGACTTCCGCCGGCGCTGACCGCCGGCTCCTCGACATCTCCGGCTGACCGATCCGGGCGTCCGACGGGCGCCCGGATCGGTCTGCCCGCACGACCATCCGCCACGCCGGCTCCGTATCGGCTCGCGCTCTGCGCGCCCACTTGTTATAGTTGGTCCATAACAAGTGGCGATACTCGAACGAGGTGACGGCATGGGACGGACGACCGCAGCGATCCTCACGGGCGCACCCCACCTGGTGGCGGTGCTCCCCGCGGTGGTGACGACGCTCGTGGCGTGGGACCGGCTACCGGCCGAGATGGCGTCGCGGTTCGCGGCGGACGGCACGGTCGTCGACACGATGCCGCGCGCGGCGATGCTGGTGGCGGCCATCCTGCTCGGCGTCGTGATGAGCGCGGTGTTCGCGGCAATCGGTGGCAGGTCGCCCGCGGCGCCCGTCTCCTCGGTGGACACCATGCGGTTCTTCGGTCTCGTCTCGTGGGCGACGGCCGGCATCCTCGGGACCGTGCTGCTCAGCGCCGTGCTCGCCAACGTCGACGCGCCGGACGCCGTGGCCGCCGAGCTGCCGATGAGCCGGCTGCTGGTCGCACTGGGCGTCGCCGCGGTGGCGGGTGCCGTGGGGTACCTCGTCACGCCGCGCAGCCCCGTCGCACCGCCGCAGCCGGCCGCCGAGGCGATCGCCGTGGCCCCCGGCGAGCTGGTCAGCTGGTCGGGGCGGGTCGAGTCACGGGCGTCGCTGGCGCTGGGGGCGGTCCTCGTCGTCGCCGGGCTGGCCGCGGCGTGGCCGGCCGGTCCGCTCGTGGGGGCGCTGCTGGTGGCGGTCGGCCTGGCGGTGCTGCTGCTCGGCTCGTCCGCGCTGGTGACGGTCGACCGGCGCGGTCTCGTCGTCTCGCTCGGGGTGCTCGGCTGGCCGCGATTGAGGGTCCCGGCCGACGACATCGCCTCCGTCACCACCGGCGACGTCTCTCCCGCCCAGTTCGGTGGCTGGGGTTACCGGATCGTCCCCGGCGGCTCCGGGGTGGTGCTGCGGCGGGGACCCGCCTTGATCGTCACGCGCCGCTCGGGGCGACGGTTCACCGTGACCGTCGACGACGCCCGGACCGCCGCGGGCCTGCTCGTCGGCCTGGGCCACCGGGTGAGCTGACGTGTTGTTCCGGGTCGATCCCGCGCGGCCGGTCCCGCTGGCCGACCAGATCGCCGCCTGCGTGCGTCGGGGCATCGCCGACGGCACGGTCCGGCCGGGCGAGCGGCTGCCGCCCGCGCGGGAGCTGGCCTCGTCGCTCGACGTCAGCATCCACACCGTGCTCGCGGGGTACCAGCACCTGCGCGACGAGGGCATGATCGAGCTGCGACGCGGGCGCGGGGCGACGGTCCGGGAGGGGCTGCGCGCCGACCGGGCCGCCGTGCTCGACCTGGTGCACGACCTCGTCGCCGCAGCCCGCCGCATCGACCTCGACGACGAGGAGCTGGTCGAGCTCGTCCGGCACGCCGCGTCGGGGCCGTAGCCGTCGCGCTCGTCGGTAACAGCCGCCCCGTGCGACGCGATCGACCGGGCAGAACCGCCTGCGAGGGTGGACCGGGCGGCACGTCGCCGGAGCGGCGTCTCGATCTTCGAGGTAGTGTCAGCCTGACGAGAACGAAGCGGACGTCAGGAACGGATCACGATGCGTGGCAACCTGTTCGCCGTCGGCGTGGACCTGGTGGTCCTCACCGTGCGCGGCGACGAGCTGTGTGTGCTGCTGGTACGCCGGAGCGAGCAGCCGTTCGAGGGCAGCTGGGGGCTTCCCGGCGGGTTCGTCGCCCCCGACGAGGACCTCGCCGACACCGCCGCCCGCGAGCTGTCGGCCCAGATCGGGTCGGGGGCCGCCGGGCGCGTCACCGGCCATCTCGAGCAGCTCGCGGGCTACGCGGCGCCCGACCGGGACCCTCGCGGGCGGGTGCTCTCCGTCGCCTTTCTGGCGCTGCTGCCCGACCTCCCCGACCCCGACCAGCCCGGTATGACGAGCGGCTGGCACCCCGTGGCCGACGTGGCCGACCTGGCGTTCGACCACACCCGCATCCTCTCCGACGGTGTCGAGCGGGCCCGCGAGACGCTCGAGTACACGACGCTCGCGGCCGCCTTCTGTCCGCCGGAGTTCACGATCACCGACCTGCGCCGGGTCTACGAGGCCGTCTGGCGCACCGAGATCGACCCGCGGAACTTCTCCCGCAAGGTCACCTCGACGCCCGGCTTCCTCATCCCGACGAACCGCCACGTCACCGGCGGCCCCGGCCGTCCCGCGCAGCTGTTCCGCCGCGGCCCGGCGACC
Organism: Pseudonocardia sp. D17; assembly: GCF_036984265.1. NCBI lineage: Bacteria > Bacillati > Actinomycetota > Actinomycetes > Pseudonocardiales > Pseudonocardiaceae > Pseudonocardia > Pseudonocardia sp. D17. The sequence continues at coordinate 200,687 of NZ_BPRG01000241.1, read as the reverse complement.
CGGCTGCACCCGGCGATGCTGCGCGAACCCGCCGTCCGGGCGGCGGGCTGACCCGCAGGCGACACAAGCGCCGAGGGCGACAGCAGGGTTGCGCCCGGAGTCCCGAGCGCAACCTCACGGTCGCGATTCGCGCGGACGACGACGGTGAGGTTGCGCGCGGAGCAACCTGACCGTCGCGGTGCTTCTGCAGGAACCCCCTCGGCCCGAACGCGACCCTGAGGTTGCGCTGAGCAACCCGCGCGCAACCCTGCTGTCGCTCCGCAGCCCGAACGCGACGCTCAGGTTGCGCTCGGCGTCACCCGCGCAACCCTGCGGTCGTCGGTACGGTCGAGGACTCAGAAGCGGGGGTGCTCCCCCAGCAGCTGCACCCGCGAGCCGACGCCCTTGGGCTCCTCCCCGGTGCCACGGCGCACCTCACCCAGCACCCACGCCGGGACGTGCCGAGCGGTCAGGACCGCGAGGGCGCGGTCGACGTCGTCGGGCGGCAGCACGGCGACCATGCCGACACCCATGTTGAACGTCTTCTCCATCTCGGCACGCTCGACGCGGCCGCGCGCGGCGATGAGCTTGAAGACGGGCGCGGGCGTCCAGCTGCCGCGCTCGGCGACGGCGACCAGCCCGTCGGGCAGCACCCGCTCCAGGTTGCGGGCGAGCCCACCGCCGGTGATGTGCGCGAACGTCCGCACGCCGGTCTCGGCGGCGAGCGCGAGGCAGTCGCGGGCGTAGATGCGGGTGGGGATCAGCAGCTCCTCGCCCAGCGTCGTCCCGAACTCCTCGACGTGGCCCTCCAGCGGCATCCGCGCGATGTCGAGCAGCACGTGCCGGGCCAGTGAGTAGCCGTTGGAGTGCAGACCCGAGGCACCCATGGCGACCAGGACGTCGCCGGGGCGGACGCGCTCGGGGCGCAGCATCGCCTCGGCGTCGACGATGCCGACGCCGGTGGCCGACAGGTCGTAGCCGCCGGCCTCCATCAGCCCGGGGTGCTCGGCGGTCTCACCGCCCAGCAGCGCGCAGCCGGCCTGCTTGCACCCCTCGGCGATGCCCTTGACGATCGTCGCGACCTGCTCGGGCACCAGCTTGCCGACGGCGATGTAGTCCTGCAGGAACAGCGGCTCCGCGCCACAGACGACGAGGTCGTCGACGACCATCGCGACCAGGTCGAGGCCGATCGTGTCGTGCTTGTCCATCGCCTGGGCGACCGCGACCTTGGTGCCGACGCCGTCGGTCGACGCGGCGAGCACGGGCTCGGCGTAGCGGCCCAGCTTCGGCGCGAACAGCCCCGCGAACCCACCGATGCCGCCGAGGACCTCCGGCCGGGAGGCCAGCTCGGCGTGCGGGCGCAGCGCCTCGACGGCCTGCTCGCCCGCCTCGATGTCGACGCCCGCCGACGCGTAGCTGGCCCGCGGCGACTCCTCGCGGTCCTGCACGTTGTCCTCGGGCACGGTCGGGGTGGGCGGCATGGGGGTGACAACTCCTGTCGGGGCCGGGGCGCGGCCTCGTGGTCGTGGCCGGTGGGTCGGGCCTGCGGGCAGGCCACGACCGCCGGAGCGGCCTGGTCGGTCGGGGTCGCCGGAGGCGACCTCGTCGTGCACGGCCACGCGCGGTGGCCGGGGTCTGCGTCGTGCGGGACCCGGGCCGCCGGCGGACCGTGTCGGCCACCCGTCGCATCTCGGGCGCGGCGCCGTCGCCAGGACCGGACCGCGGCCGGGATCGCACGACCGGATCATCATGGCCGGTCGACGCCCGGGAGGTCGAGCCCCGGGCGACGGGGTCACCATCCCGCGGCCGCCCCCGGATCGCGGGGACGGGCGGTCAGGGCCTGCGCAGGGCCTCCGCCGCACCGTAGCCGACGGTGAGCGGCGCGGCATCGTCCGACGGCGTCGTCGCGGCGGACAGCCCGGCGGTGACGTCGTCGTCGGCGAGCTGCTCGAGCAGGTGCTTGCCCAGGCGCGCCTCGTCGGGCAGCGCGATCGGGTAGTCGCCGTCGAAACAGGCGCAGCAGAGCCGGGAGCGGGGCTGCTCGGTGGCCGCGACCATGTTGTCGACGGACACGTAGCCGAGGGTGTCGGCGCCGATCGAGCGGCGCACGCCCTCGACGTCGAGGCCGCTCGCGAGCAGCTCGGCGCGGGTCGCGAAGTCGATCCCGTAGAAGCAGGGCCAGCGCACCGGCGGCGACGCGATGCGGACGTGGACCTCGAGGGCACCGGCCTCGCGCAGCATCCGGACCAGCGCGCGCTGGGTGTTGCCGCGCACGATCGAGTCGTCGACGACGACGAGCCGCTTGCCGCGGATGACGTCGCGCAGCGGGTTGAGCTTGAGCCGGATGCCCAGCTGGCGGATGGTCTGCGACGGCTGGATGAAGGTCCGGCCGACGTAGGAGTTCTTGACCAGGCCCTGCCCGTAGGCGATGCCGGAGCCCTGGGCGTAGCCGATCGCGGCCGGGGTGCCCGACTCCGGGACCGGGATGACCAGGTCGGCCTCGACGGGGCTCTCCTGGGCGAGCCTGCGGCCGATCTCGACGCGGGTGGCGTGCACCGACCGGCCGGAGATCGTCGTGTCCGGGCGCGCGATGTAGACGTACTCGAAGACGCAGCCCTTGGGCTCGGGGACGCCGAACCGACTGCTGCGCATCCCGTCGGCGTCGATGGCGATGAGCTCGCCCGGCTCGACCTCGCGCACCATCGACGCGCCGACGATGTCGAGCGCCGCGGTCTCGCTCGCGACGACCCAGCCGCGCTCGAGGCGGCCCAGCACGAGCGGGCGGACGCCGTGCGGGTCGCGTGCGGCGTAGAGCGTGCGCTCGTCGGCGAAGACGAGGGAGAACGCACCGCGCACCCGCGGCAGCACGCGCAGCGCCGCCTCCTCGAGCCCGGTGTCGGCCGCGTCGGCCGCCATCAGCTCGCAGAGGAGGTCGGAGTCGGTGGTCGCGCGGACCGCGTTCGCGTCGATCCCGCGGGTACTCACCTCGTCGCGCAGCTCGGCGGTGTTGACGAGGTTGCCGTTGTGGGCGAGTGCGACGCCGCTGCCGGTGGCCGTGGTCCGGAACGTCGGCTGGGCGTTCTCCCAGGTGCTCGACCCGGTCGTCGAGTAGCGGTTGTGCCCGACCGCGAGGTGCCCGCGCAGTGACGAGAGCGTCTGCTCGTCGAACACCTGGCTGACCAGGCCGAGGTCCTTGAAGACGACCATCCGGTGCCCGTCGGACACCGCGATGCCCGCAGACTCCTGGCCGCGGTGCTGGAGGGCGAACAGGCCGTAGTAGGCGAGCTTCGACACCTCCTCGCCGGGCGCCCACACGCCGAAGACACCACATTCGTCGTGGGGGACGTCGTCGCCCTCAGGGTCGGGCTGGTGGGAGTCGGGGTGGGGGGCAGGGTGCTCGTTCCGAACGGAACTCAACGCACACACTCTCCTCGGCTGACGGCAGGCAACACCGTTAACCGATCGTACGCCGGGAGAGGTCGGGAACCCATGCCGCGGGACCCGCGTCACCGAACCAGCGACCCTGTCCGAGGTCGCAGCCCAGCCGCTCCAGCCGCTCGGCCTGCACGCGCGTCTCCACCCACTCGGCGGTGACCTCCAGGCCGAGCGCGTGGGCCAGCTCGACGAGCGCGCGCACGATGCTCTCGTCCATGGGATCGGGGTCGGGGTGGCGCAGCCCGTCGATGAACGAGCCGTCGATCTTGAGCGCGTGCACCGGGAGCCTGCGCAGCCAGGCGAGGCTGGACCAGCCGGTGCCGAAGTCGTCGAGGGCGAGCCGGACGCCCTCGCTGCGCAGCGCGCCGAGGACGTCGAGCGCCACGGCCTCGTCGCCCAGCACCGCCTGCTCGGTGATCTCCAGCTGCAGCTTCTCGGCCGGGAGCCCGGACTCCGCGAGCATCTTCCGCACCCCGGCGAGCCAGCCCGGGGCGACCAGCTGCACCGGGGAGACGTTGACGCTGACGTAGGGCGACTGCTCGCCGAGCTCGGCGTACCAGGCCGCCGCCTGCCGGCAGGCCTCGCCGAGCACCCAGTCCCCGAGCGCGACGATGGCGCCGCTGCGCTCGGCCAGCTCGATGAACCGGCCCGGCCCGAGCAGCCCCTCGACGGGGTGCTGCCAGCGCACGAGCGCCTCGGTGCCGCACAGCCTGCCGCTCGCGAGGCGGACCAGCGGCTGGAACGCGAGCCGGAACTCGCCGCGTTCCACGGCCTCGGGCAGGCCCGCGAGCAGCGTGAACCGGGCGGCCTCGCCCGCGTCGCGCTCGGGGTCGTAGGCGACGCGCCGGCCACCGCCCTGGGCCCGCGCCCACGACAGCGCGACGTCGGCGGCGCGCATGAGCTCCTCGGGCACCGTCGTGGCCGTCGGCGCCTCGCTGACACCGATGCTCGCCGTGACCGTCAGCGAGCGCTCGCCGAGCTGGAACGGGGGGCCGAACGCGTCGAGGAGCCGGTCGGCGAGGACCTTCACGTCGTCGGGCCCGGCGGTGTCGACGACGAGGACCGCGAAGTCGTCCCCGCCCGTCCGGGTGACGAGATGGTCGCCCGCGGCCATCTGCAGCCGCCCGGCGACGGCCGAGAGCAGGCGGTCGCCGACCGCGTGCCCGAGGCTGTCGTTGACCGCCCGGAAGCCGTCGACGTCGACCGCGCACAGTCCGACGCGCCGCGCCGCGCCCGGGCTGAATGCCTGCCGCAGCTGCTGCTCGGCGAACGCCCGGTTGGGCAGCCGGGTGAGCCGGTCCTGGGTCGCGGCCAGCTCGAGCCGCGAGCGCAGCCGATGCCGTTCGGACACGTCCTGGACGACGGCGAGGATCCGGTCGGGCTCGCCGCGGTCGTTGCGCACGAGGGTGGTGCTGAGCCGGGCCCAGACCACGAGCCGGTCGGGCCGGACGAGCCGCACGTCGATCTCGGCGCTGTCGGGACCGGAGTCCGACGCGACCCGGTGGTAGGCCTCGACGAACGTCTCGACGTCGTCGGGGTGCACGAAGTCGGCCGCGGCGTGCGGCAGCTCCGGGCGGACGTCGGCGCCGAGCAGCCGGTAGAGCGCGGGGTTGACGTCGATGACGTCGCCGGAGAGGCTGCCGACCGCGATGCCGACGCGGCCGCGCAGGTAGAGCGCCCGGTAGTGCAGGTCGCCGTCGGTCAGGACCCGTTGCAGGTCCTCGGGCGGCCACCGGGTCGCGGTCAGCAGGTCCTGGCGTTCGCTCTCGGCGCGCTCCCGGGCCGCGGCCAGGTAGCCGGCGACGAGCTGGTCGAGTGCGACGAGCAGCCGGCGGACGCCGTCCGGCCCGGCGGTGCCGATCATGGCCTGGGCGTCGCTGCGCAGCAGCCCCAGCGTCGGCGGGAGCAGCTCCTCGGGATAGGGTCCGCCGGCGCCGAGCGGCCGGGTCCCGGGGCCGCAGTGGTAGAACGACGCGCCGATCCGCCGGGCGGCGGGCGGCCAGAAGGGGTCGGCGCGCAGTACCGCGGACAGCCGCCGCAACAGCGTCCGCAGCTGGGCGAGCGTGGGGCGGCCGAGGGCGGGCAGCAGGTCGGCCCAGCGTTCGGCGAGGCTGGCGACGGGGTCACCGCTCTGTCCCCCGATGGCGACCGGTTCGACCGGGCGCAGGCCGCGTGGTTCCGGGAACGAGCGGTCGTGCGGGCCGGGCAGCCGTGCCACCACCATGCCCGTCACCTCCGTCGCCCAGCGCGGGACGACCGCGAGATCGCGTACTCCGCGCGCGCAATCTTCGGCCCCCGATGGGCTTTTGACCACCGGTGGGTGTCGCGGATCATCCGTCCAGGTGACCTGAGCGTCACTCCGCGTCAGCGCAGTGGGAGCAGTGCCGCCACCTCGGGTGCCCGCGATCCGGAGGCCGAGACTGCACCCGTGTGAACCGCATCACGCCAGGTCAGGGTACCCCGCGCGAGCGCGAGCCATGTCCGTGCGTCGGTCTCGATCACGTTGGGCGGGTTCCCGCGGGTGTGCCGCGGACCGGCCACGCACTGGACGGCCCCGAACGGCGGCACCCGCACCTCGACGGTGCGGCCGGGCGCGCGCTCGGCGAGGCTCGCCAATGTGGCCTTGACGGCCGCCTTGAGCGTCGCGCGGTCGGGTGCGTCGCCGCCGTCCAGCCAGAGGTCGACCGCGTCAGGCACCGAACAGCCCCGGCAGCGTCCCCTCCCACGCCTCGCGCAGCTCGTCGGCGCCCAGCGGCGCGAGCGTGCCGATCCGCAGGCCGGAGCCGCCGGTCGTGCCGATCCGCCGCGCCGGTACGCCGGCCTCGGCCGCCCGGGCCAGCAGGGCGTCACCGTCGGCGACCGTGACGAGCACGCGGCCTGCCGACTCGGAGAACAGTGCGACGAAGGGGTCCAGCTCGTCGGGCAGGTCGATCTCGGCGCCGTGGCCGCCGACGAGGACCGCCTCGACCAGCGCCTGCGCCAGCCCGCCGTCGGAGAGGTCGTGCGAGCCGGTGAGCACCCCGTCGGTGGCCGCGGCCGCGAGCAGGGCGGCGAGCCGCTGCTCGGCCGCGAGGTCGACGACGGGCGGCCGGCCGCCCAGGTGGCCGTGCACGACGTGCGCCCACTCGCTGCCGGCCAGCTCGTCGCGGGTCTCGCCGAGCAGGACGACCGCGTCGCCGTCGCCCGTGAAGCCGCTGCGGACGCGGCGGGCCACGTCGTCGAGCACCCCGAGCACGCCGATCACCGGCGTCGGGAGGATGGCGCGGTCGCCGGTCTGGTTGTAGAAGCTGACGTTGCCGCCGGTCACGGGGATGCCCAGCTGGGCGCAGCCGTCGGCCAGGCCGCGCACGGCCTGCGAGAACTGCCACATGACGTGGGGGTCCTCGGGCGAGCCGAAGTTCAGGCAGTTGGTGACCGCCGCCGGGACCGCGCCCGACACGGCGACGTTGCGGTAGGCCTCGGCGAGCGCGAGCTGGGCACCGGTGTAGGGGTCGAGCGCAGCGAAGCGGGCGTTGCAGTCGGTGGAGACGGCGATGCCGCGGCCGGTCTCCTCGTCGACGCGCACGACGCCGGTGTCGGCCGGCTGGGCCGACGCGGTGTTGCCGCGGACATAGCGGTCGTACTGCTCGGTGACCCAGGCCCGGCTGCACAGGTTCGGACTCGCGGCCATCCGCAGGATCTCCGCCCGCAGCTCGGTCGGCGCGGCGGGCCGGGGCAGCCGCTCGGGGCCGTCGGCCAGCAGCGCGTCCTGCGTGGCGGACCGCTCGACGGGGCGCTCGTACACCGGGCCGTCGTGGGCGACGGTCCGCGGCGGCACGTCGACGACGGTCTCGCCGCGGTGGGTGATCCGCAGCCGGTCGCCCTCGGTGACCTCGCCGATGACGGTCGCGAGGGTGTCCCACTTGGCGCAGACGGCCATGAACGCCGCGACGTCCTCCGGCCGCACGACCGCGCACATGCGCTCCTGCGACTCGCTGGAGAGGATCTCCGCGGCCGTCATGCCCTCGGCGCGCAGCGGCACCGCGTCGAGGTCGACGGCCATGCCGCCGTCGCCCGCGCTCGCCAGTTCGCTCGTCGCGCACGACAGGCCCGCGCCGCCGAGGTCCTGGATGCCGACGACGAGCCCCGCGTGGAACAGCTCCAGGCAGCACTCGATCAGGACCTTCTCGGTGAACGGGTCGCCCACCTGGACGCTCGGGAGCTTCTTGCGGCCGCCGCCGTCGTCGCCCGCGAACGTCTCGCTGGCCAGCACCGAGACGCCGCCGATGCCGTCGAGACCCGTGCGGGCGCCGAACAGGATGATCTTGTTACCGGTGCCCGACGCGAAGGCGAGGTGCAGGTCCTCCACCCGCATCGAGCCGACACACAGCGCGTTGACCAGCGGGTTCCCCGCGTAGCTCGCGTCGAACACCACCTCACCGCCGACGTTGGGCAGGCCGAGGCAGTTGCCGTAGCCACCGACGCCGGCCACGACGCCGGGCAGCACGCGCGCCGTGTCGGGCGCGTCGGCCGGGCCGAAGCGGAGCGGGTCGGCCACCGCGATCGGGCGGGCGCCCATCGCCATGATGTCGCGGACGATCCCGCCCACGCCGGTGGCCGCGCCCTGGTAGGGCTCCACGTACGACGGGTGGTTGTGCGACTCCACCTTGAACGTCACGGCCCAGCCGTCGCCGATCTCGACGACGCCCGCGTTCTCGCCGATGCCCGCGAGCATCTTGGCGCGCATCTCGTCGGTGGTGGTCTCGCCGAAGTAGCGCAGGTGCACCTTCGACGACTTGTACGAGCAGTGCTCGCTCCACATCACCGAGTACATCGCCAGCTCCGCGTCGGTCGGGCGGCGGCCGAGGATGTCCCGGATGCGGGCGTACTCGTCGTCCTTGAGGCCGAGCTCGCGATAGGGCTGCGGCTGCCCGGGGGTCGCCGCGGCGCGCTCGACGGAGTCGACGGTGTCCAGCTGGGGAACGGTCCCGGTCACGCCACCAGGGTAGTCAACGTGCGCGCGCGACCTGGGGCGACCGAGACGGGCCTCACCGGAGGGCCGGCTGCCGCGCGCCCAGGCCGGTCCAGCGGAAGCCGGCGAGACCGACGACCGCCGGGTCGAGGAGGTTGCGCGTGTCGACGACGACGGCCTGCCCGACCACGTCGGCGAGCCCTCCTCGCCGATGTCGGCCTCGGCCCTGCGCAGCCGTGTGACCTTGAGCGCGTCGACGTCCGCGCACACGAGCACCGCCGTCAGTGCCGCCGCGACGCCCATCGGCCACCGGGCACGAGGACCCGCCACCGCGCCTCCTCGTCCTGGTCCGGCCGCGGCAGTCCAGGCGCGCACGCGGCGTGGGACGGGGACGACGAGCGTGCCCGACCGGGTGATCCTCAGTCGCGAGCGCCGGGCAGCTGGACGACGCTGACGAAGAAGTGGTCGATCTGCTTGATCGCGTCGATGAACCGGTCGAAGTCCACCGGCTTGGTGACGTAGGCGTTGGCGTGCAACTGGTAGCTGCGCAGCACGTCCTCCTCGGCCTGCGACGTCGTCAGCACGATCACCGGGATCGCCGACAGGCCGGGGTCGGCCTTCACCTCGGCCAGGACCTCGCGGCCGTCGCGCCGGGGCAGGTTGAGATCCAGCAGGATCAGGTCGGGGCGCGGGGCGTCGGCGTACTGCCCCTCGTTGCGCAGGTACGACAGGGCTTCCGCACCGTCGGTGACGACGTCGAGCCGGTTGTGCAGGTACTCGTCGAACGCCTCCCTGGTCATCAGCACGTCGCCGGGGTCGTCCTCGACGAGCAGCACGTTGATGACCCGGATGTCGTCTGTCATGCGGTTCCCTCCCGGCCGGCGCTGCCCGGCACGGTGTCGTCGGTTCCGGCCGCGCTCTCGGATCCGCTGCGGCGCGGCGGGACGAGTGTGAACCGGATGGTGGTGCCCGGTTCGGGCCGGGCGCCGGTGTCTACCCAGATGCGCCCGCCGTGGAACTCGACGATCTTCTTCGCGAGTGCCAGGCCGATCCCCGTCCCGGTGTAGACGTCGCGCCCGTGGAGCCGTTGGAAGATCACGAAGACCTTGTCGGCGTACTCGGGCTCGATGCCGATCCCGTTGTCCGACACCGCGATCTCCCAGCCCTCGGCGGCTTCGCCCGCCGGTGCGGCACTGATCCGCACGACGGGCGGCTCGTCGGATCTGCGGAACTTCATCGCGTTGCCGATGAGGTTGGCGAACAGCTGCACCAGCAGCTGGCGGTCGCCCTGGACCGTCGGCAGCTCGCCCTCGACGACGATCTCACCCCCGGCCTCGGCGCGGGGTGTCTCCTGCTGGTCGGCTGCCGCCGCGACGACGTCGGCCAGGTTCAGCGTCGTGAAGCCGGCCGTCGTGCGGCCGACGCGGGAGAACGCCAGCAGGTCGTTGATCAGGCGCTGCATCCGCTGGGCGCCGTCGACGGCGAACTCGATGTACTGGTCGCCGCGCTCGTCGAGCTTGTCGCCGTAGCGGCGCTGCAGCAGCTGGCAGAAGCTCGCGACCTTGCGCAACGGCTCCTGCAGGTCGTGGCTCGCGACGTAGGCGAACTGCTCGAGGTCGCGGTTGGAGCGTTCGAGGTCGCGGGTCTGCTCGTCGAGCCGCTGGGCGCTCTCCCTGGCGCGGTCGAGCTGGCGGACGATGTGCGCCCGCATCGCCTCGACGTCGTCGCCGAGCATGACGATCTCCCGTGGCCCGCTGCTCTCGACGCGGTTGCTGACGTCGCCCGAGACGACACCGCGGACCTGGGCCGCGAGCCGCGAGATCGGCCGCAGCACCGCCCGGCGCAGCACGATCCCCGTGGCGATCAGGAACAACACGGCGACGGCCGCGACGACGATCCCGACCGCGCTCACGAACCGCGCGGCCGTGTCCAGCCGCTCCCTGGCCGCGAGGCGCTGCTGCTCGAGGTCGGCCTGCAGGGCGTCCGTCGCCCCACGGACGGGATCGAAGAGGCTGCGGCCGCCGTCGGCGACGACGGTGTTGCCCGGCCCGCCGGCACGGACCGCCGCGATGGTCGGCTCCGCGTACCCGCTCCGCCACGCGGCGGCCGCGTTCTCGACCACGTCGACGTGCGCGCCGAGGCCGGGAACCACCGGATCGAGCGACCGCATCATCGACACGGCGTCGCGCTCGGCCGCCGTCCCGGACGCGTACGGCGCCAACGACTCGTCACGGCCGCTGAGCTGGAAGCCGCGCACGCCCGTCTCCTGGTCGACGAGTGCGGTCTCCAACGACTGCCCGGCCCGTACGGCCGGGCCGATCTCGTCGAGCAGGTCGGCGCGGGCGTCGTTGAGCCGCACCAGCGAGATCGTGCCGATGATCGCCGCGATGACCGCGAGCACCAGCGCGACCAGCGCCACGGCGCCGAAGATGCGTGCGAGCGGCCATCGCCTGTGCTCGGCGACCCGGGCGTCCCGGTCCACCCGCATCGTGACCCGCGGCGCCCGGAGGCGCGTCCGCCGCCTGCGGAGGGCGCCGGGGTCCGGGGCCGGGGCGGTGCCGCCGCGGGGCAGGGCGGAGCCGGCATCGACAGGGTCGGTCGCCGGATCGGTCGTCGCGCCTGACGCCGGGTCGGTCGTCGGGTCCGTCACGACAGGCGCTCCCCGGACAGCAGCAGGATCGCGACGTCGTCGGCGAGTGGACCGCCGTTGAAGCCCTCGGCCAGCTCGACGAGCCTGCCGGGCAGCTCGTCGAGCGGGGTCGCGGCGTGGGTCTCGAGCAGCCGCAGCAGCCCCTCCTCCCACAACGGCTCGTCGGGGACGGGACCACGGCCCTCGATGAGGCCGTCGGTGTAGAGCAGCAGCGACCAGCCCGCGTCGAGCGACATCTCGGCCGCCTGCCACGTCGCGGCCGGGTCGATACCCAGCGGCAGCCCGACGGGCGGCGGGCCGGTCCGCGGCGGCGGCCCGAGCAGGACGGGCGGCGGGTGCCCTGCCAACCGGACCAGCGCCCCGCCGGCACCGTCGGAGCCGTCGGAGCTGTCCGAGCCGTTCGGGGCGATCGCGACCGTGCAGACGGTGGTGAACAGCCGGGCGTCGTGCCGCTCGCTGACCAGCACCTCCTGCAGGTTCGGCAGCACCTGCGACTCGTCGACCCCCGCCAGCACCAGCGCGCGCCACGACACCCGCAGCAGCGCACCGAGCGCCGCCTCGTCGGGACCGTGGCCGCAGACGTCGCCGACGATCGCGTGCACCCGGCCGCGCGGGTCGCGCACCGCGTCGAAGAAGTCGCCGCCGATGACCGAACGCGTCCGGCCCGACCGGTAGAACGTCCTGGCCGCGACGCCGGAGCCCGCGAGCAGCGGCGTCGGCATCAGGCCGCGCTCCAGACGGACCGACTCGGCCGCGGCCAGCTGCTCCTCGCGCAGGCGCACCAGGCCGGCCTCGGCGCGCCTGCGTTCGATGGCGTACCGGATCGCGCGGATCAGCACCGCGCCGTCGGCCTTGCCCTTGACCAGGTAGTCCTGCGCCCCGATCCCGACGGCCGCGATGCCGAGGTGCTCGTCGTCGAGACCGGTGAGGACGCACACCGCGGCGCTCGGGTCGGCCCGCAACAGCTGCCGCAGGCTGTCGAGACCACCGGTGGTGCCCGGGGTGTTGAGGTCGAGCAGGATGCAGTCGGCGGCCGCCCACAGCTCGCGTTCCAGCACCTCGGCCAACGACCCGGCGATCGTGAGGTCCACCTCGGGATCGACCTCGAACAACAGCTCCTGCACCAGGAACGCGTCGCCCGGGTCGTCCTCGACGAGCAGCACCCGGCGGGCCGTCTCGGCGGGAAGGACGCGCGTCACGTGATCGTGCTCCTCCTCCGGCGGTGGTCGCGCATGGTGCGGTCGCGACAGCCTAGAGCCGAAGGTCCCGCTCGGCTCGACCCGGGACGCCGGTCAGGCCGCCGCGGCCGCCCCGATGACCGACGTGAAGAGCCCCAACCCGTCGGTCGTGGGCCCGGTCAGGGTGTCGATGGCGTGCTCGGGGTGCGGCATCAGCCCGACGACCCTCCCGTCGGCCGACGCGACCCCGGCGATGTCGGCCATCGCGCCGTTGGGCGCGCCGCCGACGTAGCGGAACACCACCCGGCCCTCGGCCTCCAGCTCGGCGAGCGTCGCGGCATCGGCGACGTAGCGCCCCTCGCCCGACTTCAGCGGGACGACGATCTCCTGGCCCGCGGTGAACCCACCGGTCCACGCCGTCGACGTCGACTCGACGCGCAGCGCCTGGTCGCGGCAGACGAAGTGCAGCCCGGCGTTGCGCACCAACGCCCCCGGCAGCAGGCCCGCCTCGCAGAGGATCTGGAAACCGTTGCAGATGCCGAGCACCGGCATCCCGCGCCCGGCCGCGTCGACGACCTCCCGCATGATCGGCGCCTGGCTCGCGATCGCGCCCGCGCGCAGATAGTCGCCGTAGGAGAAGCCGCCCGGGACCACGACGGCGTCGACGCCGCGCAGGTCGTGGTCGCCGTGCCAGAGCTCCACGGCCTCGGCGCCCGCCCGCCGGGCCGCACGGGCCGCGTCGACGTCGTCGAGCGTGCCGGGGAAGGTGACCACACCGATGCGCATACCCGCGCCGCTCATACCCGGGTCACCGTCCAGTCCTCGATCACCGGGTTGGCCAGCAGGTCGCCCGCGATCCGGTGCAGCGTCTCGTCGTCGAGGCCGTCGTCGACCTCCAGCTCGAAGTGCTTGCCCTGGCGCACGTCGGCGACCCCGGAAATGCCGATCCGGGCCAACGCACGCGTCACCGCCTGGCCCTGCGGGTCCAGGATCTCGGGCTTGGGCATCACGTCAACGACCACTCGCGCCACGCCCCAAGCGTACGGTGACGAATTGGGCCGATCATCGCCACCTGCGGTGATATCGCGGGGCGGAGCTGTGACGCTGCCGACGCCCAGGCCCCGTATCGGGTCCGTCCGCTGGCGCAGCGTGCCGCGGCGGGAGCAGAGTGTCGCCGTGCAGATCACCCACTTCGGCCACGCGTGCGTGCTCGTCGACACCGGAGCGGCACGGCTGCTCATCGACCCGGGGACCTTCTCATCGGGTTTCGAGAGGCTCGGCGGCCTCGACGCGATCCTCGTGACCCACCAGCACGCCGACCACCTCGACGAGGACCGGCTGGCACCACTGCTGGCGGCCAACCCGGAAGCCCGGCTGATCGTCGACGTCGGCACCGTGACGACACTGCACGACTACACGCACGAGGTCGTCGCGCCGGGTGAGTCGTTCACCGTCGCGGGCGCGTCGATCGACGTCGTCGGCGGGGACCACGCGGTCATCCACCCCGACATCCCGATCGTGCCCAACAACGGCTACCTGATCGACGGAACGGTCCTGCACCCCGGCGACTCCTTCACCGAGCCGCCCGGCGAGCTCGACGTCCTGCTGCTCCCGACCGGCGCGCCCTGGCTCAAACTCGCCGATGCGGTCGACTACCTGCGTGCCGTCGCCCCCCGCACCGCCGTGCCGATCCACGAGGCCGTCCTCGCCCGCCCGGCCATGCACTACGGGCTGTTCGAGGCCCTCGGCCCGGCCGGCACGACGCTCCAGGTCCTCGAGCGCGAGGCCGCGACCAAGGTCTGACGGTCCGCCCGGCTCTGCTCGCCGCGAGACCGGGCTCGCCTGCTGCTCGTGGGCGCCCTGGTGGGCCCAGCCGCTCGTGGCCCTGCCCTGGCTGAACCCCGCCTCCGGGTGAGCCCGCCGGCTGACCTCGCCGCGGCTCGCGTGCCCGCGGCTGGGACCGACCCCGCGGGGCCAGCTGGACGCGTCGCGGGGCCAGCGAGACCTGGGTGATCGCCGAACCAGAGACATGAGCGCCCACCAGGAGCGCCCATGTCCCGCAACCGGTGATCACGACCTAGCAGGAAGCAACCAGCCCCTGCACCCTTCTCACGTGATCGGCGAACCAGGGACCTGAGCGCAACCTCGTTCGCCCACGTCCCGAACTCAGCGATCACGACGCACAGCCCTGTCCACCACACGAGATGCAGCGGGCCCCGGACCGCCGGCCGTACCTGCCGGACCAGCGACCTGACCGCTCCCTGCGACCCCACGTCCCTCGCACGACGATCACCATCCGCGCCCCCCGGCACCTCAGCCCCACCCGGTGATCGTCGCAACCGGGACACGCGCGCAGTCTGCGTCCCCATGTCCCTACAACGGTGATCACCCGGTGGGCGGCTCGACCCCGGATCGCCGGCCCTGGCGCAGGAGTCGATCAGGCCGCGCCCGCGTGCAGACCCTCCGCGTAGGTGAGCGGCCGGGCGCCGGCGGCCAGGACCGCGTCCACCGCCGTCAACGCGGCGGCGACCCGCTCGGGCCGGCGCAGATCCTTGGCGCGCAGCCCGATCCGGACGAGCCCGCCGCGCCGGGCGACCCGGCCGGCCTCCGCGACCAGCAACCGACAGCGCCAGCTCTCGGCGGCGCGCCGGTCGGCCCGTCGCTCGCCCGACGCGCGGAACCCCAGGACCCGCGAGCCGGTCGTCGTTCCCCGCTGCAGGGCACGGACGGCGGTGTCGTCGGCGCAGAGGGCGAAAGCGTTGTCGCGCAACGCCGCGATCGTCCCGGACGAGGCGAGCCAGCGGGGCGGTGCGAAGAGGTCGCTGTCGAGCCCGACCGCGTGGGCGGCCCGGCGGGCGGCGATCACGCGGAGCCCGGCCTCGTGCCGCGGGAGCAGCGCGAACTCGGCGCGCCGGCCCAACCGTACGGGCGAGGCCTGCCACGCGCCGATCGGATCGGGCGTGTGGTCGAAGCCGTGCAACAGGATCGCGTCGCCCGCCCCCCGACGGGCGCCCAACCAGGCGACGACGCCGGGATCGGGCGCGTCGCGACGCAGCCGCGGCCGGAACAGGTGCGACAGCGGGACCCCGCGCAGGTCGAGGGCGGCGGCCAGCGCGGCAGCACGGTCGAGCGAGCGGGGGTCGGCGGTGAGCCCGGACAGCGACACGACGAGGCGGGTCATGCCCCCATGGCGCCACACGGCGGGTGAACCCCGCACCCCGCCGCCGACGAACGGTTCAGGAACCCCAGGTGCTGCCGGTGATGCGCTCGTAGACCTCGACGTAGCGCGCCCGCGTCGCGGCGACGACGTCGACGGGAACCTCGGGGCCGGGCGGCGTGCGGTCCCAGTCGAGCGTGGCCGACCAGTCCCGCACGTACTGCTTGTCGAACGAGAACTGGGGGCGGCCGGGCTGCCACTGGTCGGCCGGCCAGAACCGGGAGGAGTCGCTCGTGAGGACCTCGTCGCCGAGGACGATCTCGCCGGCGGGGTCGAGCCCGAACTCCAGCTTGGTGTCGGCGACGAGGATCCCGGACTCCGCGGCGATCGACGCGCCCCGGGAGTAGACGGCGAGCGTCAGCGCGCGCAGGCGTTCGGCCGTCGGGGCACCGACGGTGGCGACGACCTCGTCGAACGTCATGAACTCGTCGTGCTCGCCGACGGGTGCCTTCGTGGTCGGGGTGAAGATCGGCTCGGGCAGCTTCGAGCCCTCGACGAGCCCCGGCGGCAGCTCGATGCCCGAGACGGTGCCCTGCTTCTCGTACTCCTTGAGCCCCAGCCCGGTGAGATAGCCGCGGGCGATGCACTCCACGGGCAGCATCTGCAGCGGTCGGCACCGGATCGCGCGGCCGGCGAACTCCGGCGGGACGTCGGTCGCGGAGATGACGTGGTTGGGCACGAGGTCGGTGAGCCGGTCGAACCACCACAGCGACAGCGCGGTGAGCAGTGCGCCCTTGTCGGGGATGGTCGTCGGCAGGACGACGTCGTAGATCGAGAGCCGGTCGGAGGCGACGAGGAGCAGGTCGTCGCCGCCCGCCTCGTTCTCGACGGAGTAGACGTCGCGGACCTTGCCCGAGTGCAGCAGCTTCACAGGATCGCTCCGGGGGTGTAGGCGGCCGCCTCGGGGTGCGCGGCGGTGATCTCGTCGACGCGGGCGACGACGGCGGCCACCTGGGCGCCCGCGGCGCCGGTGAACGACAGGGGGTCGGCGAGCAGCCCGTCGAGGGTCCCGGCGGGCAGGGCGAGGCGTTCGTCGTTCTGCAGGCGGGCGATCAGGTCGTTCTCGGTCTGGCCCTTCTCCCGCATGGCCAGCGCGACGCCGACGGCGTGCTCCTTGATGACCTCGTGCGCGGTCTCGCGGCCCACGCCGGCGCGGACGGCGGCCATGAGCACCTTGGTCGTCGCGAGGAAGGGCAGGTACCGGTCGAGCTCGCGGGCGATGACGGCCGGGTAGGCGCCGAACTCGTCGAGGACGGTCAGCGCGGTCTCGTAGAGGCCGTCGAGGGCGAAGAAGGCGTCGGGCAGCGCGACGCGGCGCACGACGGAGCAGAAGACGTCACCCTCGTTCCACTGCGCGCCGGCGAGCTCGGCGGCCATCGCGGCGTTGCCGCGCAGCACGACCATCAGCCCGTTGATGCGCTCCGCGGAGCGGGTGTTCATCTTGTGCGGCATGGCGCTCGACCCGACCTGGCCGGGCTTGAAGCCCTCGGTGGCGAGCTCGGCGCCGGCCATCAGCCGGATCGTCGTCGCCAGGCTCGACGGGCCGGCCGCGAGCTGCACGAGCGCGGAGACGACCTCGTGGTCGAGCGAGCGCGGGTAGACCTGGCCCACGCTGGTCAACGTGCGGGCGAACCCCAGATGCGACGCGACCCGGCCCTCGAGCTCTGCGAGACGGGCGGAGTCGCCGTCGAGCAGGTCCAGCATGTCCTGCGCCGTCCCGACCGGGCCCTTGATGCCGCGCAACGGGTAGTGGCCCCGCAGGTCGGTGAGCCGGTCGTAGGCGGCGAGCAGCTCGTCGGCCGCCGAGGCGAAGCGCTTGCCCATCGTCGTGGCCTGGGCGGCGACGTTGTGGCTGCGCCCGGCCATGACCAGCTCGGCGTACTCGGCGGCGCGCCGGGCCAGCCGGGCGAGGATCGCGACGGTCCGGTCGGCGACCAGGTCGAGCGACAGCCGGATCTGCAGCTGCTCGACGTTCTCGGTGAGGTCGCGGCTGGTGAGCCCCTTGTGCACGTGCTCGTGGCCGGCGAGCGCGTTGAACTCCTCGATGCGCGCCTTGACGTCGTGGCGGGTGACGCGCTCGCGTGCGGCGATCGAGTCGAGGTCGACCTGCTCGACGACCCGTTCGTAGTCGGTGATCGCCTGCTCGGGGACGTCGACGCCGAGGTCGCGCTGGGCGCGCAGCACCGCGATCCAGAGCCGGCGCTCCAGCACGATCTTGTACTCGGGCGACCAGAGCCTGACCAGCTCCGGGCTCGCGTAGCGGGAGGCCAGCACGTTGGGGATCACGTGCACGAATCCTATGCGTTCACCTCCTGAGCGGCGTTACCGGCCACGGCCGCCACTCACCGGTCAGAGCTGCGCGGCCAGTACGGACGCCACACTCGCGAGCTGCGCCTCGAACGGGATCGCGCCCGAGTCGGCGTCCGCGGTCGAGGTGACGGCCACGTACCCGCCCGACGCCGTCGGCGCCCCGGCCCGGGCCCAGCCGACGGGCAGACCGTCCTCCACCGGTTCCCCGGCGGGGGTGAACACGACGGCGAGCACGCCGTGCGCGGGCCCGTCGTCGACCTCCAGGTGCACCTCGCGGCCGCCGCCCGGCTTGCAGACCATCGGCACCGCGGCCTCCTTGGCGCCCGCGACCTGCGGCAACGCCGCGTCGAGCAGCGTGCGCAGCCCGGGGTCCTGCATCGGGACGCAGCCGGCGTCGGCCGCGGGCGGCGGGACGGCAGGGGCCGCGGCCTCCCCGAAACCCGGCGCGCCGCCGCCGGCGGCGGACGACGTCGCCGTCTCCTGCCCGCCCCCGCCTCCGGTCGCGGCGATCCCGACCGTCACCCCACCCAGCACCAGGACGGCCGCGGCGGCACCTCCGACGATCGCGTTGCGCCGCCGCGTGCCGGCCCGCCGGGACGCCCGGACGACGTCGTCGACGCCGAACGCGGCCGGCGGGGCCTCGACGGGCCCGGCGGCGCGCAGCATGCCGGTCAGCTCGTCGTCGGACAGCTCACCCATCTCCGCCTCCTCCTCAGCTCGCCGGTCGCAGGTCGTCGATCCCGTTGCCGAGCGCGGCGCGCAACGCCGCCAGCCCGTGCGCGGTCTGGCTCTTGACCGTCCCCTCCGAGCAGCCGAGTGCGGCTGCCGCGGCCGCGACGTCGAGGTCGTCGAAGAACCGCAGGACGAGGACGGCGCGCTGCCGCGGTGGCACCGCGCGCAGCGCCGTCACGAGCGCCGCCCGGGTCGCGACGGCGTCCCCCGCGTCCTGCTCGCGTGCGGCCGGCTCCGGGACCTCGGGAGCGGACCGCTCGCGTCGCCAGGGCCGGCGCGTCTCGTCGACGACCGTGCGCATCAGCGTCCGCCGGACCCACGCGTCGAGGACCCGCTCGTCGTCGCGGCCGCGGATGCGCCGCCAGTGCCGGTGCAGCGCGACGAAGGTCGCCTGGGCGTGGTCGTCGGCGCGGTGCCAGTCCCCGCACATGAGGAACGCGGTGCGGCGCACGGCGTCGCGGCGCGCGCCGAAGTACTCCGCGAACTCGCGCTCGTCGGACGCGTCCACGCGGCTCCCTTCTGCCGGCTCGTGCGGTCCTTGCCTGGTTCGTCCGCTCGCGACATGTTCGAGACGGTCGACCCGGTGCACACCGTTGCAGGCCCCGTCGAACATCACCCGAAAAGAGCAACTCCGTGACCATCTCGTGATACGGATACGACCGCAGCGTCGCCGGATGCTTGAATCCGAATCGTGCGACCCACCTCCCGTGCCCGCCGCGCGAAGCCGGAGTCCGGTCCGATCGACCTCCGCTCCGACACCGTCACGCAGCCGACGAAGCAGATGCGCGCCGCCATGGCCGCCGCCGAGGTCGGCGACGACGTGCTGGACCGCGACCCGACGATGCGTGCACTGGAGGAACGGGTCGCGGGCATGCTCGGCGCCGCCGACGCGCTGTGGACGCCGTCCGGCTCGATGGGCAACCTGATCGCGCTGATGGCGCACCTGCGCCGCGGCGACGCGTTCCTCGCCCCGGCGGGCGCGCACGTCCTCGAGGCCGAGCTCGGGACGGCGGCCTGGCTGGCAGGCGGTATGCCGCGCCCGCTGGAGCACGACGGCGGACCCGGCAAGATCACCCCCGACGCGGTGCGCCGCGCCGCGGGCGGGCCCGGGCCCTATTACACGATGCGCACCAGCCTGCTGTGCCTGGAGAACACCCACAACGCCGCGGGCGGCACCGTGACCGCACCGGAGGAGCATGCCGCCGTCGCGGCCGCCGCTCGGGCCGCGGGCCTGGCCGTCCACCTCGACGGGGCCCGGCTCTGGCACGCCGCGGTCGCGCTCGGCGTCCCGCCCGCCGCGCTGACGGTCGGCGCCGACACGGTGCAGGTGTGCCTGAGCAAGGGCCTGGGCGCGCCGGTGGGGTCGCTGGTCGCGGGCTCGGCCGAGTTCACCGAGGAGGCCCGCCGGCTCCGCAAGATGCTCGGCGGCGGGGTGCGCCAGGGCGGTGTCCTCGCGGCGGCGGGGCTCGTCGCGCTCGATCGCGTCGACCGGCTCGCCGACGATCACGAGCGGGCGGCCACCCTCGCCGCCGGTCTGCGCGAACGCGGCTGGCAGGTGCAGGACCCGGAGACGAACATCGTGCTGGTCGGCGTCGCCGACCTCGCGGGGACCCTCGCGCGGTTCGAGGAGTCCGGGGTACTCGTCGCGCCGATGGCCGGCAAGGTCCGGTTGATGACCCACGCCGACCTCACCGACGACGACATCGCCGCCGCGCTCGAGCGGATCGGGCCCGTCGAACGCGGGCGCGGACCGGCGGCGGGGCACGCACCCGCCGGGCCGCCCGCGGGGCACCGGTCGCTCAGGCGGACGGCCGGGTCGGCCGGTCGCGCTCCAGCTCGGCGAGCCGACCGCTGACGGCGCGCAGCTCGGCGAGGACCTCGGTCAGCTGCGCCGACGTCGCGCGCAGCTCGTCCTCGGTGATCCGTGCGGCCTCGGCCGCGGTGCTGCGGATGTTGGCCAGGAACCAGCTCGCGATCGACGCCGTCACCACACCGAGCAGGGCGATGCCCGCGATCATCAGCGTCGCCGCGACGACGCGGCCCTCGAACGTCACCGGATAGCGGTCGCCGTAGCCGACCGTCGAGATCGTGGTGATCGTCCACCACAGCGCCTCGCCGAACGTCGTGATCGTCGCGCCGGGGCGTCGCGTTCGGCGTCGAGGACGCCGAGCGCGGACACGAACCCGACGAGCGTCACCGTCCCGACGACGTAGACGGCGACCCGGCCGCGGAAGTCGTCACGCAACTGCCGGTTGAGCACCCCGATCACCGTGACGACCCGCAGCGCGCGCAGCGGGCGCAGCACGGGCAGGAGCAGGATCAGCAGGTCGAGCACGTGCGTGCCGACGTAGCGCCGGCGCCGCCGGGCCAGCGCGATCCGCACGAGGTAATCGACGCCCAGCAGCACCCACACCACGGTGAGCACGACGTCGAGCGCCTCGTGCGCGCCCGGCGAGAGCGAACGCTGCAGCACCTGCCACGTGTAGACCGCGAGGAACACCACGGCCAGCCCGGTCAACGGCCGGTCGACCCTGCGGTCCCAGGCGGCGATGCGCGGCTCGTCCATGGTTTCCGGACGATAGCCGCACGTCAGAGCTGTGCGGCCGGCACTCCGGCGGCGACCGTCAGAGCCAGGCCTGCAGACGCCGCAGGGCCTCCGTGATGTCGTCGGTACCGCCCGCGAACGAGAACCGGATGTAGCGCCCGCCGTCGACGGGGTCGAAGTCGACGCCCGGCGCGACCGCCACCCCGGTCTCGGCGAGCAGCCGGTAGGTCAGCGCCATGGAGTCCTCGGCCAGGTGCGACACGTCCGCGTAGACGTAGAACGCGCCGTCGGCCGGGGCGAGCCTGTCGATGCCGAGCCCGCGCAGCCCGTCGAGCAGCAGGGCGCGGTTGTGCGCGTACCGCTCCACGTGCGCGTCGACCTCGACATAGGACTCGGGCGCGAACGCCGCCAGCGCGGCGTGCTGCGGCAGCGCGGGCGGGCACACCGTGAAGTTGCCCGTCAGCCGGTCCACCGCCCGGCGCAGCCGCGGCGGCACCACGAGCCAGCCCAGCCGCCAGCCCGTCATCGAGAAGTACTTCGAGAACGAGTTGACGACGATCGCCTCCCGGGAGGTCGACCACGCGCACGTCGTCGCGGGCGAGCCCGGGTAGCCGATTCCGTGGTAGATCTCGTCGCTGACGAACTGGACACCGTTGCCCTCGCACCACGCGGCCAGCGCGGCGAGCTCGGCGGGGTCGAGCACCGTGCCCGTCGGGTTGGCCGGGCTCGCGACGATCAGCCCGGCGACCGGCTCGTCGAGCTCCTCGAGCATGGCCACCGTGGGCTGGAACCGCGTCTGCGGTCCGCACGGCAGCTCGACGACCTCGCAGCCCAGCGCCGTCAGGATGTTGCGGTAGCAGGGGTAGCCGGGCCGGGCGAGCGCGACCCGGTCGCCCGCGTCGAAGGCCGCGAGGAACGCGAGCAGGAACCCGCCCGACGAGCCGGTGGTGACGACGACGTCGTCGGCGTCGATGTCGAGGGAGTACGTCCGCGCGTAGTGCCCGGCGATCGCCTCGCGCAGCGGCTCGATGCCCAGCGCGACGGTGTAGCCCAGCACCTCGGTCTCCAGGGCCGCCGCGGCGGCCGCCCGGACGGCCTTCGGCGCCGGTGTCGACGGCTGGCCCGCCGACAGGTTGACGAGGTCGCCGTGGCTGCGGGCCCGCTCCGCCGCGGCCTGCCAGACGTCCATGACGTGGAAGGGCGGGATCTGGGAGCGAAGGGCCTCCGGGCGCGGTCCGGTCACGCCCCGAGCCTAGGAGACGCCGCGCCGGGTACGCGCAGGCGAACCGGCTGATATCGGCCACACCCGGTGGGCCGTCGCGGCGGGCCCGACGTCAGGCGATCTCCCTGGCGATCTCCGGGGCGAGCAGCTCGGCGGCGCGCGCGGCGGTGATGACGTCGGCAGGGTCGGGCTTCTCGATCCGCCGCGACGCGCCGTCCTCGTAGACGTGCTCGCCGATGAGCCGGCCGCGCTCGTCGTAGGGCCAGACGAACGCCAGGGTGCGGGTGAGCAGGTAGACGTCGTCGGGGTCCTCGCCGGCCTGCACGGAGCCGAAGACGCTCTCGCCGAGCATCGCGCCGGGCACGAACTGGCGGAACTCGACCTCGCCCGAGAAGCCGTGGTCGTGGACGGCGATCGCCTGCCGGTTGACCCACATGACCAGCGCGTTCGCGGCGACGAGCGACGCATAGAACGCCGTGACCTGGTCCATGCCGTCGAGGATCAGCGACTGGCCGCCCTCGTGGAGGCGGTAGTGCGGCTGCTCGACGGTCATGTCGGGGGCGAGCAGCTCCTCGTAGCGGCCGGCGACCTCCAGCAGGCCGTGCATCCGGTAGTTCTTCAGGATCGCCCGGTGCCGCGGATTGTCGGTGTCGGCGATCTGCTTCTCCAGGCCGGCGAACATGTGGGTGAAGTCGTGCTCGTATCGGCTCACGGTGGGCTCCTCACGTCGGTCGGGACGGCTCACCATCGCCGCACCGGACGCGGCGGGTCCATGACAAAGGCGCCCACCCGGCATGAACCCATCGGCTAACAGCGCAGCTCAGCGGGCATCGTCCGCGGCGAGCCCGGCGCTATCCTCGGCGTGGGAGGCGTCGCGTGGACCTCAACCTGCATCTCGTCCGCTACCTCGTAGCGGTCGTCGACGAGGGGCATTTCGGCCGCGCCGCCGCCCGGCTCTACGTCAGCGCGCCCGCGTTGAGCCAGCAGGTCCGCAAGCTCGAACGCGCCGTCGGCGCCGAGCTGGTCGACCGCTCCACCCATCCGGTGCGCCCCACCGAGGCAGGTGCCCGGTTCCTGGCCGAGGCGCGGGAGGCGCTCGCGGCCGCGGACCGCGCGGTGGCCGCGGTCGACCGGTACCGCCGCGAGCTGGCGACGACCCTGCGGATCGGGTTCATGACCGCGTCGGCCGGCCCGCAGGTCCGCGGCCTGATCGACGAGCTGCGTCGTGAGGAGCCCGAGGCGGTCGTGCGGCTCGTCGAGCTGCCGTGGGACCGACAGGCCGCATCGGTCCGTGACGGGACCGTCGACGCCGCCCTCGTGCGGCCGCCGGTCACCGACCGCGCCGGGCTGCGCTTCGACCTGGTGCGTCACGAGCCGCGGGTCGTCGCGCTGCCGGTGCGCCACCCGCTCGCGGGCCGCGGCGCCGTCGCGCTGGCGGAACTCGACGGGGAACCGCACGTCACCGGGGACGAGCTGGATCCGGTGTGGGTGCGCTGGTGGGCGTGCGACCCTCGGCCCAGCGGCGTGCCCGTGCGCTACGGACCGTCGGTGCGGACGATGGACGAGCTGCTCGAGGTCGTCGCCGCCGGTCAGGCGATCGCGATCACCGGCGGGTTCGTGGCCGACAGCCACCGTCACCCCGGGGTGGTGTTCGTCCCGGTGTCCGACGTCGAGCCCTGCCCGCTCTCGCTGTGCACGCGTACTGCCGACCGGTCCGCGCTGGTCGCGGCCCTGCGCCAGGCGTTGCGGGCGATCCGCCCCCGCCGCGACGATCCGGCCGCAACCTCACGGTCCTGATCCGCGCCCGCGACGACCCACCCTGAGGTTGCGCGCGACCAACCCGGCCGCAACCTCACTGCTGCGAATGCGCCTCCCGACGACCGTCAGGTTGCGCGCGGAGGACGGTCAGGCGCGGGCCGGGATCGCGACCTCGCCGCGGGCCGCCTTGGCCGCGATGTCGGTGCGGTGGTGCGAGCCCGGGAGGTTGACCCCCGCGAGCCGGCGGTAGGCGTCGGCACGGGCGGCGTCGAGGTCGGGACCGGTCCCGACGATCGAGAGCACCCGCCCACCGGCGGAGACGACGGCGCCGTCGTCGCGGCGGCGGGTGCCGGCGTGCAGCACACCCTCGGCCTCGGCGCCGGTGATGACGTCGCCCACCCGCGGCGGGCCGGGGTAGCCGTCCGCGGCCACCACGACGGTGACGGCCGAGCCCTCGGCCCACTCCAGCGGCGGGACGTCGGCCAGCGACCCCGTCGCGACCGCGCGCAGCAGCCCGGCGAGCGGGGTGCGCAGCAGGGCGAGCACGACCTGGGTCTCCGGGTCGCCGAACCGGCAGTTGAACTCGATCACCGACGGCCCGTTCGAGGTCATGGCGAGCCCGGCGTAGAGCAGCCCGGAGAACGGGACCCCGCGGCGCACCATCTCGTCGGCGACCGGCTGTACCACCCGCGCCACGACGTCGGCGACCGTCGCCTCGTCGACCCACGGCAACGGGGCGTAGGCGCCCATGCCGCCGGTGTTGGGGCCGGAATCGTCGTCGCCGACGCGCTTGAAGTCCTGCGCCGGGACCAGCGGCACGACGGTCGAGCCGTCGACCAGGCAGAAGAGCGACGCCTCGGGCCCGTCGAGGAAGGACTCGAGCAGGACGGGGTGCCCGCCGTCGAGCAGCGTCGAGGCGTGCGCGCGGGCGACCTCGCGCTCGGAGGTGACGACGACACCCTTGCCGGCGGCCAGCCCGTCGTCCTTGACGACGTAGGGCGGGGTGAAGCGGTCGAGCGTCGCGTCGAGCAACGCCGGGCTGTCGACGATCTCGCAGCTCGCGGTGGCCACCCCCGCGGCGGTCATCACGTCCTTGGCGAAGCTCTTGGAGCCCTCGATCCGCGCGGCGGCGGCACTCGGGCCGAAGCAGTCGAACCCCGCGGCGCGCACGGCGTCGGCGACGCCCGCGACCAGCGGAACCTCCGGCCCGATGACGACGAGATCGGCCGACCAGTCGCGGGCGAGTGCCACGACGGCCTCGGGGTCGACCGCGTCGACGCCGTGCTGCTCGGCGACGGCGGCGGTGCCCGCGTTGCCGGGCGCGCACGCCAGTGCCGTGACCGCGGGGTCGGACGCCAGGTTCAGGACGATGGCGTGCTCACGGGCTCCAGAGCCGATCACCAGGACTCGCACGGTCGGCAAGCCTAGAGCCGTCCGACGTGTGCCGACTCCTCACCCTCGCGTCATCTCGATGCGGTGGCCCGGTCACACCGCGCTCCTAGCGTTCGAGCCATGATCAGCAACCCTCGACACGACCCGTGCCGGCCGGCGATCTCGGCACATCGCGGCGGTGTCGAGTCGGGGCGCGCGCAGACCTCGGACGCGTTCGCCGCGGCGATCCGGTTCGGCGTCGAGTACGTGGAGCTCGACGTGCGACGCTGTGCCGACGGCAGGCTGGTCACCCATCACGACGAACGGGTGACCGGCGGCGGCCCGAGGATCTCCGAGGTCAGCTACCCGGAGTTGGTCGCGGTCGCCGGTTTCGAGGTGCCGCTGCTGCGCGACGTCCTGCGCCTCGTGACGCCACATGCCATCGCGCAACTCGATCTCAAGGTGCCCGATGCCGCGGACGTCGTGGGCGAGGCGCTCGGCGTCTGCGGTCCCGAGCAGTTGATGATCAGCTCCGTGACGGAGACCACGCTGGCGGAAGTACGCGCGATCGAGCCGAAGGTCGCGACCGTCCTCTCGCTCGGCCAACGGATTCGCGGGGGCCTCGGGCGCCGATCGAGGCCGGACGCACGGGAGGACTGCTCCGTGCGTCGGATCGTCGGCGCGGGCTGTGACGCGATCGCGATCAATCACCGACTGGTCACGGGCACGCTGCTCCGCCGCTGCGCGGCCGCGGGCATCCTCGTGATGCTCTGGACGGTCAACGACCCTCGCAGACTCGCCCAACTGCTCGGGGATGCCCGGGTCGGCGTCGTGATCACCGACTTTCCCCGCGCCGCCATGGCGATCCGGGACCGTGCGTTCACCAGGTGATCACGGGGATGCGGGCTCACCGACGCCGGGCGGTGTCCCGCCGCTCAGTGCGGCCTCGGCGAGGGCACCGCCGAGCACGGGAGCGAGCTTGAAGAGATTGTCCCCGGCCATGGCGAGCACTGCCCCCCGGCGCGCGATGCGGTAGCCGTCGCCCCAGCCTGCCGCGACGTCGCAGTACAGCTCTTCCACCGCGACGGTGCCTACGCCCGTCAGGCACTGGCGCACGTACTGGGACGTGAGCCGACGCGACAGGTCGACGACGGCGTCCCGGCCCTTTTCCCAGGCCACCGCCTCATGCGCGAGGTGCGCCCCGACCGCCCAGCGGCCGGGCGCCGTGCGGTGCTGGTAGCTGGTGAAGTCCGGACGCCACGACTCGGTGCGGTCGATCAGGCACGGCGCGACCTGGCCCGTCGCGGGCTCGTCGCGGGTGAAGGTGAACCGGACGTGGTGACGCAGCGGAGCGCCGAGGTCGATGCCTGCGCTCGCGGCGAGCGACACGGTCCCCGCACCGGCGACGATCACCACCGAATCGGCATCGTAGCTGTTCAGTGCGGTGCGGACGCGCACCCCGCCGGGCGTCTCGCCGATCTCCGTCACCGTGCCGATGACGAGCGCGCCGCCGACCCGGTCGACGAGGTGGCGCCCGACGGCCTGCGCGTCGATCACTCCGCCGGAGGGGTCGACGAGCAGCGGCCCCGGCAACGATCTGACCGGAAGGCCGGGCGCACGGTCGGTGACGTCGAACGGGACGCCTGCCGCTGCCATCGCGGCGGACCACTCACCGACGTCGGGTCCCGCGACGACGGTCTGCTCGGAGCCGATCATGGGAGCGCCGGCGCGTTCCGCCCACTCGCCGTAGACCTCCATCGCTGCGGCTGCGAGGGCCACGAGCTCCGGATCGCCGTGCGCGAGCCGGAAGATGCGCGAAGCGCCACGTGACCGTTGGGACATCGGCGCATCGGCCTCGATGCACACGACGTCGGCGCCGCGGTCGCGCAGCGCGGCCGCCGTGGCCAGCCCGACCACTCCGGCGCCGATGACGACGATTCGCACAGGCGACACTCCGTTCCGGACTGATTCCGAGACACCTGGGCCAACCGGGTGAAAGCGGGATCAGCAGTGACATCAAATGCCCGACGACGCGGTAAAACGTATCGTTGCCAGGTTAACCCGAGGCGAACACGGGGTCGAATGCGCATGGCCGACAAGCCCCCAGAACGCCCCCCGATGCTGATCATTCCAGGAATCGGCGGACACCCCCGCTTCCACCGCCATCTGGTCGCCGGACTCGGTTCGATTCGAGCTGTCCACACCGCGAGTCACGTCGACTTCACGTCTCGACCGTGTTCTCGATGGTCGACCCACATCGACCACTGGCTACGCGAGTTGGAGGTCGCGCGATTCTCCTCCGCAGAACCGGTGGCAGTAGTGGGAATCTCCTTCGGCGCACACGTCGCGCTGGCTCTGGACGAGGCGGCATCCGCATCGATTTCTTCGCTCACGCTCGTGTCCTACCGACCACTTCCCACCATCGAGCGCCGACTTCTCCGCCTTGCCGCGCGTAGGCCCGACACCGTTGCGCGACTTGTCGGGCCGCTGTTCTTCACGCTCTCCGAGCGCCAGGTCACCGACGCCGCGGCGCTCAAGCGGGAGCGAGAACGGCTCTACGACGACCCCGGACTCGTCGCCCGCCGGCTCACCGCTCGACTCGTCGCGCTCGCAGATGCACCGCCGACGCCGGCAGGCCTCTCCGACCGCCTGACGCTCATTGCCGGTGACCGGGAACGAACGCTGCTCCGCCGCTATCGACGGGCGTCGTTGCCCGCGACGACCGTACCCGGGGACCACGGCATCTCCCTGAGAGACGTGCCGGCGCTCGTCGACGCCGTCACCATTGCGACAGGAGATGTGCGCCGAGTCGGTTCCGATCCGAGGATGTGAGTCGATGACACGCACGCGGACACGGTGGTATCGGCAGATTCCGTTCCCGGCCATTTCCGTGGTGATCTCTCTCGGGGTGGGCGTCGTCCTGTGGGCGACGAAGATCACTGGTGAGCTCGCTGCGATTCTCAGCGCCCTCGTCCTCGAACTCGTCATCGTCAGCCACCGGTTGCTGTACAACTCGGAGAAGGCCGCGGACCCGCTGCGCGGCCTGTTGCGGACCGCGGAGATCGACCGCGCACTCGACAGCGCACGCGAGATCATCAAATCGGGAAACCCTCACGCACGAGCGCTGCTCGACGGGACGGCCACTGCATTCGCAGAGCGGGTGACCGACCTCAACAGCGGCGGCGTCAACTGCTCGCCGTCGGAGTTCATGGAGTTCATGGAAGGGCTGCTCGCATCGGCGCGGACCGGCGACAAACTGTCGGCGACGAGCCACCTCGCGGGCGGTGAGTACTGGGCGCGCAAGTACGGCAGGCAGTACGAGGAACTGAACCGAGAGGCGCACGACAAGGGCCTCACGATCGAGCGCATATACATGCTGCGTGACGTCGCGCATCTCGAGCGGGTTCGCCCGATCCTCGACCGACAGTCGGAGTTCTCCGAGATTCGGATCGTCCTGCTCGACGGCCTCGACGAGAGCGTCTCGGCGCCGCGCCGCGACTTCTTCGTGTACGGCGACGACGTCGCCGCGGAGTTCCATTTCACCGAGCCGGACATGGTCGTCGACCACATCACGGTGACGACTCGGCGCGACGCTGTACGCGAGCGGGCCAAGGAGTACGTCCGGATACGGCGCGCCTTCTCCGAGCCGTATGCCACCGCACCGGCGAAGACACCCGACGCATGACGGCGCCACCCGATCTCGACGAATTCACCGGTCGCACCGTTCTCGTCACCGGCGGCGGCGGGTTTCTCGGGCGGACCGTCGTCCGGCGACTCCGGGACGTCTTTCCCGGGCGCGTCGTTTCGGTGCAGCGCCGACCGGAGCAGGCACCCGGCGGTCTTCACCTCGGAACCGCGACCCACGCCGACGTCGTGGCCGATCTGCGCGACGACGAATGGCACGACATCCTCGTCGAAGCCGACTACGTTCTGTGGCTCGCGGCATTGCGCGACCACGGAGCATCCCGCGAGATCGCCGAACGGGAGAACCTGGTTCCGCTGCGCCGCGCGGTGGACGTGATGCGGACCGGGAGACTCCGGCGCTTCGTCTTCGCGAGCACAATCTCCGCCGTCGACCAGGGCACCACGGGCCCACCACGACCGCTCACCGACGACACCATGCCGCAGCCCACAACCGGGTACGGCGCGGCCAAGTTGGCGTGCGAACGACTGCTCGCCGCCAGCGGCGTATCCCACACCGTCCTCCGGCTGCCGTTCCTCTACGGCCCCGGGTTCCGGGCCGACTCGTTCCTGGCCTTCTATCGACGCGTCGCGTCCACGCCCGTGCTCGGCGTGCTCCCGTTCACCGCCGACCTGAGCCTGCTCCACACCGGCGACGTCGCAGACCTCACGCTCCACGTCCTCGCGGAGCACAACCGTGAGCAGGCCGACGACGGGCCCTACCTGGTGGCCGACGGGCCGCCCCACGAGGTCGCAGACCTCGTGGGCCTGGTGGCCCGGCTCTGCGGTCGAACGGTTCGGCCGCTGCCACCGAGCGTGGGAAGGGCTGCCTCGCGGGTCGCACTCGCATCCCGTGCCATCCCGCTGCCTGCCGCGGTCGCCACGGCACCGCTGCCGCTCGCCTTACGGTACTGGAGCCACGCAGCCTTCACCCGTGGCTTCTTCACCGTGGATGCACGCCGATTCCATGCCGCTTTCCCGGGCTGCCGGTTCGTCGACGTCACGACCGGCATGGCAGCAGCCTTCGCAGGGGCCGCCGGCCGGAGGTACATCAGCGGAGGAAGTGCAGCAGCGCGGCCGTGACGGCATTCGGCTGTTCCTCGTGCGGGAAGTGGCCGACGCCGTCGAGCACGTGGGTGCGCAGTGCCGGACCGGCCCAGCGCGCGGATCCGCGCGCGGTCGAGGCGAGCAGGCAGGGGTCGTCGGCCCCGTGGACCTGCAGCACGGGGACGTCGGCGGGCCGGGCCACCGCGGCGGCGAAACGGCGGCCGTCGGCCCGCAGCTGGGAGCGCCACGCCCAGCGGTAGTACTCCATCGAGCAGTGCGCGACCGTCGTGATCCGGATCGCGGACCTGTTGTGCGCCACGGCCTGCGCGAAGTCGTCGGTGGCCGCCCACCCGGCGCCGGCCCACGCGCGCATCAGCCGTTCGACCCGCGCGCCGTCGTCGGCACGCAGGGATCGTTCGGGCAACCGCGGCAGCTGGAACCCCAGCGCGTAGGAGGCCGTCGCCCGGCCCTGGCCCGCCGGATCGCGCCAGACGGCACGGCGCAGCGCGAGCGGGTGCGGTGCGCCGACGGCGACGAGCCCGCGCACCTGCCGCGGGTGCAGGGCCGTGAGCGTCCAGCCGATCAGCCCGCCCCACCCGTGGCCGACGACGGTGGCGCGCTCCTCGCCGAGCGCCCGGATCAGTCCGGCGACGTCGCCTGCGAGCGTCCAGAGGTCGTAGCCGCGCGGCGGCTTGTCGGAGTCGCCGTATCCGCGCAGGTCGACGGCGACGACGCGGTACCCGGCCGCGGCGAGGTCCGGCAGCTGGTGGCGCCACGTCCACCAGGTCTCCGGGAAGCCGTGCAGCAACACGACGAGCGGGCCGGTGCCGCTCTCGGCGACGTGCAGCCTGATGCCGTTGGCCGAGACGTCACGGTGGGTCCACGGCCCCGGGACCCGGACGACCGACGGGTCCGGTCCCCGCCGTCTGGCCACCCGTCAGGTCAGCTCGGGGGTGTTCTCGCCCGGTCGCCCGCGGCTGCCGAGGACCTGCGCAGTGTCCTTGAGGCTCGAGATCGTCCGCTCCGGCTTGCGGATCCTGCGCACGCGCAGGTAGCCCAGCAGGGCGAAGAGGCCCGCGACGAGGATCATCAGGCCGAAGACGATGGCGAAGGCGGCCGCCCGGTTGAGCCAGATGGCGAGCAGCTCGGCGAGGGCGAAGAAGAAGAAGAACAGGCTGAACAGCACGATCGTCAGCGCGACGATGAAGAAGATGCTGCCCTGCACCCCCTTCTTGACCTCGGAGGTCACCTCCGCCTTGGCCAGCTCCACCTCGGAGCGGACCAGCGACGACAGGTGCGTCGTGACGTCCTTGACGAGGCCGCCGACCGACTGGTCCTCCGGCCGGACCGGGTCGGCGGACAGCGGGATCGAGGGCAGCACAGGCGGAACGTCCGTGCCGCCGGTGTTGGTCGGGCTGGCCACCGCGGGTCCCCTTCTTCTGTCCTGCTGGGTCAGTGTCGTGCTCGATCGATGTCGTGCGCGATCGATGTTGTGCTCGTCGTGCCGTGCTCGTGACCGATCGTCGGCGACGGCCATCGGGGCTCGGGGGCCCGGTGACCGGTCGTGATCGGGAACCCATCGTGCCACGCGCGCATGGGCGGTGCCCGTTCAGGCGCGCCCGTCATCCGGTCGTGACGAGACGGAGACGTGGCGCCTAGCCGGGAGGACGGGCTCGCTTGTGGACGCGGCCCCGCCGCGCGAGCATCGCGGCGGCGATCAACGCGGCGGCCGTGCTGGCGAGCAGCACCGCCGCCTTCGCGGCCTCGGCCGTCGCCGGCAGGTCGGCGAGCGAGAGCTCGGCGATCAGCAGGCTGACGGTGAAGCCCACCCCGCCGAGCATCGAGACGGCGAGCATGTCGCGGCGCCCGAGGCCGCGCGGCGCCGCGGCCGGCACCAGGCGGGTGACCAGCGTCGACACCCCGAAGATGCCGACGACCTTCCCGACGAGCAGGCCGGCCATCACCGAGAGCGGCACCGGATCGGTGACGACGGTGCGCAGCGCCTGCGCGCCCAGCGGGACCCCCGCGGCGAACAGCGCGAACAGGGGGACGCAGACGCCCGCCGACCACGGCTGCAACCGGTGCTCGAGCCGGATCGCCGGGGCGTGCTCCTCGCCGGGGTCGGGCCGCACCCGGGTCAGCAGGCCGAGCGCGACGCCGGCGATCGTGGCGTGCACCCCGGCCTCGTGCAGCGCCGCCCACATGACCAGCGCGAGGGGTACGTAGAGCCACCAGGCGCGCACCCTCCTGCGCTGCAGGAACCAGTAGGCCGCGGCGGCCGCCGCGGCGACGAGCAGGGCGACCGCGTCGATGCCGGCCGAGAACACGATCGCGATGACGAGGATCGCGCCCAGGTCGTCGGCGACCGCGAGGCCCAGCAGGAAGATGCGCGCCGTGGAGGGCCACGACGATCCGGCGAGCGCCAGCACCCCCAGCGCGAACGCGATGTCCGTCGCCACGGGGATGGCCCACGCCTGTTCCATCCCCGGCGCCCCGCGGCCGACGAGCAGCGCCACTCCCGCGGGCACGACCATCCCGCCGAGCGCGGCGGCGACCGGGAGCAGGGCCCGCCGCGTCGACGACAGCTCCCCCACGACCAGCTCGCGCTTGAGCTCCAGCCCGACGACGAAGAAGAAGACCGCGAGCAGGCCGTCGGTCGCCCACTGCGCGACGGTGAGGTCGAGGTGCAGGGCCGGGATGCCGATCCGGGTGTCGCGCACCGCGGTGTACGTGTCACGCCACGGCGAGTTCGCCCAGATCAGGGCGACGGCCGTGGCCGCGAGCAGGATGATCCCGCCGACGGTCTCGGTGCGCAGGTAGCGGGCGAGCTCGGAGACGGGCTCGCCGAGGCTGGCCTTCAGGCGGCGGACGATCACGGCGGTTCCGGCTCCGATCGGGTGGTTTGCGAGGTCGCGAACGACACGCCGACCAGACTTCCCGGCACACCGGGCACCACGATACCTACTCGTCGGGCCTGCCGCGGAGCTTCTTGATCGCACCGCGCCTCGTCTTGGCGTCGAGCCTGCGCCGCCTCGCCCCGGCCGACGGCTTGGTGGGGCGCCGCGTCGGCGGGTCGGGGGCCGACGCCTCGCGCAGCAGCGCCGCGAGCCGTTCCCTGGCGGCCTCGCGGTTGCGCAGCTGGCTGCGCCGTTCCGACGCGACGACCGTCACC
This sequence comes from Pseudonocardia sp. D17, assembly GCF_036984265.1. Lineage (NCBI taxonomy): Bacteria > Bacillati > Actinomycetota > Actinomycetes > Pseudonocardiales > Pseudonocardiaceae > Pseudonocardia > Pseudonocardia sp. D17. The sequence goes on along the minus strand of NZ_BPRG01000241.1, from coordinate 167,439 downwards.
ACCCCGTCGACGAGCCGGTGCCCGAGCCGGCGCAGCGCGCGGTCGCGCAGATGCTCGGGAACGCCGGGTGCGGCGGCGAGGTCGTAGGACAGCTCGACGCGCGAGTCCGTCGTGTTCACGCCCTGCCCGCCGGGTCCGGAGGCGCGGGAGAAGCGCCAGTGCAGCTCGCGGCCGGGCACGACCCAGCCCCGGCGCACCACGAGATCGTCGTCGGACACCCGGCCAGCATGCCCTGCCGCCGGCGGCGGTCAGTCCGGGAAGGCCGTCCACCGGGCGGCGGCCCAGCCCGCGGCGAGCAGCGCCAGCGCCGCGAGCCCGACGAGGAACACGCTGATCTCGACGTCCCGGTGCTGGATGTCGACGGTGCGCGGCAGGTCGGCGAGCACGGTCTGCAGCCGGTCGGCGTCGGCGGCGGCGAAGTACCGGCCGCCGGTGGTGTCGGCGACCTGCTGCAACGATCCCTCGTCGGCGACGAGGTAGCCGCGCCCACCGCCGCCACCACCGCTGCCGCCGCTGCCGCCGCTGGGACCCGCGTAGCCGCCGAAGCCCCCGAACGCGCCGTCCGAGCTGCGCCCCAGCTGCGCGGCCGAACACACCATCGACGACGGCTCATCGGTGCCGAAGCCGATCGGGTACACGCGCACCCCGCGCTCGGCGGCCGTCTTCGCCGCGTCCTCCGGGGTGACGCCGGTGGTGTTGGCGCCGTCGGTGAGCAGCACGACGATCTCGGGCGCGTAGGTGCCGGGCGCCCGCGGTGGCGGCGGCACCGTGCCGGGGGCGGGATCGGACGGCGCGACATCGGGGTCGATCTCGGAGATCGCGTCGACGGACTTGAGGATCGCGGAGCCGATCGTCGTGCCGCGGCCGGTCGTGAGGCCGTCGAGCGCCCGGGTGATCGCGTCGCGGTCGGTCGTGGGTGCCACGGCGAGCTCCGCGAACCCGGAGAACACGACGAGCCCGATGCGGGTGCCGGAGTCCTGCTCCTCGACGAAGCGGCGGACCGCCTCCTGCGCCGCGGCCAGCCGGTTCGGTACGACGTCGGTCGAGCACATCGAGCCCGAGACGTCGAGCGCGACGATGACGGCCGACTGCGACACCGGCACGTCGACCCCGACGGTCGGCCGCGCGGCCCCCAGGCCGAGGAACGCGAGCGCGGCCAGCACGAGGGCCGGCGCCGCGTGCCGTTTCCAGCCCGCCCGGCGCGGCGCGGCGGCCCGCACGAGCGCGAGGCTGGAGTAGCGGACCGCCTGGCGGCGCCGCCTGCGCAGCTGCCACAGGTACAGCGCGAGCAGGAGCGGGACGAGCAGGAGCGTCGTCAGCAACCAGGGCCACTGCAGACCCACGTCACACCACCCGCCCGGTCCAGGCCAGCGACAGCCCCGCGCCGGCGACCGCGAGGAGCACGGCGGCGAGCGCGAACAGCGCGGTCACCTCGATGTGCTCGGCCTGCACCGTCCACTCCAGCTCGACGGCGTCGTACACCGCGGCGAGCGCGGCCGGGTCGGACGCGGCGAAGTACCTGCCGTCGGTCCGGTCGGCGACCTGCTGCAGCAGCGGCTCGTCGAGCCTCGTCGCGATCTGGAAGCCGTCGATCTGCAGCACCGTGCCCGCGGGGCTGCCCAGCCCGATCGGGTAGACCTTCACCCCGGCCGTCGAGGCGATGTCGGCGACCTGCAGCGGATCGGGCTGCGCCGTGTTCTCCCCGTCGGTGAGCAGCACGACGGCCGCGGACCCGTGGTAGCCCAGGTCCGGGCCGGACGGCTCGGGGCCGCCGCCCGGGTCCGACCCGGGCACGACGACCGGTTTGCCGACGATCGCGCCGAGCGCCGTCTGCAGGCCGCCGCCGAGCGCGGTCCCGCCCTGCGGGCTCAGCCGGCCGATCGCGGCGACGACGCTCGCGCGGTCGGACGTCGGCTGCTGGGTGACCAGGCCCGTGGCCCCGAAGGCGACGATCCCGATGCGCACCGCCGCGGGCTGCCGTTGCACGAACCCGCGCGCCGCCGCCTTCGCGGCCTCGAGCCGGGTCGGCGCGATGTCGGTGGCGGCCATGCTCCCCGACACGTCGAAGGCGAGCACGACGGTGCCCTCCCGGCGCGGCTGCGGCACCGTCGCCTCGGGACGGGCGAACCCGACCAGCAGCACGACGAGGGCGAGCAGGAACAGCAGGACGGGGACCCGGCGTCGCCACGGCGACCGCGGCGCGGGCGCGACGAGCCCGACCTCGGCCAGCGCCGCCCGCCGCGACGCCCGCGCCTGCTGCTGCCGCAGGTACGCGACGACGACGAGCGGCACGAGCAGCAGCCCGAGCAGCGCCCACGGCCAGGCGAAGGTCATCCCCGACATCAGCGTCGCCGCCTGCGCAGCTGGGCGATCCGGAACATCGCGCGGACGAGGTCCTCGTCGGTGCCGACGGTGTGCAGGTCCAGGCCGGCCGAGCGCAGGTCGGCGGCCAGCGCGGCCTGCCGTTGCTCGGCGACGGCGCGCAGCCGGGCCTGGAACTCCGCGTCTCCGGTGTCGACGAGGATGACCTCACCGGTCTCGGCGTCCTCGACGTAGACCATCCCGGCTGCGGGCAGCTCGAACTCGCGCGGGTCGACGACCTGCACGGCCACCACGTCGTGGCGCCGGGCGAGCAGGCCGAGCGGGCGCTGCCAGCCGTCGTCGGCGAGGAAGTCGGAGACGACGACGACCAGGCTCCGCCGCCGCAGGATCCCAGTCGCGGCCCGCAGCGCGCCCGCCAGGTCGGTCCCGCCCGGTGCGCCGTCGTGCGGCCGCAGCAGCCGGGACAGGATGCGCAGCACCTGGTTGCGCCCGCTCCCCGGTGGGATCGTCGCGCGCAACGTGCTGTCGAAGAGCAGGGCGCCGACTCGGTTCCCGCCGCGCGAGAGCAGCTGCGCGAGGACCGTCGCCACCTCGGTGAGCACGAGGTGCTTGCGCCGCTCGATCGGCCCGAACTCCATCGAGGCCGAGCCGTCGAGCACCAACCAGGCGGTGACCTCGCGGTCCTCCAGGTACTCGCGGACGTGCGTCACGTCGGTGCGGGCGGTGACGTTCCAGTCGATGTGGCGCAGGTCGTCGCCGAGCTGGTACTCGCGCAGGTCGGCGACGTCGATCCCGGTGCCGCGGAAGGCGGTCCGATGGTCACCCTGCAGCCGCCCGTCGAGCCGGCGCAGCACCCGCCACTCCAGCCTGCGCAGCACGCGCTCGGGGGTGAGCGGGCGGGGGCTCGTCACGGCGCCGGGGCCGTGCGCCGCACGGGCTCGACCTCCGGCTGCTCGACGGCGGCCAGTACCCGGTCGAGCAGGTCGTCCGCGGAGACGTCGTCGGCCAGCGCCTCGTAGGAGAGCACGATGCGGTGGCGCAGCACGTCGCGCGCGAGCTCCCGGACGTCGCCGGGCAGCGCGTAGTCACGCCCGCGCAGGAACGCCAGCGCCTTCGCCCCCAGCACCATGTTGATCGACGCCCGCGGGCTCGCGCCGAAGGAGACGTAGCGCGCGAGCTCACCGAGTCCGGCTGCGGACAGGTCGCGGGTGGCCGCGGCGAGCGTCACCGCGTACTCGATGATCTGCGGGTCGACGTAGACGGCCTCGGTCGCGCGCTGGTGCGCGCGCAGCGTGTCCAGATCGAGCACCGAAGTGGTGGACACGGGCGGCGTCGTCATCCGCTCGACGACGACGAACTCCTCCGTCGCGCTCGGGTAACCGACGAGGACCTTGAGCATGAAGCGGTCGAGCTGGGCCTCCGGCAGCGGGTAGGTGCCCTCGGACTCGATCGGGTTCTGGGTGGCCATCACGAGGAACGGGTCGGGAGCGGGGAAGCTCTCCCGTCCGATGGTGACCTGTCGTTCCTGCATGACCTCCAGCAGCGCGCTCTGCACCTTGGCCGGAGCGCGGTTGATCTCGTCGGCGAGCAGCAGGTTGGTGAACACCGGCCCGAACGAGACCTCGAACCCGCCCTCGCGCTGGTTGAAGATCCGGGTGCCGACGACGTCGGCCGGCACCAGGTCGGACGTGAACTGGATCCGCTGGAACTCCCCGCCGACGGCGTTGGCCAGCGCCTTGACCGCCATCGTCTTGGCGAGGCCCGGGACGCCCTCGACGAGCAGGTGGCCGCGGGCGAGCAGCGCGACGAGCATGCGTTCGAGCAGCGCGTCCTGCCCGACGATGGTCTTCTTGACCTCGTAGAGCGTCTGCTCCAGCGGCCCGCTCGTCTCCTCCGGCACGGCTCCCCCTATTGCTGCGGTCCGCCGGCGCCCCCGGCGGCGGTGGCGATCGGGACGGCGAACCCGATCCCGACGAAGAAGTCCTGGTCGGACGGGTTGGCGAGCCCGGTGACGATGCCGACGACCTGCCCCGCCCGGTTCACCAGCGGCCCCCCGCTGTTGCCCGGGTTGACCGCGGCGTCGAACTGGATGAGGTTCGTCAGCGTGACCCCGCCGGGTGCGGTGATCGTCCGGCCGAGCGCGGAGACCACACCCGCGGACAGACTGTCCTGGAGACCGAGCGGGTTCCCCACGGCGAACACGGTCTCGCCGACGTCGGGCGTCCCCGCGAGCACCGCGGGCACGATCACCTGCGGGAGCTGGGCCACCGCCAGCACAGCGATGTCGTTCTCGGGCTGGGCCGACGCGACCGCGGCGTCGGACTTCGTGCCGTCGGCGAACGTGACCTGCACGCGCGAGGCCCCCTCGACGACGTGCAGGGCCGTCAGCACCTGGCCCTTCGCGGAGACGACGACGCCGGTGCCCAGCAGGCCCTCGACGGACGCCGGGCCCGGCCGCTCGGAGGTCACGACGACCAGCGACGGGCCGATGGTCCGGTAGGCGATCGAGGCGTCGGCGGGCGCGGCGGCGGCGTCCTGCTGGGCCTTGGTGAGCCCGTTCTGCACGGCCTGGTCGACGTCGGCCCTGGTCAGCGGCGGTGGCCCGGCCGGGACGAGCCACCAGGCCAGCAGCGCGGCCACGACGACGAGCACCACTGCCGCACCCGCGTACCACCAGCGCCGACGTGATGATCTTCCAGCCGTGGGCGTGGGTGTGTCGTCGATCGGGGTCGGGGGCTCGACCGGCGGCACTTCACACAGGGTACGCGGCGGATCCCCTGGTGGATGCGACGTTCGGGCGACGTCCGGGCGCTCCGGGACAGCGGTCCGGACCGGCGGGGAGATCTCCCGCCGGCCCGGAACCCGGCCGTCACCTGTCCTCGTACACCTGCATCTGGTCGTAGCGCAGGTTCCAGCCGAACGAGTCCACGCCCGGCTCCCACTTGATCCGCGGCGACAGGCCGAAGATCGTCTTGTAGTCGAAGAGGTAGATGTATGCGGCCTCGTCGCACGCCCGCTGCAGCAGCCGGTCGTAGACGGGCTGGGCGGCCTGCTGGTCCGCGGCCGAGGTGGCCTCGGTGATCAGCGTGTCGACCTCGGGGTCGTTGAACGCGCTGGGCGGGCCCGACGACGAGTAGTAGTTCTGCAGCGCCCGGTCGACGTGCGAGCGGCTGTCGACCATGCCCGCGAACGTCATCGGCGGCGCGTTGTTCTGCGACTTGATGAGCTGCGCGGAGTACACCGAGAACGGCGACAGGTACTGCAGGTTGATCTTCAGGCCGATGCTGTTGAGGCTCTGTGCGACGATCTCGGCCACGGCCCGGTCCTCGGTGAACGCGCCGGACGAGCTGATCATCTCGATCGTGCGGCCGTTCGCGCCCGCCTCGGCGACGAGCTGCTTCGCCTTCTCCGGGTCGTAGGTGTAGGGCATCTTGACGTTCGAGCTGGTGCCGCCGGTGCCCATCGGCAACGGCGTGCACTGGGACGCCGACGCGTACTGCTCGCCGAAGACCTGCTTGACGATGGCGTCGCGGTCGACGGCGTAGTTCATCGCCTGCCGCAGCTTGACGTCCTCGGTGCCGCCGGTGAGCGTGTTGAGCCGGACGAACGCCGACCACGCCGGCTTCGAGGTCGCGACGACGTTCTGCAGACCCTTCGCCTCCAGCGGCGTGATCTCCGGGACCACGTCGACCTCGCCGGCGCTGATCGCCTGCACGCGGGTGCCCGCGTCCGGGATGAACCGCACCTCGACGTTCGTGACCTGCGGCTTCTCGCCGCGGTACTTCTCGTTGTAGGTGATCTTCGTACCGGTGCCCGGGGTGTAGCTGACGACCTTGTACGGCCCGGTGCCGATGATCTGGTCGGGCTTGGTCGGGTCGGTCGTCGTCGGCCGGTACATGGCCGTCGTCATGAGCCGGTTGGCCAGCAGCGGCGACGCCGTCTTCGTCTTGACGCGGACGGTCGTGTCGTCGATCTTCTCCGCACCCGCGATCGTCGAGACGTCGGCGAGCTGGGTGGCGATCGCCGGGCTGACGACGCGGTTGATCGAGAAGACGGCCGAGTCGGCGTTGAACGGGGTGCCGTCGCTGAACGTCACACCCGTCTTGAGCTTGATGTCGTAGGTCGTGTCGTCGACGCGGGTGGGCTGGCCGTCCGCGAGCAGCGGCACGATCTGGCCGGACTTGTCGGCGATGTAGAGCGTCTCGTAGACCTCGCCGAGGGACAGCCGGCCACCATTGTCGACGTTCTTGTGGAAGTCGACCTGCGCGGGCTCCACCCCCGCGACGACGATCGACTGGTCCGGGCCGGCGAGCGACCCCTGCGGGCTGCTCGTCGTCCCCGCGCCGGAGCCCCCGCCCCCGCCGCACCCCGCGGCCACCAGCGCGGCCGCCAGGACCGCGGTCAGTACGACTTTGCGTCTCACCAGTAACACCTCTCCGTTGGGGCGTTGATCGAGGAAGTGCCGGTCATGACGCCGGCAGGTCGTATCCCGAGTGCATGGCCTCGCCGCCACCGTCGACGGTGACGGCCTGGCCGGTGACGAACCCCGCGTCGTCGGACAAGAGGAACAGCGCGACCGCCGCCTGCTCGGTGGGGTCGCAGGCCCGGCCCAGCGGGATGCGCGCGATGCGACGCGCGTGCCGGTCCGGGTGCATGCGGGCGAACTCCGCCGTCATCTCGGTCATCGTCGGTCCGGGGCACAGCGCGTTGACCCGGATCGAGTGGCGGGCCCAGTCGGTCGAGAGCGACCGCGTGATGCCGATGACCGCGTGCTTGGTGACGACGTAGGAGAACGCGTTGGGCACGGCCCGGAAGCCGGCCGTCGAGGCGACGTTGAGGATCGCTCCCCCGCGCTGCCCGATCAGGGTGGGCGCGGCGGCGCGCACCAGGTGGACGATGCCGTCGACGTTGACGCCCATGTCCCGCCGGTACGCCTCGGTGGTGATGGCGTCGGCCGACGCCGAGGTGAACACCCCGGCGACGTTGGCGATCAGGTGCAGCCCGCCGGCGTCGAGCGCGGCGGCGACGAGCGCGTCCGACGTCGCCGGGTCGGCGATGTCGCCCGGCGAGGCGATGATCGACGGGTCCTTGGCGACGGTCTCGGCGAGCGCGCCGGCGGTGACGTCGTTGGCGACGACGGTGGCGCCCTCGGCCGACAGCCCGAGCGCGACGGCCGCGCCGATCCCCCGCCCGGCGCCGGTGACGATCGCGACACGACCCGCGAACCGGTCAGACGACGGCACGGTCGGCCTCCTTCCATACGGGCGCGGGCGAGCCCGCGACGAACCGGTTGCGCATCTCACCGATGCCCTCGACCTCGGTGACGAGCTCGTCGCCCGGGCCGAGCAGGAGCTTGGGGTCGCGCGTCCAGCCGATGCCCGCGGGCGTCCCGGTGAAGACCAGGTCGCCTGGCAGCAGCGGCAGGAACCCGGACAGGTACGAGATCAGCTCGGCGACGCCGAAGACCATGTCCGACGTGCGGCCCGACTGGACCTCGACGCCGTTGAGGACGGTGCGCAGGCCGATGTCGTCGGGGTCCGCGAACTCGTCGGGTGTCACGAGCGCCGGCCCGATGGGCGAGAAGCCGGTGTGGGACTTGGCGAGGTTGTGCTGCTGCGGCGCCGGGCCGTGGATCTGCAGCTCCCGCTCGGACAGGTCCTGCCCGGCGGTGAGGCCCGCGACGTGCGCCCAGGCCCGGTCGGGGGTGATCTTGTGCGTCCACCGCCCGACGACGACGACGAGCTCCACCTCGTAGTCGACCGAGCCGGGCGGCACCTCGATGTCGTCGTGGGGGCCGGTGACCGAGGCCGGGAACTTGGTGAACACCATCGGCTGCTCGGGCAGCGCCGAGCCACCCTCGGCGACGTGCGCGAGGTAGTTGAGGCCGATCGCGAAGACCTGGGAGGGCCGCGGAACGGGCGGGCCGAGCAGGTCGTCGTCGACGGCGACGACGGGATGTGCTCCTCTTTCGACGGTGGACGCCCAGGCACGGAAGTCGTCCCAGCGCTCGTAGACCGACGCGAACCCGGGCCCGAACCGGCCGTCGGAGGCGGTGGCGACGTCGACGGCGCCACCGCCGGCGACGGCCAGGGCCGGTCGCCCGGCGAGGTTCAGCAGACGCATCGCGGCCTCACATCAGGTTCGCGGCGACGCGCTCGGCATCGAGCTCGAGGCCGTGACCCGGTCGGTCGGCGGGGACGGTGAGGATCCCGTCGCGGGGCTCGGGACGCCACCGGTAGGGCAGGTCGTCGTAGATCGACAGGTGCTCCAGCACGGACGCGTTGGGCACCGCGCACATCAGGTGCAGGTGCACGACGTCGAACGCGTGCGGTGCGACGGGCAGGTTGAACGCCTCGGCGAGCTTGGCGATCTTCAGCCACGGCGTGACGCCTCCGACGCGACCCACGTCGGCCTGCACGATGTCGATCGCCCCCGCGGCCATGAGCGACCGGAACGCGAACAGGTGGTACTCGAACTCGCCGGCGGCCAGCGGGATACTCGTCCGGGCGGCGACGGCGGCCAGGCCCTCGCGGTCGGCCGCGTGCACCGGCTCCTCGAGCCAGCCGATCCGCAGGTCCTCCAGCCGCCGTGCGACGTCGACGGCCTGCTTCGCCCGGTAGGACCCGTTGGCGTCGACGTAGATCTCGACGTCCTCCCCGACCGCCCTGCGCACGGCGGCGACCCGACGCACGTCCTCGCGGTCGTCGCGGCCGGCGTCGAGACCGATCTTCATCTTGATCCGCGGGATGCCGCGCTCGACGAACCCGGTGGCCTCCTCGACAAGCTCGTCGACCGAGTAGTTGAGGAAGCCGCCGCTGCCGTAGACGGGCACGGACTCGCGGCACGCGCCGAGCAGCTTGTACAGGGGCAGCCCGAGGGCGCGGGCCTTGAGGTCCCACAGCGCGATGTCGATGCCCGCCAACGCGTTGAACACCAGTCCCTGGTGGCCGAGCGTGTGCACGGCGTCGTACATGTCCTGCCAGATGCCTTCGGTGTCGAAGGGATCGCGGCCGAGCACGACGGGCAGCAGGCGCTGCTCGAGGATCTCGCGGGTCTCCGGATGGTTGTAGGTGAAGCCCAGCCCGCTCGGGCCGTCGTCGGTCTCGACGTGGACGTACATCTCGCCGACGTGGGAGAGGCCGCCGGTCGCCCAGCGCGCGGGTTTGCGCATCGGCACGTGCACCAGCGTCGACGTGACGTTCTGGATCTTCACGGGTGTCCTTCCGGGGCTCGGTCGAGCGTGTGGGCGGCCGGCAGGGCCGCGACCTCGTCGGCCCGCCAGCAGGCGGTGAGGTGGCCGTCGCCGCGGTCGGCGAGCGGGGGCGCCTCCACCCGGCACCTGTCGACGACCAGCGGGCAGCGGGAGTGGAACGGGCAGCCGGCGGGCGGGTCGAGCACGCTGGGCACGTCCCCGGTGAGCACGACTCGCTCGCGGGCACGTTCGGCGACCGGGTCGGCGACGGGCGCGGCCGAGAGCAACGCGACCGAGTACGGGTGCCGCGGAGCGGTGAAGATCGACCCGGTCGGTCCGGTCTCCACGATCCGGCCCGCATACATGATCATCACGCGGTGCGCGACGTTGCGCACCACCGCGAGGTCGTGGGAGATGAACAGGTACGCGAGGCCATGGGTGCGCTGCAGCTCGACCAGCAGGTTGATGATCTGTGCCTTGATCGAGACGTCGAGGGCGCTGACCACCTCGTCCGCGACCAACAGCTTGGGACGCAGCGCCAGCGCCCGCGCGATCGCGATCCGCTGCCGCTCCCCACCGGAGAACGCGTTGGGATGGCGCTGCGCGGCGTCGCGGGGGAGCCCGCACATCTCCAGCAGGTCGCCGACCTCGGCGTCGAGCGCCGGACCGGGCTTCGCGCGGCCGTGCACGAGCAGCGGCTCGGCGACCAGGTCGCGCACCCGCATCCGTGGGTTCAGCGACGCGTACGGGTCCTGGAACACCAGCTGCATGTCCGACCGCAGCCTGCGCAGCTCACGGCCCTTCACGCCGGTGATGTCGCGGCCCTCGAAGGAGATCGTGCCCTCGGCGGGGGTGTAGCGGCGGATCAGCGCGAACCCGGTCGTCGACTTGCCCGAGCCGGACTCCCCGACGAGTGCGACGGTCTCGCCGCGCCCGATCGTGAACGACACCCCGCGCACGGCGTGCACGACGCCCTGCGACACCGGGAACCGGACGTGGAGGTCGTCGACCACGACGAGCTCTTGCGGAGAGGTCACGTCCTTGGTGATCGGCTGCTGCACGGACCGGGTCACTGCTCCTCCCAGGGGTGCCAGCACGCGAAGCGGCCGAGGGCGTCGGTCGTCGTCTCCGGGACGTCGGTGCGGCACGTCTCCGTCGCGTGCGCGCAGCGCGGCGCGAACGCGCAGCCGGGCAGGACGTCGCGCCGGCCCGGCGGGTAGCCGGGAATCGTCGGCAGCCGGCCGCGGTGGTCCTCGAGCCGCGGGACGGCCCGCAGCAGGGCCTCGGTGTAGCGGTGGCGCGGCCGGGCGAACAGGTCGAACGTGCCCGCCTCCTCCACGATCCGGCCGCCGTACATGACGATCACGCGGTCGGAGATCCGCGCGACGACGCCGAGGTCGTGGGTGATCAGCAGCAGCGCGACGCCGAGCCGCTCCTGCAGGTCGGTCACCAGGTCGAGGATCTGGGCCTGGATGGTGGCGTCGAGTGCCGTCGTGGGCTCGTCGGCGATGAGCAGGGCGGGCTCGGGCGCGAGCGCGGCCGCGATCAGCACGCGCTGGCGCAGGCCTCCGGAGAGCTCGTGCGGGAGCTGGCGCAGCCGTTCGCGCGGCGAGGGGATGCCGACCATCGCGAACAGCTCCGCCGCCCGGTCCAACGCGTCCTTCATCGGCATGCCCTTGTGCTTCACCAGCACCTCGGCCACCTGCCGGCCGATGGGCACGAGCGGGTTGAGGCTCGTCATCGGGTCCTGGAAGACCATGCCGATCTCGTTGCCCCGCAACGTCCGCAGTCGTTCCGCCGTGAGCGGCTCGCCACGCCACGTCATGCGCGCGTGCTCCACACGGCCGGGCGGGCCGATCAGGTCCATGAGCGCGAGGCCGGTCGTCGACTTGCCCGAGCCCGACTCGCCGACGATCGCGACGGTCTCGCCGGGCGCGATCGAGAAGGACCCGTGGCGGACGGCGTCGACCTCACCGGTCATGGTGTGGAAGCGGACGTCGAGGTCCTCGACCTCGAGCAGGTTCTTGCCTCCCACCCGCACGGTGCTCGTGGTGCTCAGACCGGCGGCCGGGAGCGTGCGGAACAGCCGGCGCGCGAAGCGGCGCTCCCGCTGCTGCGGATCGGTCTGCACCCGCAGCCAGTTGGCGACGAGGTTGACCGCCAGCACCGTCAGCGCCAGCGCGACGCCGGGGAACACGATCGGCCACCACGCCTGCCGGACCGCGCCCTGGTTCTCGGCGATCATCAGGCCCCAGCTCGCGTGCGGCGGCTGCAGTCCGAGGCCCAGGTACGACAACGACGCCTCCGCCAGTACCACGCGGGCCAGCTCCAGGATCGCCTGCGCGAGAAGGGGCGCGTACAGGTTGGGCAGCAGGTGGCGCACCAGGATCCGCGGCAGCGGGCAGCCGACGAGCTCTGCCGACTGCACCGCGGGCGTCTGCCGCAGCTGCAGCACCATGCTGCGGACCAGCCGGGCGTGGATCATCCAGCCGTACAACGACAGCACGCCGATGATCACGCCGACGCTGGGTCCGACGAACGCGACCACGAGCAACACCAGCAGCAGGCCGGGGAAGGCGAGCTGGGCGTCGGCGACGCGCATGATCACGGTGTCGACCCAGCCGCCGCGGTAACCCGCGAGCAGCCCGAGCGCGACCCCGACGACCCCGGAGATGATCACGACGGACACGCCGATGAACAGCGTCATCTGCGCCCCGGCGACGACCCGCGACAGCACGTCGCGGCCCAGGCCGTCGGCACCCAGGACGTGTTCCCAGGTGCCGCCCGCGAACACGGGTGGGGCGTAGCGGGCGAAGAGGTCGGTGGCATTGGGGTCGTCGGGCTCGAGCAGCGGCCCGAAGATCGCGAGGACCGCCAGGACGCCGAGGATGACCGCGCCCCCGAAGGCCATCCGGTCCTGGCGCAGCGAGCGCCACCAGCCGGTCGCCGGCCTGCGCGGCACCGCCGTCGTGGCGACGGGACTCTCGGTCGCGGTCATCGGAGCTCGATCCTCGGGTCGATGGCCCGGTACACCAGGTCCGTCAGCAGGTTCCAGAGCACGACGACCACCGCGATCACGAAGACGATGCCCTGCACGAGCGTGAGGTCCTGACGCTGGAGGGCCTGGATGGCAAGCGCCCCGACGCCCGGCCAGGCGAACACCGTCTCGACGATCACCGAGTAGCCCGCCAGGGCGTAGACGGTCTCGAAGCTGATGATCGTCGTCACCGGGACCATGACGTTGCGCAGGGCGTGCCGGAACACGACGTAGCCGCCCCCGAGCCCCTTGGCCCGCGCCACGAGGATGTGCTGGCTGGCGAGCTCGTCGATCATCGTCGTGCGGGTGATCTGGGCGATGCGGCCCATGCTCGGCAGGCCGAGCGTGATCGCGGGCAGGATGATGTGCTCGATCCCGCCCTGGCCCGACGTCGGGAGCCAGCCGAGCGTCACCGCGAACAGCAGGATCAGCATGGCGCCCAACCAGAACTGGGGCAGCGAGAGCCCGAGCAGTGCGAAGGCGGCCGTGGCCTGGTCGGCGTTGCTCCCGGGCCGCAGCGCGGCCGCGATGCCCAGCGGGATGCCCGCCAGTACCGCGAACAGGATCGCGACGACGACGAGCAGCACCGTGTTGGGCAGGAACGTCGCGATCAGGCCCGAGACGGGCACGTTCTGCCAGTAGGAGATGCCGAAGTCGAGCGCGGCGAGGTCGCGGACGTAGTCGACGAACTGGGTGAGCAGCGGCTGGTCGAGTCCCAGGCTCGCGCGCACGGCCTCGTACTGCTCCTGGGTGGCCTCCGGGCCGGCGAGCGTCCGCGCCGGGTCCGACGCCACCCGCGTCACCACGAACACCGTCACCGCCACGAGGACGATGACCAGCACGCCGGACCCGAGGCGGCGCAGCACGTAGCGGCCGAACGGATGGCCGCGCTTCGCCGCCGGCCGGCCGGGCGGGGCGGGCGCGGCCGGCTCGGTGCCGACCTGGTCGATCACGCTCATCGTCTCGTCACTCCCCTCAGGCGACCGACAACAGCTCGGCGCGCCGCGCGGCGACGCGGGCGCGGACGGTCGGGGCGACCTCGGTGGCGAACAGCTCGAGCGCGCGGTGCGACGCCTCGGCGGGGAGCTCGGTCGACAGGCCGTCGACCATGATCGTCTCGTAGTGGACGAACGAGTCGAGCCGCGCGAGGTAGGCGTCGAGGATCTCCTCGGTCGTCGCGAACCGGGTGACGCGGGCGAGGTCGGCGTCGGTCCGCTGCTCGCCGAACCGCGGCTCGTTGACCTTCCCGAGGTCGCCGTCGGCGGCGGCCCACTGCGCGTACTGGCGGATCGGGTGCGCGAGCCGGTCGCGGTAGCGGGCCCAGTCACGCTCGGGGTCGTCGCTGGCGACGAGGTTCACCGTCAGCGGCGCGGCGAACCGGACCGGGTGCCCGGGCCGCAGCTCGGCGTTGACCTCCTGCCACATCGGCAGGTCGGCCTCGACGCCGATCAGTCCGTCGACGCCCAGGCGCGCCGCGCGTTCCATCGCCGGGCGGGTGTGCGCGCCGACCCAGACGGGCAGCCGCGGGCGCTGGTGGGATGCCGGGCGGATCGTCACGCCGTCGAGGTCGAAGAAGCGGCCGCGGTGGTCGACGGGCTCGCCCGACAGGCACGCGAGCACGACCTGCACGACCTCGGCCGTCCGGGCCGCGCGCTCCCTGCGGCTCAACCCGTAGGCGCGGAACTCCGCGTCCCGGTAGCCCAGGCCGAGCGTCAGCGAGAAGCGCCCGCCCGACAGGTTGTCGACGAACGCGGCCTCCTCCGCGAGCCGCACCGGGTGGTAGAAGGGCGCGAGCAGCACGCCCTGCCCGATGCCGATCCTGCTGGTCCGGGCCGCGATCGCCGCCCCCGCGACGACCGGGCAGGGGACGTAGCCGTCGTCGACCAGATGGTGCTCGGCGACGCGGACCTCGTCGAAGCCCAGTTCCTCGGCGTGCACGATCTCGTCGAGCTTGCGGCCCAGGTAGTGGTGGTGGTCCTCGGCCGGGTCGAGGTTGCGGAAGGCGTAGGTGAGGCCGAACCGCACATCGGTCCCCGTCATCGCCGTTGCCCGGGCAGCTCGAGGCCGGGCACCGCCACCCGGCCGACGGCCAGGTGCCGGGTGCGCAGGTTCGCCACGTAGAGATCGCGACGGTCCGCGCCGCCGAACGCGACGTTGGTCGGCGAGCGCAGCACCTGACCGTGGTCGATCTCGGCAGTGTCCTTGGCGGGACCGTCGTCCAGGCAGACGACCTCGACCCGCCCGTCGGGGGTGGCGACGACGACCCGGTCGGCCCGCGGCAGCGTCACGTAGACGTTGCCGGCCTCGTCGACGGCGACACCGTCGGTGAGCGGGTCACCCGGGACGGCCGCGCCCAGGGCCTCGCGCGAGATCGCGACGCGCCTGTTCGACAGCGTCCCGTCGGCGGCCACGTCGAACGCGACGACGTCGCGGTCCTCGGACTGCGCCACGTACAGCGTCGACCAGTCCGCGCTGAACGCGAGCCCGTTCGCGAAGGCGAGCCCGTCGGCCGCCACCGTCGAGTTCCCGTCGCCGTCGACGCGCAGCACCCGGCCGTCGCGCTCGACCCACTCGCCGGAGTCGGTGATCCAGACGTTGCCGTGCTGGTCGTAGGCGGTGCAGTTGGGCAGCGGGATGTCGCCGGGCCCGACCTGAGTGACGGTGCCGTCGGCCTCGACGCGCACGACGCGGTGCTCGTCCATCGCACACACCAGCACCCCGCCGCCGATCGCCGGCGTGATGCCCAGCAGCCGTCCCGACAGCTTCACCAGCGGCACGACGAACAGGTCGCCGGTGATCCGGTAGACCTCACCGGCCGCGCCACCTGCCCAGACGGCGCCGTCGACGTCGACAGCGACCCCTTCGGGGAAGTTCAGCTGCGACGGGCAGAGGATCGACAGTGACCCTTCGAGCAACATCGGATCTCCGGTGTCAGGCGGGGACGTGGACCTGGGCGGCAGGCGCGTCGGCGGGGTCGCGGAACTCCTCGAACAGCTCGGCGAACAGCTCGACGGACCGGCGGATCTTCGCCTCGGGCATCCCGGGCAGGCCGAACTGGCCGAAGATGTAGTTCACGCCCGAGTCGCGCAGTTGCCGCAGCCTCTCGCGCACCGTCTCCAGCGAGCCGATCAGCGGCGGGGTACCGGCACGGTTCGGGTCGAGGGCGTTCTTCTCGTGCTCCTTGACGCGGTTGGCCCAGCGCTCGTAGCCGGGCGGCAGCTCGCCCGACGGGCTGATCGGCGACCCGAACTTCTGCAGCAGCTTGAGGTCCCAGAACTCGTCGACGGCCGCGATGTCGGCGGCGGCCTGCTCGTCGGACTCGGCGACGTAGACGCCCTTCGCACACGGGATGTCGACGCCCGTCGGGTCGTTGCCGTGCTCGACCATCTTGGTGCGCCAGTACTCGATGACCTGCGGCGCGAGGCCCAGCACGTCGGTCGGGCCGCCCACCATGACCGGCACACCCCGGCTCGCGGCGAACTCGATGCTCTCCGGGGTGATCGACACGGCCTGGTACAGCGGCATCGGCTTCTGGACGGGCTTCGGAAAGACCTCGATCGCGTCCTCGGCGCGGAAGGTGTTGTACGGGCTCTCGTGCACGAGGATCTCGTCGCGCCAGCACTTGAGGACCACGTCGAGGTTGTCGCGGAAACGGGCCCGGGCCTCGTCGATCGGGATGTTCAGGCCGTTGAACTCGCGACGCTGGTAACCGACGCCGACGCCGAGGTCGAGCCGGCCGTCGCTGAGGATGTCGACCATGGCCGCCTGTTCGGCGAGCCGCACCGGGTTGTGGAACGGCAGGACGACGACCCCGGTGCCGATGCGGACCTTCTCGGTGACCGACGCGATCGCGGCGGCCTGGACGAGGCAGTCGGCGAGGATGCCGTGCCGGGAGAAGTGGTGCTCGCCCAGCCAGACCGAGTCGTAGCCGAGCCGGTCGGCGAGAACTGCCTGCTCCCTGATGTTGCGGAACACCTCTTCCTGGCTCTGCGACTCGTGCCACATGCCGATGTTGAAGAGTCCGAACTTCACGCCGTTTCCCCCTCGGGACGAGCCGCTGCGAGGCCCGTCCGCCGGGCCCGTCGTGGATGCACCGGGTGGCTGCCGCGCCTGGCTCCGCAGACGGCCGACCGCACCCCGCGCGCCTGTTCAGCTCCGTCGGTCGTGCGCTCACTCGGTGTGCGACGTAGGTTGCGGCACCGGTCACCCGCATGTCAATAGGCTGTATTTACCAAACCATGACCCTGGTCACGAGAGTCAATGTTCAGATAGCCTGAACACTCAGCGTGCTCCACGACGAGGTGATGACGTGCTCGCAGACAAGGTCGCGGTGGTGACCGGCGCCGCCGCCGGCATCGGCGCGGAGGTGGCCGTGCGCTACGCGGCGGCAGGCGCACGCGTCGCCCTCGTCGACCGCGACGCCGCGGGGCTCGAGGCCGTCGCCGCCCGGATCGACGAGGCCGGCGGGGAGACCGTCCGGGTCCCGCTCGACCTCTCCGACGCCGCAGCGACGATCGAGGCCGTCACCGGGATCGAGAACCGCATGGGCCGCATCGACGTGCTGGCCAACGTCGCGGGCATCACCGGCCGCACCGACTTCGACGCGATCACCCTCGACTCGCTCGACGCCATGTACGCGGTCAACCTGCGCTCCACGTTCGTGCTGATCCAGCACGTCGCGCGCGGCATGCGTGAACGACGCTACGGCAAGATCGTCAACACCGCGTCGATCTCGGCCGTGCGCGGGCAGGGCTCCAACGCGCACTACAGCGCGATGAAGGCGGGCGTCCTCGGGCTGACGAGGTCGGCGGCCAAGGCGTTGGGCCCCTTCCAGATCACCGTCAACGCCGTCTGCCCCGTCGCCGTCACCGCCCTCACCCGCGACTACCCCGACCTGCAGGCGGGCCGCGCACTCCCGCCGCGCTCGCTCAACCGGGCGGGCGAGCCTGCCGACGTCGCACCCACCTACCTGTTCCTCGCGTCCCCACACTCCGACTACGTGACCGGGGTGACCGTGCACTGCGACGGGGGCTTCCACCTCGGTCAGCCGGCCTGACCCGACGCGATGACACCACCGGACGAGCCGGACGCGGCGACCCGAACGATCGACTACGGTCGCACGGTGCACGCGACACCCGAGTCGCCGGACGCCGCCGGCCGGGCGACCGCAGGCGGCACCGCCGCCAGGTCCGCAACCACACCCGCCGACGCCGGGGCGCTCGTCCGGCGGGCGCGCCTGGAGGCCGGGATGTCGCTGCGCGAGCTGGCCCGGCGCATCGACGTCAGTCCCGGGACGGTCAGCGCCGTCGAGAACGGCAAGACCCAGCTCACCTACACCCGGCTCCAGCAGATCGCGGCCGCGCTCGGCCGCACCGCACCGGAACTCCTGCTCGACGTCAGCCTCCCCGCCGGACCCGGCCCGGCGGACGGTCCGCCCGAGCCCACCAACCTGCACGAGCTGCGGCGCATCTACTCCCAGCTCGGCACCCGCTCCGACGGAGCCGTCGACTGGCGGCGTTACGAGCCCATCCCGATCGGTCCCGTGCTGCTGGCCGGGCTGGCCGTGTTCGTCGAGACCGGCTACCACGGCGCGACCGTCCGCACGATCGCCGACGCGGCGGGCATGAGCGTCTCCGGCATCTACCACTACTGCACGAGCAAGCACGACATCCTGGTCCGGCTGCTCGACGAGGCGATGACCGACCTCGCGTGGCGCACCCGGGCCGCGGCCGAGGAGGGGACGACGGCGGCCGAGCGGGTGGCACTGCTCGTCGAGTGCACGGCGCAGTACCACGCACAGCGCTGGGCGTTCGCGCTGATCCTCGCCGCCGAGATGCGCTCGCTCGAACCCGCGGACGACGCCCGCATCCGCGGGCTGCGCGACGCCGAACGCAAGCGCCTCGAGGCGTGCATCGAGGCCGGTGTCGCCGAGGGCGCGTTCACCACGGCCTCCCCCGAGCTGTCGGCGCGCGCGATCACGTCGATGTGCACGTCGTTGCCGGAGTGGTACCGGCCCGGCGGGCCGATCACCCCCGCGGAGATCGGGCGTCGCTACGCGCGGATGGCGCTGGACATGCTCCGGACGACCGACGCCGACGCGCTCCTGGCCCGGCTGCACTCCGCGGGCTGAGCCCGAGGAGCCCGCGGGTCCGGACCGCTCAGCCGGCCGGGGACCAGCCCAGCGCCGGACCGAGCTTGGTCGCCATGTCGGTGAGGATCTGGACGTAGTCCTCGGGCTCGAAGCTGAACGGCAGGGCGAACACGACCTCGTCGACGAGCTGGAAGGCCGCGTGCGCCTGCAGCTGCTCGGCGATCCACTCCGACGGGCCGACGACGTCCCGGGCGAACAGCATTCCCGCCGGCCCCTGCGGGCGCGCCGTGCGCGGGGTCCGCGCCGCGGCGTACGCCTCGTACTTCGCGCGCTGCTCGGACGTCGCCGAGTCGGTCGGGACGACGACGAGCCCCTGCGACACCCGCGCGGCCTCGCCGTCGGGATGCGCCTGGCGGAACGCCTCGATCTGGCTCCGCTGGATGGCCGCGAACCCCGCCGCCTCGTTGCCCTCCGCACGGACGACGCTGCTGGTCAACAGGTTCATCCGCAGCTCGCCGGCCCTGCGTGCCGAGCCGAGGCTCGCCGCGCCGTACCACATCCGCGACCGCAGCCCGGGCGAGTGCGGCTCGACCCGCTCGGAGTAGACCTCGAACCCCTCGGTGCCGGAGAACGTGCTCGCGCGCTCGCCCGCGACGAGCCGGAGCAGCCGGACGAGACGCGCGTCGCCGAAGTCCTCGTCGACCCCCGGGTACAGCGCCTCGCGGACCGCGTCGAGGTTGCGCGGCGGGCCGACGCTCACCCCCGGGTTCAGCCGACCGCCCGAGAGCAGGTCGACCGTCGCCAGGTCCTCCGCGAGCCGCAGCGGGTTCTCCCAGCCCAGCGGCGTCACGGCGGTCCCGAACTCGATCCGCCGCGTGCGCTGTGACGCCGCCGCGAGGACGGCGACGGGCGAGGAGATCCCGTACTGCAGATGACGGTGCCGGAGCCAGGCGCTGTCGAACCCGAGCTGCTCGCCCAGCTCGATCGTCCGCAGCGTGTTCTCGTGTCCCGGCCCCGGGTCCGCACCGTCGAAGAGGCCGATGGTGAGGAAGCCGAGCCTCGCCAGCGGCCATCGTGACTCAGTCGTCGCCCTTTCCTTCCTGCAGGCCGGCCGAGATCAGATCCATGACCGACGAGTCCGCGAGCGTCGTCACGTCGCCGACCTCCCGGTTCTCCGCCACGTCACGCAGCAGCCTACGCATGATCTTGCCGGACCGGGTCTTGGGCAGCTCCTCGACGACCATGATCTGGCGCGGCTTGGCGATCGGCCCGATCTCCTTGGACACGTGGTCGCGCAGCGCCTTGATGGCGTCGGCGCCCTTCGCCTCGTCCTGGGCGACCCCGCCGCGCAGGATGACGAACGCGACGATGCCCTGGCCCGTCGTCGGGTCCGACGCGCCGACGACCGCCGCCTCCGCCACCGTCGGGTGGGAGACCAGCGCGGACTCGACCTCCGTCGTCGAGATGCGGTGCCCGGAGACGTTCATGACGTCGTCGACGCGGCCGAGCAGCCAGATCGCGCCGTCGTCGTCGTACTTCGCGCCGTCGCCCGCGAAGTAGTAGCCCTGCTTCGCGAACCGCGACCAGTAGGTCTCGCGGTAGCGCTCCTCGTCGCCCCAGATGCCGCGCAGCATTGCCGGCCACGGCTTGTCGAGCACCAGGTACCCACCGCCGCCGGGCCCGACCGGCTCGGCCTCCTCGGTGACGACCTCGGCACTGATGCCCGGCAGCGGGCGCATCGCCGAGCCCGGCTTCGCCGCGGTGACGCCCGGGAGCGGCGAGATCATGATCGCCCCGGTCTCGGTCTGCCACCAGGTGTCGACGATCGGGCAGTTGTTGCGGCCCACGTTCTCCCGGTACCAGATCCAGGCCTCGGGGTTGATCGGCTCGCCGACGCTGCCCAGCACCCTGAGCGAGGAGAGGTCGTACTTCTCCGGGATCTCCTTGCCCCACTTCATGAACGTGCGGATCAACGTGGGCGCGGTGTAGTAGATCGTGACGCCGTACTTCTGCACGATCTCCCAGTGCCGGCCCTCGTGCGGGGTGTTCGGCGTGCCCTCGTACATCACCGACGTCGCCCGGTTGGCCAGCGGCCCGTAGACGATGTAGCTGTGCCCGGTCACCCAGCCGATGTCGGCCGTGCACCAGTACACGCTCTCGCCCGGCTTGTGGTCGAACACGACGTGGTGGGTGTAGGCCGCCTGGGTGAGGTAGCCGCCCGAGGTGTGCAGGATGCCCTTCGGCTTCCCCGTCGTCCCCGACGTGTAGAGGATGTAGAGCGGGTGCTCGGAGTCGAACGACTCGTACTCGTGGGTGTCGGGCTGCCGGTCGACGATGTCGTGCCACCACACGTCGCGGCCCTCGGTCCACGGCACGTCGGTCTCGGTCCGCTTCACGACGAGCACGTGCTCGATCGTCGGGGTGTCGGCGACCGCCTGGTCGGTGTTCTCCTTCATCGGCGCCGGCTTGCCGCGGCGGTACTGGCCGTCGGAGGTGATGAGCAGCTTCGCCTCGGCGTCCTCGATGCGCGAGCGCAGCGCGCTCGGCGAGAACCCGCCGAAGACGACGCTGTGCAGCGCGCCCAGCCGCGCGCAGGCCAGCATCGCGAACGCGGCCTCGGGGATCATCGGCAGCTGGATCGCGACCCGGTCGCCCTTGCCCACGCCCAGCTCGGTGAGCGCGTTGGCCGTCCTGCAGACCTCGCGCTGCAGGTCCGCGTAGGTGATCGTGCGGGTGTCGCCCGGCTCGCCCTCCCAATGGAACGCGACCTGGTCGCCGTGACCGTCCTCGACGTGCCGGTCGACGCAGTTGTAGGCGACGTTGAGCTGTCCGCCGACGAACCACTTCGCGAACGGGGCGTCCCACTCCAGGACGGAGTCCCACTTCTTCGACCACGTCAGCCGGTCGGCCTGCTCCGCCCAGAAGGCCTCGCGGTCCGCGTCGGCCCGGTCGTACCACTCCGCCGTCGCATTCGCCTGGGCGGCGAACTCCTCGCTCGGCGGGAAGGTGCGGTCCTCGTGGGAAAGGTTGCTCAACGTGGCGCCGGACTCGGCCATTTCCTCAGGTCCTCCTCGTGGCTCCGGGCGTCGCTCCGGGCGCAGCGGGCCGCGGACGACGTCACCGTCATCGGGCCGAACGGTAGTGCGCGCGGGCGCGCGACGCACCGTCGGTTACGACAGGGGCGCACTGTCCGTCGGGACAGGGACCACACCGCGTGACCCGTTCGGCCCGGGCCGGGTGACAGCATGTGCCGGTGGCACCGTCCCCGACCGCCGACCCGCTGGCCCCCCTCGTCACCCTGCCAGGTGTCTCCGACGCCGTCGGCCGGGTCCGCGACGCCGTCGTCGCCGTGCACAACCATCCTGCCAACCGGCGGGGTTTCCCCGCGAACGCCGCCGAGGGCGCGCTGCGCGGGGCGCGGGCGTCGGCGGCGATCGACGGGGCGCCGCTGACGCCGACGACCTCCGACCTGGTATCCGACCCGTTGCTCGCCGGGGCCGTTCGGGTGGCCGACGAGCACGCCCGGCTCGTACCGGTGTGGAAGTCCTCCCCGTTGCAGGCGCTCGCCCGGCTGCACGTCCTGGCCGCCGCCGACCTGGTCCCCGTGCCGCGCCATCCCGATGAGCTCGGCAGGCCGCGCCCTGGGACCGGTGACCGGCTGTCGCTGCTGGCCGACCTCGTGACGGGTGCGACGGCCGTGCCCGCGCCCGTCCTCGTCGCCGTCGTGCACGGCGAGCTGCTCGCACTCGCGCCCTTCGGTACCGCCGACGGGGTGGTCGCCCGGGCCGCCGCGCGGCTGGCCGCCACCGCGTCGGGGCTGGACCCCAAGTCCCTCGTGGTGCCGGAGGTCGGGCACCTGCGCCGGCTCGCGGAGTACCGGAGCGCCGCGGCCGCGTTCGCCGCAGGCGGCGCCGAGGGCGTGGGAACCTGGGTGCTGCACTGCTGCGCGCAGTGGGAGGCGGGCGCGCGGGAAGCGACGTCCATCGCGGAGTCGCGGGCTTGAGACCCGGCACGGTCCGCCGGCCACGCACCGGTTCGGTCCGGTCCACCAGGCACCGGTCCGGTCCGCTGGCCAGGCACTGGTCCGTCGGGGTCCGGACATGAGAAAGGCGGCACCCTCGCGGGTACCGCCCTCCTCGCACGACCATCCAGGATCCAGGCGTGCACTACGTGTCGTGCTCCGGCCTCGGCGTCCGGCGTCCCGGTACGCAGGCCCACGACGACATGCCTCCCGCGGCGTGCTGTGCGTGGAGTGCCCGGCGCTCGTGCCCGGAGCCCGTTCGGGGGGGACGGTTACTTCTCTGCCGTACCGCCCCTGGCCGACCGGGGTCCGTGACCTCATTTGTAGTGCGTGACGGCAGGCACATCAAGGGTCGGATCGGGTGCACCGTGAGACGAACTCCGGGTGACGAAAGGGGGTCCTACGGAACCCGGTTGGCGGCTGCACCGCACACGCTCCGGTCAGTATCAAGATATGTTCGCGCTGTTCAGCGCCGGGTCCGCAGCCACGACCGGCGGCCGATCAGCCCGACTCCCGCGAGAGCGACCGCGCCGACCCCGACCGCCGCCACCGTCGTCGCTCGCGGCACCCGCAACCGCGAGCCGAGCGTCACCGGATCGGCGAACGTCAGGATCGGCCAGCCACGTTCCTCCGCCTCCCGGCGCAGCGCCCGGTCGGGGTTCACGACGGTCGGATGGCCGACCGCGGCGAGGAGCGGGAGGTCGGTGATCGAGTCGGAGTAGGCCCGGCAGTCGGCCAGCCGGTACCCGCACTCGGCGGCGATGGTCCGCGCCGCCTCGGCCTTGTGCTCGCCGTAGCAGTAGTAGTCGATCTCGCCCGTGTAGCGGCCGTTACGCACCGTCATCCTCGTCGCGAAGCAGCGGTCGGCCCCGACGAGCGCGGCGATGGGCTCCACGACCTCCAGCCCCGACGCCGAGAGGACGACGACCTCCTGGCCCGCCGCGTGGTGCTCCGCGATCAGGTCCGCCGCCTCGGCGTAGATCAGCGGCTCGACGATCTCGTGCAGGGTCTCGGCCACGATGGACCGCACCTGCTCGACCTCCCAGCCGGCGCACAGTGCGGTGATGCGCTTGCGCAGCATGTCCATCGTGTCGGCGTCCGCGCCCGACGCGAGCACCATCATCTGGGCGTAGACGCTGCGCAGGACGGCCCGCCTGCCGATGAGCCCGTGGCTGCGGAACGGCCGGCTGAACGCGAGCGCGCTCGATCCCGCGATGATCGTCTTGTCGAGGTCGAAGAAGGCCGCCGACGTCGGCACGTGAGGAGGCGGTCCCGGCACGTCGCGGGAGCTTGCCAGATGAACGTGACGACCCCGCGTCACGCCGCGCGGCACCGTCCGCCGACGGGGTGAAGCACATCCCCGAGAGGAACACACATCGGGGCCCGGATCCGGCTACGATTGACCCGGCCCGCGCGCCGGGCCCGTGGTTCAGCTCGACCCCCCGGGGCTGAACCCAACGACGACCCCCGCCACTCCCCCCTGGCGGGGGTCGTCCCATGTCCGGGCGAGCCGGCGCGGGGATCCCGTTGCGGCGCAGGCGGGGATTCGTGCACCGCGGTGTGGCGGGCCGCCCGGGCCGGTGGTCCCCGCGGCATCGTGCCAGGCGCCACCGACGATCCGCCCGTCCACACCCACCTCGCCGACGATCAGTCCACAACTCCACAGAGCTGTCCACAGTCGTCTGTGCATCGCCCCTCACGAGCCTCGCGGCCGACACGCTTGGCGACGAACAGCGCGCCGCCACCCGACGGCGCCGACGGGAGGTGCGAAGCCATGGACGCGCGACGGGCACTGGTGATGGTCGACGATCCCGACCTGCTCGACGCCGTACTGCGGCTCGCGGCCGCTGCGGGTGCCGAGGTCCACCGCGCGATCGACCCGACCGACGCCCGCCGCCAGTGGGCCGCGGCCTCGATGGTCGTGGTCGATGTCGCCGCCGCGGAGCGGTGCGCCCGGTTCCCGTTCCCCCGCCGCGACGGCATCGTGCTGGTCACGGCCGGTACGCCGCCGCCGCACGCGTGGCAGCTCGGGTTGCGGGCGGGCGCGGCCAACATCGTCGAGCTGCCCGAGGGCGAGCTGTGGATGGTCACGGCGTTCACCGAGGCCTGCGAGGGCGGCGGGCCACCGGGAGCCGTGCTGGCCGTCACCGGCGGGTGCGGCGGCGCTGGCGCATCGACCCTCGCCGCGGCCGTCGCGTTGCGCGCCGCTCGCGACGGGCGCCGGACGTTGTTGCTCGACTGCGACCCGCTCGGCGGCGGTCTCGACCTGCTCCTCGGCGCCGAGGACGTGCTGGGGGTGCGCTGGCCCGAGCTGTCGGTGATGGACGGTCGGGTCCCCGCCGCCGCGCTGCACGAGGCGCTCCCCGCGATGGGCGACCGCACCCTGTCGGTGCTCTCGTGCGACCGGACCGGGCCCGGCCCCGGAGCCGCCGGGCTGCGTGCGGTGATCGACGCAGGCCGGCGCGCGGGCGACACCGTGGTGTGCGACGTGCCGCGCCAGCCCACCGAGGCCGGCGCGACCGCCCTGGCCAGGGCCGACCTCACCGTGCTCGTCGTCCCGGCCGACGTGCGGGCCTGCGCCGCGGCGTCCCGCGTCACGGCGGTGCTCGCGGAGCACGCCTGCGCGGTCGGCCTGGTCGTGCGCGGCCCGAGCCAGGGCATCACCCCCGACGACGTCGCCCGCACCCTCGACGTGCCGCTCCTGGTCGCGATGCGGACGCAGAGCGACCTGGACCGCCGCCTCGAGCGCGGGCTCCCACCCGCCGACCGGGGCCCGCTCGCCGACGCCGCCGCCGTCCTGCTCGCCGAGCTGCAGGACCGTGCCCGGCTCAGCCGCAGCGGGTGGACGTCGTGACCGCGCTGGTCGACCGCGTCCGGTCCCGGCTCGCCGAGGCGGGAGGTGAGCCCACCGCCGCGGCCGTGGCCGCCGCGATCCGGGCCGAGGCCGGTGGTGTCGTCTCCGATCTCGACACCCTCGCCGCCCTGCGCACGCTGCGCCAGGAGTTCGTCGGCGTCGGCCCGCTCGACGGTCTGCTCCGCGATCCCCGCACCACCGACGTGCTGGTCAGCGGCGGCGCCGTCTGGGTCGACCGGGGCGCCGGGCTGGAGCGCAGCCCGATCACGTTCCCCGACGAGGCGGCCGTCCGGCGGCTGGCCCAACGCCTGGCGCTCGCCGCCGGCCGCCGGCTCGACGACGCCAGCCCCTGCGTCGACGGCTGGCTGCCCCACGCGGGGGTCCGGTTGCACGCGGTGCTCGCGCCCGTCGCCGCCGACGGGACGTGCCTGTCGCTGCGGGTCCTGCGGCCCGCTGCCCACGATCTCGGCTCGCTCGCGTCGCTGGGCACCTTCGACGCGACCGGCGAGGCGCTGCTGCGCTCGGTGGTCGCGGCCCGGCTGGCGATGCTGGTCTCCGGCGGGACGGGCAGCGGCAAGACGACGATCCTCGCCGCCCTGCTCGCCGCGGCCGATCCCGCGGAACGGCTGGTCACCGTCGAGGACGCGGAGGAGCTGCGGCCGCGGCATCCGCACGTGGTGCGGCTCGTCGCGCGGCCCGCGAACATCGAGGGCGCGGGTGGGGTCGCGCTGCGCGACCTCGTGCGCCAGGCGCTGCGGATGCGCCCCGACAGGCTGGTCGTCGGCGAGGTGCGCGGCGCGGAGGTCTGTGACCTGCTCGCGGCACTCAACACCGGGCACGACGGCGGCGCCGGCACCGTGCACGCCAACTCCGCCGCGGAGGTGCCGGCGCGGATCGAGGCGCTCGCCGCGCTGGGTGGGATGAGCCCGCCGACCGCGCACAGCCAGCTGGGTGCGGCGGTGCAGGTCGTGCTGCACATGAGCCGCCGCGACGGGCGCCGGGTCCTCGACGGTGTCGGCGTGCTCGACCGTCGCGACGGCCTCGTCGCGCTGTCCCCGGCGTGGACCCGAGCTGCGGGCTGGGGTGAGGGACGCGCCCGGCTGGGCGCGTTGCTGGCCGAACGCGGGACGGTGCCGCCGTGGTGAGCGCGGCGCTCGCCGCACTCGCGGCCGCCGCCGCGGTGCTGCCGTCCGAGCACCCGACGGCCCGGCTGCGTCACGTGCTCGGCGGTTCGTCGCAGACGGTGGGCCGACGGCTGCCGCGGCCCACCCCCGCGCTGTGGGCCGTCGTCGCCGCGGCGGTCGTCGCCGGTGTCGTCGCAGGCCCCGGCGGCGCGCTCGCGGGGACGGTCGCGGGCTCGACCTGGCTGCGCAGGCGCAGCCGCCGACGTGCCGACGCGGCGGCCGCCGTCGCCGGGCTCGAGCTGGCCGAGGCGTTGGCCCGCATCTGCGACGAGCTCAGGGCCGGAGCCCATCCGGGCGCCGCGCTCGCCGGGATCGACGCCGACGGTGCCGCCGCCCGCGCGGCGCTGCGGCCCGCCCTCGCCGCGGCCGAGCTGGGTGAGACGGTGCCGACCGCGCTGGCCCGCGCGGCCGCGCCCGCCGGGCTCGCCGCGGACGTCGACCGGGTCACCGCGGCGTGGACGCTCTCCGACCGGCACGGCGTCCCGCTCGCCACGGTGCTCGCGGCGGTGGCCGCCGACCTGCGGTGGCGCGTCGAGTTCGGCAACCGGGTGCGTGCCGAGCTCGCCGGCCCGCGTGCGACGGCGACGGTGCTGACCCTGCTGCCGCTGCTCGGGTTGGCATTCGGCCAGCTCATGGGGGCCGACCCGCTCGGCGTCCTGCGCGACGGTCTCCTGGGCACCCTGCTGCTCGGCTGCGGAACTCTGCTGACGGCCGCCGGCGTGGCGTGGTCGGAACACATCCTGCGGGCGGCGGTGCCCCGATGACCGCGCTCGTCGCCGTCGCGCTGCTGGTCGGCGCGGCCGCCCTCGTCACCACCGACCCGCATGTCGGCCGCGCGCGGCTGCGCGCGCTGGGGCGACGCGATCCTGTGCTGCGCACCGTGCCGTCGCCCGCGCCGCTGCGCCTGCGCTGGGCCGTCGCCGGGAGTGTCTCGGCGGGCGCGGCGGGGCTGCTCGTCGGTGGGACGGTCACCGGAGCCGTGGTGGCGCTCGTCGTCGGGACCGGGCTGGTGGTCTTCGCCCGGCGCAGCGGCGCGCCCGCGGCCGACGAGAGCGCCTCCGCACTCGCCGCCGGCTGGGAGCTGCTCGCCGTGTGCCTGGAAGCCGGGATGCCCGTGTCGACGGCCGTCGAGGCCGGGGCCGCGCAGCTGGACGGACCGAGCGGGCGTGCCCTGCGTCGGGTCGCGGGACTGCTGGAGCTGGGCGCCGATCCGGCTGAGGCCTGGCAGGCCGTCGACGGCAGACCTGCCCTCGTCGCCTTCGCCCGCGCGGCCCGGCGGTCCGCCGCGACCGGCGCCGGCATCGCGCACGTCGCGCGGACCGAGGCACAGCGGCTGCGCGCCGAGACCGTCGACTCCGCCCGCGCCCGCGCCCAACGTGCCGCGGTGACGATCACGGGCCCGCTGGGGCTGTGCTTCCTGCCCGCGTTCCTCGTGCTCGGCATCGCCCCCGTCGTCGTGGGGCTCGCCGGCGACGCCCTGGCCCGGTGGTGAGCCGTGCACACGCCCGACCCGTCCGGTCGGTTCCACACCCGAGAAGGAGAACACCATGTCCCGACTGATGTCCCGCGCGATGTCCCGCATGCTGCCGCCCCCGCGGGTTCCCGTGCGGTTCCGGACCGCCCTGCTGCGCCGGGCCCGTCGGCTGCTCGCCGACGACGCCGGGATGAGCACGGTCGAGTACGCGCTGTACTGTCGACATACACCGATCTACCTGCGGATGCGGTCCTGGGCCGTCTCGGCGGCCCGACGGATGCTGCACGGCCAGGCGTAGCGGCCGGACTGACCGCCCGACGAACAGACCCGGCAGTGCCCGTCCTGGTTCGAGTGTTCACGGATCAGGCGCTCGGCCATCCCGGGGTCGCGGGCGATCAGCGCGGCTAGTTCGGTCATCACCCGGCCATACTCCGCCAACCCCGCCAGTCGCGACAACCCCGCCAGCGGCGCCCGGTCCGGGGCGCCGGGCACCTACCGTGATCGCGTGTCGGACCGCCGCATCCCGACCACGGTCGGGACACCATGAGTGGCACGGGGCGCCCCGTGCCGCTAGTCACGAGCGCCGAGCTGGCGCGCGTGCTCGGGTTATCGGCCCGGACGATCCAGCGGTACCGACAGGCCGGGGTCCTGGTCCCGGACGTTGTGAGCCCCGGGGGTCACGCACGCTGGAACGTCGAGCGGGTCCGGGAGCGGCTACGGCAACTCGCTACGGAGCGCCAGGAATAGCTATTCCTGGCCCTGAGATGGCCGCTGACAGTCTTTAGTTCTTGGCGGACTGTCCGGTTCGTTCGTCCCGCTTCAGCGGGTACCGGTCGCTGTAATCCTGGTCGAGCCGTTCTGCCGCTTCTGTCAGCCCGGCCAGGTCCTCGCGTAGCTCGAACAGGCGGTCGCTCGTCGGGTAATCGTTGTACCGCAGGAACGACACGAGCAGAGCGTCTAGCGCCTGCTCGAACTCTCGGGAATGTTCGGTCGGGGGACCGAACGGTATTCCGATAGCCACGGTCACCACCACCCACGATCGAAGGCGTAGAGGTGAATCTTCCAGACCGCTCGGCGTAGGCCGGCGAGCGTTTCCTTAATCATCTAGATAGTCCGTATCCAATCCATGGGCCGACCGGCACCCGCGTAGGTGCCGGTCGAAACCGAGAGCATTCTTTGATACCCGACCGCACAACGAGCATTCCGCGGGTTCCTCGGGTTCCGGTCGTGGCGGCCGGACGTACTGGGACGTCCGATCGGTCAGTGCCGGGAGCAACGATCAACTCTCTTCGTCGGGACCGGATAGCGGATCGCTCACGGTGAACGGAACGTCCGCCCAGCCGTTCAGGTACGCCAGGACGGTCACGGGTGAGATAGTGACTGCCATACCGTCCACGTTGATGGCCCGCGCTAGGCGCGCCATGATGTCGTAATTCTGCGGGAGCTGAGCGACGAAACCGCGGTATTCCGTGATGGTCATAGTGATTCTCCTTAGTTGTTAGTGTTCTCTGCCGTGACCCGACGGGCGTCGGGTCACTATCAGCGGGCCGCTGCGTCCCGCGCGGCACCGGTCACGATGAACAGACCGTTCACCCAACGGCCGGACCGGTTGTGCACGTGCCCGAATTCGATCGAGAGCGCGTTACGGTCGACCAGGGCGACCTCCGCGTCCAGGCTCCCGTGAGGACCGGGAGCCGAGTGCTTGACTTCGATCTTCGCTGTACCGGACGACCGGTGCGCCGCTAGACGGCGCCGGGCCGAGACGCCGATCTTGTCCGCCGCAGCGTTCACCGCTTCCTTAACGACCGGGCGAGTAGCGACGATCCTGTTCACTCGTCGGGCCGGGTATACGCGTACGCTGCTACCCACGGCTGATCACGTAGTCCACGTGAGCCGTCCGGCGAGAGCCGTTGTAGACCCGAGCGTCCCCGACGATCGCGTAACGATCGCCTCGCCACTCCACGGCCGACTGAGCGCCCAGGACGGGCGCGTTCCTCGGTAGGCGTAGCCGGTAACGAGACTCCGATGCGTAAGCGCCGTCCTTATCGTCGTCCGACGACCCGAGCGGCTGGATCGTCGCCGAGCTAGGCACGCCCGTATCGGACGGGCGTGTCCGGACGTTCCCGTCCGAGTCCGTCTCGGAGACTTCCGGATACAACACCACGGACTCGCGTCCGGGCCGGGTGAGTAGAGTCATTCCAATAGTCCTTCTGGTGTCAGTGTGTACGTGCCGAACAGGCTCAATCGCCTACGATCATCGGGGCCGAGCGCTGGCGCCATCTCGTAGCCCCGGACAGTCACGGGCTCACCGTTTTCGAGCGCTTCGATACGCTCGGGCCGGCGTACGCGGGACCAGACGAGACGCCCGAAACTAGTGTTCAGCGCGCCGCGCCGTCCGAGCATTTCCTGTTCGTTCCGGAGCCGGTCGGCGAGATATTCTCGGAGCCCCGTTCGAGCCGTTGAGATCGCTGTCTTATGCGTAGCCACGCTGCCTACCCCATCGGGCCTGAGCGCCCTTACGGCCAACCTCCGAGCGGGTCATAGGACCGTCAGTGAAGACGGTCCCTAGCTCGGTGTCGGGGACCGCGTTGGGCAGCTTCAGCTTGCCGAGCAAGTTCGCGAGTAGGCCCGCCTGGAACCTCCGCTCAGCAACGAGCGGGTGCACGACCTCCTGGCCCATAGAGCCCCGGACCGTCAATGGCTCACCGACCAGGCCGTCGGTGAGCGTGTCGATAACGTCCCGAGTCCGTGCCGCTTCGTGCAGGATCGCGAGTTCGTCCGGGCGTAGTTCCCAGGTCGAGACGACCGATTCCCACAGGTCCGTTCCGGCCGGACCAAGGTCCGCCGGGGTCGGTTCGTTCATATAGCTTTTCCTTAGGTGTCTGAAAAACCGGTGCTGCTATGCCAGGCACCGCCTCCGAGGGACGCAGTACACAGCGGTCGGGGAACCCCGGGGGCGGGGTAATCCCCCCTGGGCACGCGGGTCCGTGCCCGCGTGCCGCCGTCGAGCCGAGAGAACGATCCGTGTTGATCGATCCGTGTTCGTCCTCGATCTGCTGCTGTACGGGCCTGCCCCCTCCGAGGGGGAGGGGGCACCGAGGGTGCCTAGCCCACGCGGTACGCGTGAGCACGGTCCGCCCATGCCTCACGATCTACGGGCAGGCTCAGCGTGGAGCCTGACTCCAGGGCGGGCCCGTAGTTGGACCACTGATAGTCGACCCGGTGCGCCAGGCGCGGGCCGTCGAATCCGACCTCCAATAGGCGGCTCTGATAGCCGGGTCCGGGGTCAACGCCGATCGTCAGTACGCGCGGAGCGCCGAGCGCTCCCTTAGGGGCGCCCTTAAGTGTGTTCGGGAGGGGAGCCGCGTACTCCACGATCATGTCCGTGATCCGGTCCAGCTCACCGACGACCGAACGGGCACGGTGCCAGGCGCCTAGCGTCTGCCCGGTCGTGTCTGCCTCTGCTGCCTCGCTGAGTGATCGCAGCCCCTTAACGATCGGGTAGAGCTCTACGAACTCGGCGGCTAGTCGGTCGAACTCGGAACGGAGCTTCTTCGCTCCGAAAACGGCGTCTACGTTCGCGCTAAAGGCCTCGGAAAGGCGACGGCCGGCGTCCAGGACAAACGCGCGTAGGACCTCCTGTCCCGCTTCGTTGCGTACCTTCTTGTCGATAAAGTCGCGTAGAGCGTCACCCGCGGTCTCTGCGGTCAGAGAGTACGCGCTCGGCGGGATCGGTGTCCCGATCAGAGAGCCAGACTCTAGCGTGTTGTAAAGCTCCAGGGCCGCTGTCAGCTCCTCGGAACGGGTGACCCCGTACGGCTCGACGGCCGCCAGAATCTCTCGACGTCGACGAACGTTGAAGATCGCGACCGCCGTAAAGTCGGTCCCGTCGAGAACAGCGGGCGCGTCGGGGTCCTTGTCGAAGATGGCCCCTACCGAAACGAGCGGCAGGTCCTGGTCCTGGTCGGACGTGCGAATCTCTCCGATACCGTTAACCATTTCTTACCTTTCGATCTGGCCGCGTAGGAACGCGGCAAAGTCTGATGATGGGGTGTGCTGGTGTTCGTCGTCGGGGACCGTGTTCTTCTCACGGTCCGGGTAGTGTTCCCTGTTGCGTAGCCACTCGGCGAAATCCCGAGCGGCCCTAGGGTCTGGTCCGTTGGTCATTGTTATTCCTTAGTGTCAGCGCCTACGGCGTCGGTCGAGAATCGCGGTCACGGATTCTCCGGTCTCCCGAGCCTCACGGCTCGCAGTGGCGTAGGCATCCTGGGCCGCCTCAAAAGCGGCCCGGCCCGACCAGTCGTTCGAGTCGAACACGGGCACCGTTCGGCACGTGTCGTTAGGGTGAAAGACGTTCCGTTCGTCCCCGGCGGTCTCAGCCGTCTTATATACGGGGCCCCGGGAGATCAGCATCGTGCAGAACCCGCACGACGGCGGTTCCGGATCGACCCGGGCCCAGCCGAGACACGCTGGATCGGAGCGGACAGCGTCCTTCACCGTCGCCCGCTCACCGTGCGACGCGAGAGTCACCGAGTGAGAGATGACCTTCCCGATCTCGGTCTCGGGATCGGGCCGGTCCGGTACCGGGTCATCGGAGAAAGCCATCTCTAGCCGTTCCTCGAACTCCCCGACGACCAGGCCGAGCGTCCGGGTCACAAACTCTGGCCGCGTGGTCGATACGTAGAAGTCGTGACGGCCCGGAAGGCCCGTCACACGCTCACGCTCGGAGTCGTAGAACTCCCGGGCGAGAGACCCCGAACGGAACTGAAAATCGAGCACGGTCCGTGCGAGTAGCACGGTCAGCTCTACCGGGTTCAGCGCCGCACTAGCCGCGCTGAACGGGGCCGTCAGGAACGGGCGTAGCCGGGGGTAGAGCACGGCGAACATGAGCCGGTCGAGCCCGCGCTTCTGAGCGTCGTACTCACGTAGGTGCATCGTCGGTCCTGTCAACCCGGGGGTTGTCGTGGATCGGTGCGGTCGCCCGATCCACTCCGAGCGGGTGTCCGTGAGGGTCCGGAGCACCGAGCCGTTCCCGGACGGCTCGCACCGCGTTAGCGTCGTCCGTAGCGACGACGCGCGCCCAGAACGCGATCTCATCTAGACGCGCTCGGATACGGTCACTCAACCGGGGCTCACGCTTCGGCATCGGGCGCCTTTCCTGGCGACCGACCAGCACGGTCGAGAATCCCGCTAGCCCAGGTGAGGGCGAAGAATCCAGCGCCGCCCGTAGCGGCGAACATCGGGTCATCGAACCACGGCCAGGCCATTAGGCCGGCGACCAGGACAACGATCGCCAGGGCCTGGCAGACAGCGGCGAGCAAGCGGGCGAGTCCCGCATGCGGTGGTCGACAGTCGCACGGCGACTGATCGGCGTTCCTCATTCTTCCGGGCCTCCGCGCTCGATTTCCTGAACGGTCATGCCCGACACGAGAGCCAGGTACTCCAGGTCAGCGGAATTCGGTAGAGCCCTACCCTCCTGCCACGACCGCAGGGCACCGGGGCCGACGTGTAGCCGGGAAGCCCTAGTACGTTCGTCACCCGGGATTCGTGCGAGAGCCGCGCGGATACCCCGGACGAGCAGCTCACGCTCGTTCATCGCGCCTCCCCGGCAGGGAGGCGACCGTTACGAATGTCGTCCTCGGTCATCCCGCTAGCGTCCGCTAGGCGGGCGATGTTCTCGGGACTCGGGGAGAGAGCCCCGTTCTTCCATTCGTACAGGGTCCGGGTAGTCACGCCGAGCCGTGCGGCTCGCTTGACGTTCGTCAGCTCCGGCATTAGGCCGAGCGCGATACGCACGCCCGAAGCGAGTAGTGCTCGCTCACTAGCCATCATCATCCTCATTCATGTTGGTTGCTAAAAGGGGGAAGGGCCCGGCTCGATGGCCGGGCCCTTCCCGGTTGCCGTTGTCCAGAGTCAACGGCGGGCTAAGGACATTGCCCCTAGAAGCGCCTTATCGGCGCCAGTCGCGTAGTCGCGTGTCCTTACGGACCGCCTGAGAAATGACCTTCCCGTCCAGGGATACCGGACGGGACGCCACGGCGTCCGCTAGGCGGTCATAGTCGATACCGAAACCTTCAGCGCTCACCGCGTGATTGATGTCAGCGAGGGACTGAGAACGGAACGTTCCGTCGATTCCCGCTAGCTGAGTGTTCAGGTCCAGGCCGCTAGCGATGTCCGTGGCGCCATCGATCATGGCGCCCATAGCGTCGAACACGTCGCTAGTCGACGCGCGGATTCCCTCGGCGAATCCCTGCGTAGTGAACTTGCCTAGGCCGGCGAACACCTTAGACGGTGACGCGATACCGAGAATATTCTTTACCCACCCGGGTAGGAGATTCCCGAAGAATCCGAAAATCTTGTCCTTCAGCCATCCGGCCAGCCCGGTGATTCCGTTCCACAAACCGCGGATCAGGTCGCCACCAGCGCTTAGCAGGAGCGACCCGAAGTCACCGATAGCGCCCAGGATTCGGCCCGGCAACTCGCCGAACCACGACAGGATGTCGCTGCCGCGTTCCGTGATGAACGCGACACCCTCGGAGATGCGATCTCCGACCCAGGAGATCGCGTCGCTCACGCCCTGAACGGCCGTAGAGATCGCGTCCGCCAGGAACTGAATCACCGGAGCGATCACGTTCGAGACGACCCAGGCGATGCCCTCCAGGGCCGGGACGACCAGGGACGTAACCACGTCCGCGATGAGCGGCAGGATCAGTCCGGCCAGATCGAGCAGCGGCTTAAGGATCGGTAGGACCGCCTCCAGGATCGCGCCGATCGCGTCGACCAAAGGTGGCAGGATCGGGGCTAGCGCCGTGATCGCATCGGCCAGGACCGTCCCGAGCTGTAGCGCGATGTCACCGATGATCGGTGCCAGCGCCCGGACGACCGGGAGCAGCACCGCGCCGAGCTGGTCGACGACCGGGGTCAGCGCGTCAACGATCGGAGCGATCGCCTCGACGAGCGTGACGAACAGGTCCGCCAGGACCGGGAGGATCGGGGACAGTCCGTTAACGAGCGCCTCGACCAGCCGGGCGAGCGGAGGACCGATCGTCTCGATCGCAGGGACCAGAGCGGCCGACAGGGACTGAGCGAACGTCTGGATCAGCGGCATGATCGCCTGGAGGATCGGTGCGATCGCCTGTAGCGCCGCACCGAGGATTTCCCGCATCGCCTGACCGGCGACCTGCATTGTCTGGCCGAGGGCCTTTAGGGCCTCCTGGAATGCCGGGCTAGCTAGCGTGTCCGCCAGGAGCTGAGACAGCTCTCGGAGATTCGCCAGCGGGGACGCCCCGCCCATCCCCTCGGAGATGGCGCTAAACGCCGAGCCGAGCGCGGACCCGATATTCCCGATGATCGCGCCTAGGTCCTTAAACCCCCGGATCGCGTTGTCAACGAACGTTCGGATCGAGCCGTCCGCTAGGCCGGCGTCAACCCAGGAGTTGAACTTTGCCGCGACGTTATCGATCGCGGTACCGAGCGCGGGTAGGTACGTACTTCCGAGTCCGCCGAGCTTGATAAACCCAGAGACAAAGTTCCCGAGCGCCCCCCGGGCGTTATCCATAGCCAGACCCAGGTTCAGGAACGTCAGGCCGATAGCATTAGAGACCTCCGGCGCCTTGAGCGCGTTAGCAAGGTTCCGTCCCATAAGGTTCGCCGACTCGGCGACCACGCCCATGCCGTCCTTCAGGATGGGCAAATAGATTCCGCCCAGGTCCCGAATGTCGTCACCGAGCCCGGCGAAAAGCTTCTGCTGGACCGACTGCTGTAGGTCGGTCCATTCCGTCCGGAACCCTCGGATAGCCGTGGCAGCATCACGCGCGGACGGTGCGAGCTTGCTCAGGTCACCGGACTTCAGCGCATCACCGAAGCCCTGCATTCCGACCTTGAGAGTCGCGTAAGCGGCAGCGATTCCGAGGATCGCTCCCGGGGCCGCTAGTGCGATAGGCGCAAGCGTCGAAAGCGCGGACGCTAGGCCCCCGATGACCTGCACGGCACCGCCAGCGGCGCCTAGGCCGGCGAGCGACTTACTAAAGAGCTTGAATGCTCCGGATACGGCCTTGATCGGCCCCGACTTAAACGCATCGGTGATCCGGCTAATCGCCGAGCGGTCAACGTCTACCCTGGCGCTGGCCTTGAGGTTCCGGGACGCGGCGTCGACCGCGGCCTTTAGTCGTTCGCGTAGTCCGGTCGTATCGACATCGATACCGACCCGTGCACGAACGTCGCGCGTAGCGCGCTCCAGGTCCCGGCGTAGCTCCTCTCGGAACTTACTAACGTCCGGGACGACGCGAACGCTGACGCGGGAGACTTCCGCGCTAGCCATGGTTGCTTCCTTTCGGCCCTGGACGGGCCGTCAGGGCCGTTGTGCGGGCATGAAAAAGCGGGGGCCCCCGGACCGGGCCCCCGCTAGGGGTCTGTTGTCTGTACGGCGGTCTCAGACCGCTAGAGGGTCGCTAGCTGCTCTCGCCGAGCAGCACGGCGGCGGCGGTTCGAGTCGCGCCCGGCCTTACGGCGCGCGGCGCGGCACCGGAGGGTGCCCTCCTCATCGCGATAAGTACGCGGCCCGTCCACCCGAGGGTGTCCGCCGCAACAGTCGAACGTGTCGTTCATCGGTCCACCTCCTAGGTGTTTGCCGTTTGCCGAGCCTGGCCAAAAGAAGACCCCGCCAGTCCGGTCCGGGACTGGCGGGGCTCGAACCCTGACGGCCGAAAGTAGGTGGCTCACAAACCGGCAGGGAAGTATGAGAGGGCGGCCCTTTTAGGGCCGCCCATCAAAGGAGAACGGATACCACCCCGTCTGCCTTTACGTATTCAAACGCACCCGAATGTCGGGTCTTTCGCTAGGCGTTCCCGAGCTTCCTTTACTCGTCGCTGAGCACAATCGAGCTTGGCCGCTATCTCACGGTCCGTCATTCCGGGGTTGTCC
Source organism: Pseudonocardia sp. D17 (assembly GCF_036984265.1). Classification (NCBI taxonomy): domain Bacteria; kingdom Bacillati; phylum Actinomycetota; class Actinomycetes; order Pseudonocardiales; family Pseudonocardiaceae; genus Pseudonocardia; species Pseudonocardia sp. D17. Next base: position 130,342 of record NZ_BPRG01000241.1, on the reverse strand, counting down.
CGCAGAATCCGGGCCGCCCGGGCCCGCTGGCGGTCGTGCTTACGGCGCCGAGCCCTGGCCGAGTGCTCGGCGTTCATCCGGCGCTTGCACTCGGGTTTCCCGCACTGGGCCTCCTGCCCGCCACGGGACCGCTTGCCCTCGGCGCGGACCAGACAGCCGTTACAGCGGCACTTCCCGTCCGTGACGACCGGCAAGGCCCGGGGCAGCTCGGCAGGGTCCGGTACCGACCACGGGTGAGTGCCGTAGACAGCAGGGCCGAGCGGATGGCCACGGAGCGGCCACGGCGCATCGGGCGACCGGAACCGGACCCGTACACCCTCCAGCTCCTCAACGGGCCTGGGCGGCCCGTTCAGGCGGTACTCCGGGGCTGGCGACACCCGTGGCGCCGGGAGCGTGTCGGTCCCGAACTCGCAAGGGCTGGTCTCGTCGGGAGTCAGCAGGCGGTCACCGCAGTACCGGCAGTAAGCCGGTAGGTCCGGGTTAGAGAACCGGTAGTCCCGTCCGGTGACGAAACCGTGCCCCTCGGCCACGAGATCGTTAGAGACCCCCCGGGACGGCCGGTACTCCTGGACAGGCTTAGGTCCAGGGTCGTGCTTATCGCCCCCGCGCTCGTACCGTTCGAGCGCGAACGGATCGTCGTCGCCGTGCGGTCCCGTCAGGCCCGCGCTCCCGGCCCGTAGGTTCCGCTGCGGTCGGTGCCGGGAGTAGTACTGATCCCGCGTGAGCGCACTGACGCGGACCGTCGGGGAACTTCGCTCACGCTCTAGCTCCTCTCGGAGATCGGCGTCCGGCTCAGCGTCGGTCCGCTGAGCGTCGGTCAGGTCGTGCAGGGTGGTCATGGTGTTCTCCTTCTCTAACCCTCGCTCTGAGCGAGGGTTAGAATCTCTTTGTTCGCTTCGCTTCCATCAGGGGTGAGATAGCCGCGTAGCGGCCCCCGACCCGGTAGAGCCCCGAAAGGCTCTACCGGTTGTTATCTCTCCTAGAGAAAGTAGTTCTCTTAGAGAGTGTGTCGTTCTCAAAGACTCTTTGAGAGCGAGGGTTAAACGTCGCCGTATACCGGGCAGCACGCCCGGTACCTAGCCTTGTTGGCTCCGTGACGACCGCCCTTGCCCCGGTCGAGCCGAACGAACAGGCCGCGCTTGACCGCGTCCGCCATGCCCTTACGGCAGTAGTCCTCTGACATCCCGGTCACCCTCGACAGGTAGTCCGGGCTCATGTCTCGCTCTGCCCGTTCGAACGGGACCTTCTGACTGACGGACGCGGACCCGAGCTTGCAATGCGCCACCATCGCGACGTGCTGGGCCCGACCCTCCAGGCGGTAGATCACCTCTTGCATGTGTTCGTTCTGCGACACGGGCGCACGGGTCTTGAGGCCCGTGCGGGGCACGGTGGGCTTTGCTCGTTCGGCTACCGAGGGGCCCGGGAGGGGGCGGCTAGTGTCCGCCCCCTCCGAACTGATGTCGTCCTCGTCGTCGTCGAGCGCGACCGGCTCGGCGACCGGTAGCGGCCGGGCGGGGCCAGAATCGATCAGCTCAACGTCCAGCGATGTCCCGGACTCCCACACGATCCGGGCTAGACCGTTGTCGCACAACGTATCGAGCATCCGCCGATGCTCGGCGGGCAACCTTCGGCGGATCGCTACGGGCGATCCCCTCTGTTCGAGCGTCGCGGCGAACTCGTGTAGCCCGGGGTCGTCGGGGATCGTGCGCTGCACGCGCTCGGCGTAGTCAGTCGGTGCGGTCATCCGTCGTCGTTTCGTGTCGGTCGCGAGACTTGCTCAGTACGCGCTGATCGATCAGCGCGCGGTCGGACTCGTTGTAGGTGGCGGGCCGGACCCGTTGTCCGGCCACGCGAATCTCTTCGTGGCGCCATCGGCCGAAACTCGCCGATGGCTTAGGGGTCGTCATCGTTCCTTTCCCTTTCAGTAGGTGTAGCGCGTCTTAACGGCCCGGCGCGGGCCGTACCGGTGCCAGAGTGAGAGCGGGAGCCAAACGAACAGTCCCCACGCCCCGCCCGTGACGATCGTCAGGAACAGGTGCAGCCCGTGCGACGTGCGCTTACGGTGCTTTGTCTTTGTCGACCGGGGACCGGGCGCGGCGTAGTGGTGGGTCATCGTGCGTCTCCTAGTTCGTTCTGCCAGATGAGTTGAAACACGAACTGGTCTATCTCGTCTCTCGTCACGAACTCTGCTAAGAGCGGTAGCGACCGCTCGGCGTCGGGGAGAATCTCGTCCGCCGCGTCGTGAGCGGCGTAGAGCGCGTTATGAGCGATAGACCCCCACACGCCCGATCCGGTCCGGGAGTGTTCGGCGTCCGCCGCCAGGGCGATCGCCATCAGCAGACCGACACACCCGGTCGCGTTGAGACGCTCGGTCAGGTCTGGCACGGGTTCTCCCGGAATCGGTCGAGCGACCAGCCGGGCGGCTGGTCGACAGTCGGGGATTGGTAGCTCGGCGAGTAAGCCTCTGCCCGGTCGAGCATCACCAGGCCGAGCGCCACAACGACGCTCACGGCCCCGATGAACACTGCGATCCACACGAGGATCGTGCGGACCCTGGCGCGGCGCGCTTCCTCGGCGCGCCGATCGATGACTCGCATCGGTTCTCCTAAGTTCTGGCGGGCACCGCGGGCCCCGGGACCTGAGTCCCGGGACCACGGAACCGGTCAGTCCGTAGCGGGCGCGGCGTAGTGCCTTTCCCAGAAACCGACGAGCGCCCGGCTCATCGCAACGTCAGCCTCCGACGGCGGACGGTTAGGGGTGACGATCACCTCGACAGTGGCCGCGACTCCGGTCTCGGCCTCGACCCGCTCTGCGAACCGACGGGCCTCCGCAAGGTCCTCGGGGTAGAAGTTGAACGCCAATCCGAGTCGCGGACCGATGTAGTTGCCGCCGTGCTCGTGAGCGACATCCTGAATGTTCATGTGTGTTCCTCTCGTCGTGCCCGATAGTCGGGCGCTCGTGTGTTTGCGTGGCACGTCTGGCGTGCCGCGTGATTCGGCGCCCCGGGGGTTTCGGTAACCCCGTTGAGTTGTGACTAGCCCCGTGCCGATCAGTCGTTCAGGACCTCCTTTGTCCGGGTGTCCACGGCCCCGTGATCGCGCCCGTCGGACCGCGACGGGCACGCCGGGTCGGTCGTCTCGACCGATTCCCACACGCCCTCCACGCCCGTGAACCGGACCTGATCGCCGCAGTGCTGGCAGACGTACATCGGGGGCCTCTCGTTCGGGCCCCGGCCGGCGCCGGGGCGGGCCTCCAGATTGGGCGTCATCACCCCCTCTTGTCCAGACCTAGGTGGAGAGAGTGACGAACGACACCCCCACTCGTAACCACCTGGGTTGCTCCGACCAGGGGCGGGCCCGGAAGATCGGGGCATGTCAGAGACACGAGTACGCCAGGAGATCGGGCCGTGGGTGGTCACGTACGCCTGGCCGAACGACGTCGACCAGGGCGGCCCCCGGACGCTCACGATCGCGCCCGCAGAGACAGCAGACCCCGCCGAGCTGGCGGGCGGACTCTCGACCACCGTGACCCGGCGGCTCGATTTCGTACGGGCCGCTGACGAGTGGCGCCAGCTCCGACGCTCCGCAGCGATCGCGACCGACGACCCGGAAGAGCACCGGAGGCGCCAGCGGGCCGCGCTGCGGGACGCGGTCAACCGAGGGGTTAACGAGCACTACCTAGCGGTCCTTAGCGCCGCGTACGTCGACACCGTGCGGCACGGCGGTACGGGAGTCACGGCGACCCTGGCCGAGCTGGTCGGTCGGTCACCCGAGACGGTCCGAGCGCATCTAAAGGAAGCGCGTAAGCGCGGGCTACTCACCGCGTCTAAGGGTCGTGCGGGCGGTCAGCTAACGGACCGCGCGTGGCGCGTGCTGCGGATAGACCCGCAGGAATCTTGACTCGGAACACACGACAGCCCCGGACCCTAAGGTCCGGGGCTGTGTCGTTAGCTGACCGTCGTCTGGCCGTAGGTTTCGGCCAGGAACTCCCGGAGCGCGTCAGGCTCGAATGTCGCAGCCCGTGCGACCGACTCGAACACGGCGCCGAACGTCTTCGGCAGGTTCGTCATCCGGACCTCTACGCCAGACTTGCCGTACACGATCTTGAGCCCGTACTCCCGGAGCAGCGCGTTACGACCCGGAGTATCGAGCGATTCCCAGTGCTCGCGGAGCGACCGGTCCGACTCCCGGAACACCCAACCGGACGGAGCGTCTTCCTGGCCCTCCAGTTCGTCCCTGCGGGCGTAGAGCCGATCGAGCATGTCCCGAGCCGCCTGGCGCTGCTCGCCCCTCAAGTACGGCAGGTCATCCGCGATGCCCTCGATCTCGGCGTTCAGCTCTGCCAGGACGTCAGCACTGGAGGAACCCTCTACCCACTCACGGACGATCAACGGACGGTCCGCGCCGCTCGGGTCCGTCCCGAGCGTGTCGGTGATGAGCGTGTGCGCCAGCGCTTCCGCGTCCGGAGCCTTGACGGACGGGTGCCCGCACGACTTGCGGTCCCCTTGCGTGTGCGACGCGCACCGGTATCGGTCGACAGCAGAACGGCGGGTGCCGTCAGCCCGGAACCGCTTACCGCCCCGGAGCATCCACATCGGCTTGCCACACTCACACTCGATAACGCCGAGCAGTAGCGACGGCTCGGCGATCTTCCGGCTGGCCGGGGCTCGCTCGTCCAGCTTTGCCCTTAGGCTCCGGTAGTCCGCCGTTGAGATAAGCGGCTCTCCCCGCACGACGATCTCGCCATCGTGGATCAACGGAACCTCACGGCCGTTCTCGTCGGTCCGTGTGCCCTGCCCGATCAGAGTCGGCGAATTCAGGATGCGCCGCAGGTTAGACACGGACCATTCGTGCCCCACGGTCGGACGCCCGTTCAGCTCGGCCTGACGGTCCCGCGCGGTCGGGACGCCGCGCCGATTCAGGTCCTTAACGACCGACGACTGAGACTCCCCGTCCAGGATGCGACGCACGATCTCCTGGATCACCGGGGCCATTACCTCATCGTGAACCAGCGTGTAGCCCTTACCGCTCGGATGCTTAGCCTTGCGGTATCCGGCGGGCACGATCCCGCCCCGATACTTGCCAGCGTTGAGCGCGTATTGTGCAGCCTCTTTATTGCGGCCCTTGATCGCGTCCAGCTCCATCTGGGCCGCCCAGGACAGAATGAACAGGATCAGCTCACCCGCCGGGCCGAGCGTGTTGATGACCCCGTCAGCGGACAGGAGCCGCTTACCGTGCTGGTTCAGGTACTGGAACAGGCCGTAGACGTGTCGGGTCGAGCGTCCGAACCGGTCGAGCTTCTGAGCGACCACAACATCGAACTCGTTGAGTCGGTCCCGCAGCCACGGGCCCGACCCGTCCCGATCGAGCGGGTCGGTAGAGCCACTGACGTCCAGGTCTGTCGCTACCCCCGCGACCGTCATGCCCTGGCGTTCGCAGAACTCGCGGCAAGCGTCCTCTTGCCGTTCGGGCGACGTCGTCGCGTCCGTGACGCGGGAGAGCCGGATCAGGACCAGGGCGCGGAGGGGAGCGGGCATGTCTAAGAGACTATCGCGTACGCGATCGGCACCTTGGCCGCGGCGGCGTTCGCCGCGGTGCTCTACAGCGTCGTGAGCGGGGAGAACGTCGTGACCGCGCTGACCGGCCTCGTCGAACGCGCGCTGTCGACGACGGTCTGACCGGCCGCAGACCCCCGGACGACCATGGTGCGGTGACGGTCGAGGCCGCGCTCGTGCTGGGGGTTCTCGTCCTGGTGACGCTCGCGGCCGTCGGTGCCGTCCTCACCGTCGTGGCGGCGGTGCGCTGCACCGACGCCGCTCGTGAGGCCGCCCGGTTGGCCGCACGTGGCGAGCCCGAACGGGGTCGCGCCGTGGCGGGCCGGCTGGCTCCGCCGGGAGCCGCCGTCGAGATCACGACCTCCGGCGACGAGATCCTCGTCGTCGTGACCGCGGCGCCCGTCCGGCCGCTCCCGCTGCAGGTCGGCGGCCGGGCGGTCGCGGTCGCCGAGCCGGAGTCCGGTCCCGTGCCCGGCCCCGCCGGCGACGAGGAACCGCCGGCCGCGGGCTCCGGCGGAGCCGACGCGGTGCCCGGTCCGAACCCGAGCGGTGCGGGACGCGAGGCGGGCGCAGGCCTGCTGATCCTCTCCGGCACCGGCCTGCGTCGGCCGCGTCGACGGCGTCGGATCGCGCGACGGGCCACGCGGCGGGCCCCGCGACGTCAGGCGGTCGGGACCGGGACGAACCCGGCGCCGCGGCGGCCACGAGACGACGCCCACGCCGCCCGGCGGGCCGTGGGCTGCGCACCCGGCGGCGTCGGCCGCGGCCGCCCCGGCGTCCCGGCCGACGACTCCGGCGTCGCGACCGTCTGGGGCGCGGCCGTCGCGGCGTTGCTCCTTGCGATCGCGGCGGTCGGGGTCGACGTCGGATCGGCCGTCCTCGCCCGGCATCGGGCCGAGGCCGCCGCCGACCTGTCCGCGCTCGCCGCAGCCACCGACGCCGCGCTCGGCGAACGGTCGGCCTGTCCCCGCGCGGAGGCGGTCGCCGCCGCGATGGGCTCGACGGTGCGCCGGTGCACCCTCGACGGGTGGGACGCGGTCGTGGAGGTGACCGTGACCAGGGCGTTCTCCCTGTTCGGTGGCTCCGAGGCACACGCGCGCGCCCGCGCCGGTCCCGTCGAGCGCCCGGACGGTGGGCTGTGACGCCGCTGTCCGTGACCGGCATCCGGCCCGGCGCCCGAGGTCGGTGGCGTCCGTTTCGCCGCGCTCCGGTCGGCGGAAGCACGCCCACCGACAGGGCCAAGGCGCGCGCCGAGCGGTCGACCGCTCCGGACGAGCGGGGGCCCCGGACCGGTACGCGCGCCGTTATCCCACGTCCGGCGCCGGATTGCCACCCGGCGACACAGGAAGCGGCGCTCGTCGTTGCACGTGCACCGATCGGCGACGACGGGTGGCGACGACCCGGTCCGGCTGACCTACTAGACCACGTCAGGGTGACGGCACGTCGCCGGAACCCCGACGCCGAGCACGCTCCCCAGACCGCGGTGGGGCCGGAGCGCCTTAGAGCCGACCCCCATTCGGCTCCACCGCATACAGGGCCGCTGCCGGCCGGTCCGGCCCCCGACGGGTCGGCCGGCGGCGGCCGTCACGCTCGGCGGTGGTCCCGGCCGGGTCGCCGGGCGTGCTCAGCCCCGCAGGGCGCCCAGCACCAGGTCCAGCACGACGACCGCCCCCGCCTTGTCCAGCGGGTTGTTGCCGTTCCCGCACTTCGGGGACTGGACGCAGGACGGGCAGCCGGTCCGGCACTCGCACTCGGCGATCGCGGCCCGGGTGGCGGCGAGCCACCGCTGCATGACGCCGTGCCCGCGCTCCGCGAGTCCCGCGCCACCGGGATGCCCGTCGTGGACGAACACGGTCGGCAGCCCGGTCTGGGGGTGCAGGGCCGTCGACATGCCGCCGATGTCCCACCGGTCGCAGATCGCGAAGAGCGGGAGCAGCCCGATCGCGGCGTGCTCGGCGGCGTGCAGCGCCCCCGGGATCCGTGCAGGGACGATCCCGGCGTCGGCGAGGGCCGCGTCGTCGATCGTGTACCAGACCGCGCGGGTGTCCAGGGTCTGCTCGGGCATGTCGAGCGGCACCGTCTCCAGCACCCGGCCGTCGAGGGCCCGCCGCTGGTAGCCGACGACCTGCGTGGTCACCCGGGTCTCGCCGTAGCTCACGCCGACCGGCCCGTGCTCGGACCGGCACAGCTCGGCGACGATCTCGACGTCGGCGGTGGACCGGGCGTCGGTACGCCAGTCGGGGTTGTCGGGGTGGACGAGCGCGAGCCCGGCGTCGAGGTCCAGCGAGTCGACGACGTAGCTCTCCCCACGGTGCAGGTACACCGCGCCGGGGTGTGCGGTGGCGGGGGCGGAGCCGGCGTCGACGGTGCCCAGCATCCGCCCGGTCCCGGCCTCGACGAGCGCGATCTGCCCGAGCCCGGACCCCCGGATGTCGACCGACGACGCAGGCCACTCGCTGGCCGACGGCCAGAACCAGCCGGTGGGCCGCCTGCGCAGGACACCGTCGTCGACCAGCGCGTCGAGGACCGCCTCGGCGGGCGTGCCGGCGAAGACACCGTCGAGGTCGGCCGCCGTGAGCGGGAGCTCGGCCGCCGCACAGGCCAGGTGCGGCGCCAGGACGTAGGGGTTGGCGGGGTCGAGCACGCACCGTTCGACGGGCGCACCGAGCAGCGCGTCAGGGTGGTGGACGAGGTAGGTGTCCATCGGGTCGTCGCGGGCCACGAGGACGACGAGGGCCTCCTCCGCCGCCCGCCCGGCACGCCCCGCCTGCTGCCAGAACGACGCTCGCGTCCCCGGGAACCCGGCGACGACGACCGCGTCGAGCCCGGCGATGTCCATCCCCAGCTCGAGCGCGTTGGTCGAGGCGACGCCGAGCAGCCGGCCACCGGCCAGGGCGGCCTCCAGCTCGCGACGCTCCTCGGGCAGGTAGCCGCTGCGGTAGGACTCAACGCGGCCGACCAGCTCGGGCGCGGCCTCGGCGAGCAGCCGCCGCGCCCCCATCGCCGTCAGCTCCGCACCGCGCCGCGACCGGACGAACGCCAGGGTCCGGGCGCCCTCGACGACGAGGTCGGCCAGCATCCGCGCGGCTTCGGTCCCGGCGGCGCGGCGCACCGGCGCCGCGTTCTCCCCCGACAGTTCGGGCAGCAGCGGCGGTTCCCAGAGCGCGACGGTCCGCGCGGAGCGGGGCGAGCCGTCGTCGGTCACGGCGGCGACGTCGCGGCCGGTGAGCACCGTCGCGAACGGCCCGGGATCGGCGACGGTCGCGGAGGCGAGCACGATCGTCGGCCGCGCGCCGTAGCGGGCGGCGACCCGCAGCAGCCGGCGCAGCAGCAGCGCCACGTGCGAGCCGAAGACCCCGCGGTAGGTGTGGCACTCGTCGACCACGACGTAGCTGAGCCGGCGCAGGAAGGTCGCCCAGCTCGCGTGCCGGGGCAGGATCGACCGGTGCAGCATGTCGGGGTTGCTGTATATCCAGCGCGCGTTGCGCCGGGCCCAGTCGCGCTCCTCGGCCGGGGTGTCGCCGTCGACGGTCGTCGCCCGCACATCGGGCACGTCGAGCGCCTCGAGGGCGCGCAGCTGGTCGGCGGCCAGCGCCTTGGTGGGCGAGAGGTACAGCGCGGTCGCGCGGCGGTCGGCGACGAACCGGGTGAGCACGGGCAGCTGGTAGACCAGCGACTTCCCCGACGCCGTCCCGGTGGCGACGACGACGTCCCGGCCCGCGTGGGCGAGCTCGGCCCCCTCGACCTGGTGCGTCCACGGCCGGTCGATGCCGTGGGCGCGCAGGGCGTCGACGACGACGGCCGGCACCCACCCGGGCCACGCCGCCGGCCTGCCGGGACGCGCGGGCAGCTGCACGCTGTGCCGCAGCGGCGAGACGACGTCCCCGACGTCGGACCCGGCGAGGACCCGCGCGAGCAGCCGGTCGCCCCGCCCCGTGCCGGCTCCCACGGCGCGCGACGCGTCCGTCACCGACACGGCATGCTCCTCCCACCACTGCGACCCCGAGGGCACGACATCCGCCGAGCCTGACACACCGCACCGACAGTCGGACGTGCGCTCCTGACCGCGAGTTCTCGATCATGAACCCGGCGAACTCGTGATCGAACCGTTACCACAGGTGCGATACGGACAACCCTTCGCGGTGCACGTGACAGGTCACACCTACACTCTGAACGCCCGTCGTCGCTGTCACCAGGGACGACGAGCATGACGCCAGGGATGTCGTCAACGTTTCCCTGGTACCTAGAGTCCGCACGAACCAGGAGAACGCATGCCCTCGTCCACCCTCGCAGCGGGCCTCGAGCTCGGCGCGAGCGACCGCGTCGTCGTCGGCGTGGTCGCGGTGGTCGCACTCGCTGCCCTGGCCATCGGCTATGTACTGCTCCGGGAGGTTCTGGCCGCAGGCCAGGGCACCGAGAAGATGCAGGACATCGGCCGAGCGGTCCAGGAAGGTGCCGCGGCTTACCTCAACAGACAGTTCCGCACGCTCGGCATTTTCGTCGTGATCGTGTTCCTTCTGCTCTTCGCGCTCCCCGCGGACGGCATCGGCGAGCGCATCGGTCGCTCGATCTTCTTCATCGTCGGCGCGGTCTTCTCCGCGACGATCGGCTATCTCGGCATGTGGCTCGCCACCCGCGCCAACATCCGCGTCGCCGCGGCCTCGCGCGAGGCGGGCGGCCGCGAGAAGGCCACCCGGATCGCGTTCCGCACCGGCGGCGTGGTCGGCATGTTCACCGTCGGCCTCGGCCTGTTCGGCGCCTCGCTCGTCGTGCTGTCCTACGCCGGTGAGGCCCCCAAGGTCCTCGAGGGCTTCGGGTTCGGCGCCGCGCTGCTCGCGATGTTCATGCGTGTCGGCGGCGGCATCTTCACCAAGGCCGCCGACGTCGGTGCCGACCTGGTCGGCAAGGTCGAGCAGGGCATCCCCGAGGACGACCCGCGCAACGCCGCGACGATCGCCGACAACGTCGGTGACAACGTCGGCGACTGTGCGGGCATGGCCGCCGACCTGTTCGAGTCCTACGCGGTGACGCTGGTCGCGGCCCTCATCCTGGGCAGCGCGGCGTTCGGCCTGCAGGGCCTGCTGTTCCCGCTGATCGTCCCCGCGATCGGCGTGATCACCGCGGTCATCGGCGTCTACATCACCAGGGCCCGTCCCAACGAGGGCGGCCTCAAGGCGATCAACCGCAGCTTCTACATCTCGGCGCTGATCTCGGCCGTGCTGTGCGTCGTCGCGGCGTACCTGTACCTGCCGGGTTCGTTCGGCCAGCTGGGCAACAACGGCCAGAGCACCCCGACCGACACGACCGTCGTCGCGGCCATGGGCGGGGCCGACCCGCGCATGATCGCGTCGATCGCGGTGATCATCGGCATCGTGCTCGCCGGCGTCATCCTGTGGCTGACCGGCTACTTCACCGGAACCGAGGACAAGCCGGTCAAGACGGTCGGCCAGTCGTCGCTGACCGGGTCGGCGACGGTCATCCTCGCCGGCATCTCGATCGGTTTCGAGTCGGCCGTCTACACGGCGATCGTCATCGGCGCGGCCGTGTTCGGCGCGTTCGCGCTGGCGACGGCGTCGATCACCGTGGCGCTGTTCGCCGTGGCACTCGCGGGCACCGGCCTGCTGACCACGGTCGGCGTCATCGTCGCGATGGACACCTTCGGCCCGGTCTCCGACAACGCGCAGGGCATCGCGGAGATGTCGGGCGACGTCGAGGGCGACGGCGTCGGCATCCTCACCGAGCTCGACGCGGTCGGGAACACGACCAAGGCCATCACCAAGGGCATCGCGATCGCGACGGCGGTGCTCGCCGCCACCGCGCTGTTCGGGTCCTACCGCGACGCGATCACCCAGGCGCTGTCGAAGGCCGGCGCCGCGGCGTCCGACGTGGGCACCGCGTTCGCCTTCGAGGTGTTCTCGCCGAACACCCTCGTCGGTGTGATCATCGGTGCCGCGGTCGTGTTCATGTTCTCGGGCCTGGCGATCAACGCCGTGACCCGCGCCGCGGGCGCGATCGTGTTCGAGGTCCGGCGGCAGTTCCGCAGCGACCCCGGGATCATGGCGGGCACGACGCGTCCGGAGTACGGCCGCGTCGTCGACATCTGCACCCGTGACTCGCTGCGCGAGCTGGCCACCCCCGGTCTGCTCGCGATCTTCGCCCCGATCGCGGTCGGCTTCGGCCTCGGTGTCGGCCCGCTGGCCGGCTACCTGGCCGGCGCCATCGCGGCGGGCACCCTGATGGCGATCTTCCTCGCCAACTCCGGTGGCGCCTGGGACAACGCGAAGAAGCTCGTCGAGGACGGCAACCACGGCGGCAAGGGCTCGCCCGCCCACGAGGCGACGATCATCGGCGACACCGTCGGTGACCCGTTCAAGGACACCGCAGGCCCGTCCATCAACCCGCTGATCAAGGTCATGAACCTGGTCTCGGTGCTGATCGCCCCGGCCATCGTGGTGTTCTCGGTCGGCGACTCGGCGTCGGGTCCGCTGCGCGTCGTCATCGCGCTGGTCGCGGTCGCGATCATCGTCGCGGCGGTCGTGGTCTCGAAGCGCCGCTCCACGGCCATCGCGGACACCCCTGTGGAGGACCCGGTCGGCTGATCACCGAGGGCGTCGTCGTCCGTTGACGGGACGGCGTCGCCGCAGGTCACGACGGAGGCCATCCACCCCCTTTCGGGTGGGTGGCCTTCGTCGTGTCCGGAAGTCCCAGTAATGTCCGCTGCCCGCGGCGCGCCCGGGCGTCGGAGCTCCCCCGGAGGACGTGATGCGCACGAGACCGAGCAGCTCGGTCCCTGCCGCGCGCGTCCGTGGCCGTGGCAAGTCGCCGCGGCACCGTCGCCGACCGCCGCCGCCCCATCCCCCGAGACCCGAGAGAACGGAGCATCCCGTGCGCCGTACCCCCCGATCCCTGCGCGTCGCGGCGGTCGCCGTCGCGGCGGTTCTCACGACTGCCGCCGCGGGCTGTTCGAGCGGCCCGAGCGATGCCGCCGTAAGTTGGATTGGCGGACTGTGTAGCACGATGTCTGACTTCTCGAAGACAGCTCAGCAGGCGCCCCCGGTCGATGCCAACGCCCAATCGTTCGACGTTCAGAAGTACGTGGACTACTTCCACGGCCTCGGTGCCGCAAGCCAGAAGTCGATCGACGCCCTCACCGCGCTCGGCCCCGCGCCCGTCGACGGGGGAGACGCTGTCGTCTCAGAGCTGAACAACTCCCTCACAGCGATCAAGCAGACGTTTGACTCGACGGCGACCAAGCTGTCGAACACCAACCCCGACGACCCGAGTGCCATCCGCGATGTGCTCGGGAGTGTGCAAACCGAGTTGCAGTCGAAGCAACTGTTCAATCTGTCGAGCGTCGGCAACAACGCGGAGCTCAATGCAGCCGCCGGCCAGGCGCCAGCGTGCCGGAGCCTACAGACCCAGGGCTAAGCCGTCTCCGAGCAGCAGACCGGCTGACGCACGGGCACGACCGTCGACGGGCGGGCCGCGGACGCTCGCGGCCCGCCCGTTCCCGGGTGCGGGAGACTGGGCCCGGATGCCCGCACCAGCCCACGGGGGAGTTCCCGAATGCCGCGCCGTTCCCGCCCGCTGACCACCGTCGTCGCCACCGTGGCGTTGGCGTTCACGGTGCTGCTGGGCGGGTGCTCGAGCGTCGTGTCGGGGACGGCGGCGGCCGATCCGTCGCCGCAGCCGACCCAGGGCCCGGGCGCCGACCCGGTGGCGTGGGTCGACAACGTGTGCGGCTCGCTCATCCCCATGCTCGACGCGGCGCAGAAGACACCGAACCTCGCCGGCGTCAACGACCTGCCGACGATCAAGAAGTCGTTCAGCGACTACCTCGGGGCGGTCCTTTCCGGCGTGCAGCAGGGCCGCAGCCAGCTCGGCTCGGTCGGCAGCTCACCGGTCGCCGGCGGCAACGAGACGGTCACCAGGATCGACGGCCTGCTCACCCAGTTCGAGCAGAGTCTGGGCGAGGCCAAGTCCCGCGTCGACGGCGTCGACCCCAACGACGTCAACGCCTTCCAGGGCGCCCTGACCGACGCCACGACGTCGCTGGGCAAGCTCTCGACGAGCGGGGCGAGCCTGGGCGACACGAGCGGCTACGTCCGGCTGAACAAGGCGGCGGAGGCGGCCCCGAACTGCCAGCGGCTCGGCAGGTGAGCACCGACCGCTGACCGGGTGCGGCGGGCCCGTCCGGCGCGCCGACCATCGAAAGATCGAACGCATGTTCTACCGTGCGCCCCGTGGCTCAGCTGTCGCTGTTCTCCGCGGAGGCCCGCCCGGTGCGGCGGGCCGATCTCGCCGGCCTGCTGTGCGGGCCCGGGCGCATCGCGCGCTTCGGCAGCGGGACGACGGCCCGGCTGAGCCTCCAGGTCGCCGACGCGGGGCGCGCCCGCGCCGTGCGCGCCGCCGCCGCGGCCACCGGCGTCCGGCTGGAGGCCACCCCGGCCGACGACGGGACCGTCGCCCTCCGCTCGGCCTTCCGGTGCGACCTGGTCGCGCTGGCGAAGGCCTGGGCGGGTTCCGACGACGCCGCCGGCGGCGCCGCCGCCGACCGCAAGGTCGTCCCGGACGACTTCCAGCTCGACGGCTCCCTGCTTCGGTTGTGGGCACTGGCCGCGGGCCGGGCGGACGAGCGCGGCGGCTACCTGCTCGCCCTCGATCCGCTCGCCCCGCACACGCACCGACCGCTGGCCGCGGCCGCGTACCGGGCGGGCATCTCCCCGGCCCGCGTCGGCGGCGACGACCATCCGGCTCTGCGTATCTCGGGAGCTGCCCGGGTTCGCAGGCTGGTGGATCTCGTCGGCCCGGTCCCCGACCCCGTCCCGGTGGGCGACTGGCCGCGGTGGTGGGGCCGGGCCTCGTGATCGGTGTTGACGGCCTGGTTACGCTGCCGTCCGTCGTCACGCATCCGGACGTGACAGATGCAACACGCCGGGTGAGTGTGCGAACGTGGCGAACAGTGCCGGTGTTGTAGGGATACTGGCGAACCCGACCCGCTCATGTGTCGGGTGATCGAATGGCCGCAGCGTCGGCCGACGGTCGGACCGCGCTCGGCGGTACGGCCGGTGACGATGGAGTAGGACCAAGGTGGCAACCCGAACGACGCGTTCGAAGGCAGGAGCCGACGACGGCTCGGCCCCCGCCGCGGCCGGCAGCCGTCGCAACGGCACCCCGACGGCGACGACGACGGGTCGTCCGACCCGGCGGCTCGTGATCGTCGAGTCGCCGACCAAGGCCAAGAAGATCGCGCCCTATCTGGGCAAGGACTACGTCGTCGAGTCGTCGGTCGGACACATCCGCGACCTGCCGCGCGGCGCCGCGGACGTCCCCGCCAAGTACAAGGGCGAGTCGTGGGCGCGGCTGGGTGTCGACGTCGACAACGAGTTCCAGCCGCTCTACATCGTGACGCCGGAGAAGAAGGGCAAGGTCTCCGAGCTGCGCGACGCGCTCAAGTCGGTCGACGAGCTGCTGCTCGCGACGGACCCCGACCGCGAGGGCGAGGCCATCGCCTGGCACCTGCTCGACACGCTCAAGCCGAAGGTCCCGGTCCGCCGGATGGTCTTCCACGAGATCACCGAGCCCGCGATCCGCGCCGCCGCCGAGAACCTGCGCGACCTCGACCAGGACCTGGTCGACGCGCAGGAGACGCGGCGAATCCTCGACCGGCTCTACGGCTACGAGGTCTCCCCCGTGCTGTGGAAGAAGGTCATGCCGAAGCTGTCGGCGGGCCGGGTGCAGTCGGTGGCCACGCGGCTGATCGTGCAGCGCGAGCGGGAGCGGATGGCGTTCGTCTCCGCCTCGTACTGGGACATCGCGGCCACGCTCGACGCCGGCGCCGAGGCGAGCCCGCGGACGTTCGGGGCGCGGCTGGTGGCCGTCGACGGCAACCGGGTCGCCACGGGCCGCGACTTCGGCGCGGACGGACAGCTGAAGTCCGACGCGGTCGCGCTCGACGAGGCCGGCGCGCGCCGGCTGGCCGAGGCACTCGACGGGGTCGATCTGACGGTCTCGTCGGTCGAGTCCAAGCCGTACACCCGCAAGCCGTACGCCCCGTTCATGACCTCGACGCTGCAGCAGGAGGCGGGCCGCAAGCTGCGGTTCTCCGCCGAGCGCACGATGCGCACCGCGCAGCGGCTGTACGAGAACGGCTACATCACCTACATGCGTACCGACTCCACGACGTTGTCGGAGTCGGCGATCAACGCGGCCCGCACGCAGGCCCGCGAGCTCTACGGCGACTCGTACGTCTCGCCGCAGCCGCGCCAGTACACCCGCAAGGTCAAGAACGCGCAGGAGGCCCACGAGGCGATCCGGCCCGCCGGTGAGACATTTCGCACACCGGGCGAGATCGCGCGCGAGGTCGACGGCGACGACTTCCGTCTCTACGAGCTGATCTGGCAGCGCACCGTCGCGTCGCAGATGGCCGACGCGCGCGGGACGACGATGAGCGTCCGCATCGTCGGTACGGCCGCAACGGGCGAGGAGGCCACGTTCGCCGCCTCCGGCCGCACGATCACCTTCCCCGGCTTCCTCAAGGCCTACGTCGAGACGGTCGAGGAGGGCACCGACGGGCAGGCCGACGACGCCGAGTCCCGGCTGCCGAACCTCGCCGAGGGCGCGGCGGTCACCGCGACCGAGCTGAACCCCGACGGCCACTCGACCAACCCGCCGGCGCGCTACACCGAGCCGAGCCTGGTCAAGCAGCTCGAGGAGCTGGGGATCGGCCGGCCGTCGACGTACGCGTCGATCATCAAGACGATCCAGGACCGCGGCTACGTCTGGAAGAAGGGCTCCGCCCTGGTCCCGTCGTGGGTGGCGTTCTCGGTGATCGGCCTGCTGGAGCACCACTTCGGCCGGCTCGTCGACTACGACTTCACCGCGGCGATGGAGGACGAGCTCGACGCGATCGCGTCCGGCAACTACTCCCGCACCGACTGGCTCACGAGCTTCTACTTCGGGGCCGACGAGGGCACCGAAGGCTCCGTCGCCCGCGCCGGCGGGCTGAAGAAGCTGGTCGGGGTGAACCTCGAGGAGATCGACGCCCGCGAGGTCAACTCGATCCCGATGTTCACCGACGCCGAGGGCCGCGACGTCGTCGTCCGCGTCGGTCGGTACGGACCGTACCTGGAGCGGCTGGTCGAGGGCGCCTCGCAGCGCGCGAACCTGCCCGACGACCTCCCGCCCGACGAGCTGACCGCGGAGATCGCCGAGAAGCTCTTCTCGGTGCCGCAGGAAGGCCGCTCGCTGGGCGCCGACCCGGTGACCGGGCACGAGATCGTCGCCAAGGAGGGCCGCTTCGGGCCCTACGTGACGGAGATCCTGCCCGAGCCGGAGGCTCCCGCCGAGGGCACGACCACACGCAAGAAGGCCCCGGCCAAGCCGAAGCCGCGCACGGGCTCGCTGCTCAAGTCGATGACGGTCGAGTCGGTGACGCTCGACGACGCCCTGCGGCTGCTGTCGCTGCCGCGACTGGTCGGCACCGACCCGGAGAGCGGTGAGGAGATCACCGCGCAGAACGGCCGGTACGGCCCGTACCTGAAGAAGGGGACGGACTCGCGCTCGCTCACCGACGAGGAGCAGATGTTCACCGTCACCCTCGACGAGGCGCTGGAGATCTACAAGCAGCCCAAGCAGCGGGGACGTCGCGCGGCCGCGGCGACCCCACCCCTGCGCGAGCTGGGCGAGGACTCCGCCACCGGCAAGAAGATGGTCATCAAGGACGGCCGCTTCGGCCCCTACGTCACCGACGGCGAGACCAACGCGTCGCTGCGCAAGGGCGACAGCGTCGAGGAGATCACCGACGAGCGGGCCTCCGAGCTGCTGGCCGACCGTCGGGCCAAGGCCCCGGTCAAGAAGGCCCCGGCACGGCGCAAGACGGCCGCGGCCTCGAAGACGACGACCACCAAGAAGGCCGCGGCGCGGCGCACGACCCCGGTCGAGTCCTGAGGTTCGGGCGGCCCGGCCGGCCGCTCAGGCGAGCAGGGCCTTCACGGCGGCGGCCACCCGGCCGCCGTCGGCCCGGCCCGCCGCGGCGGCGTTGGCCTTCTTCATGACCTGGCCCATCTGCCGCGGCCCGGGCTTCGCGCCCAGCTCGGCCTCGGTCTCGTCGACGGCCGAGCGGGCGATGACGGCGAGCTCGTCGTCGGTGAGCTGCGTCGGCAGGTAGCGGGCCAGCACGTCGGCCTCGGCGAGCTCCTGCGCGGCGAGCTCGGCGCGGCCCCCCGCGGTGAACGCCTCGGCCGACTCCGCGCGCTTCTTCGCCTCCTTGGCGATGACCTTGAGCACCTCGTCGTCGCTGAGCTCGCGGGCCTCGGTGCCGGCGACCTCGGCGTTGCCGATCGCGGTCAAGGTCATCCGAAGAGTGCTCTTGACCAGCTCGTCGCGAGCCTTCATGGCGGCCGTCAGGTCGTCACGGAGGCGCTGCTTGAGTTCGCTCACGCGCGTGAACGTACCCTGCATCGTGTGAAGAGCTGGGCGCGAGTCGCACTCGGGGCGACGACGACCGGGGCCGCCGGCCTCGCCTACGCGGCGGGTGTCGAGCGGCGACGTTGGACGCTGCGCGAGGCCACGTTGCCGGTGCTCACGCCCGGTGCGCGACCGATCCGGATCCTGCACGTCTCGGATCTGCACATGATGCCGGGCCAGACGTCCAAGCAGCGCTGGGTCGCGGAGCTCGCCGAGCTCGAGCCGGACCTGGTCGTCGACACCGGCGACAACCTGGCCCACGAGAAGGCCGTGCCGAGCGTGCTGGCCGCGCTGGGCCCGCTGCTCGAACGGCCGGGGCTGTTCGTCTTCGGCAGCAACGACTACTTCGGCCCCTCGCCCAAGAACCCGGCCCGCTACCTCGGCCGCAACGAGAAGCGCAGCCACGGCGACCCGCTGCCGTGGCGCGACCTGCGCGCGGCACTCGTCGAACGCGGCTGGGCCGACGCGACGCACTCCCGCGTGTCGCTGGACGTCGACGGCGTCCGCGTCAGCGCCGCGGGTGTCGACGACCCGCACCTCGGCCTCGACCGTTACCCGCGCATCGCCGGCCGGGTCCACGACGCCGACCTCCGGCTGGGCCTCACCCACTCCCCCGAGCCCCGGGTGCTCGACGGTTTCGCCGCCGACGGCACCGACCTCGTCCTCGCCGGCCACACCCACGGCGGCCAGCTGCGGATGCCGGGCTACGGCGCCATCGTCACCAACTGCGGGATCGACCGCTCGCGGGCCCGCGGGGCCTCGCGCTGGGGCGTCCACACCTGGCTGCACGTCTCGGCCGGGCTCGGCACCTCGCCGTGGGCGCCGGTGCGTTTCGCGTGCCCCCCGGAGGCCTCGTTGCTGACGCTCGTGCCCCGTCCGGTCGCTCACGTTGCCCCGCAGGGAACCCCCGCGTCGGCGGCTGTGGACGTCGGGTAGAGTTCACGACGGCTCGCGAGACAGCGGCGGGCACTCGGGGTGTGGCGCAGCTTGGTAGCGCGCTTCGTTCGGGACGAAGAGGTCGCAGGTTCAAATCCTGTCACCCCGACTTCGCAAACGGCCAGGTCAGAGCATCGCAGGATGCTCGCGGACCTGGCCGTTCGTCGTAGGTCGTGTGTGTCCGACGTGGGGCGTCAGCGGCCGGGGGTCAGCGGCCGGGAGCGACGTCCAGAGCGAGGTCGGCCGGCGTCAGCTCCGCGTAGCGGAAGTCGCCGTCGGGCAGGTGCCAGACCGCGGCTGCACCCGGGCGACCGTGAGCCGCATGCGGAACAGCCGCGCCACCTCGAGCGCGGAGTTGTACTGCCAGGCATCGACCGCCATCCACGGCTGGTCCGGGCGGCGCCGCAGCCGGCCGGTGAAGTGCGCCCGCAGCGACCAGGGTCGCGGCCGCCCGACGACACCCATCGTCGTGAGGTGGCGGACCGCGGCCGCCGCCCGGCGCCGGAACGCCCGGGGGGCCGCCGAGACGGACCCCCAACGGTCACGATGCGCGGCGCGCGGCATCCGTGGCGACGGTGGCCAGGGCGGCGCGCATGATGTGGCCGACGAACGGGCGCACGAGCGTCCAGTACCGGGCGAACCGGTGCGCGCTGTCCGGGTCGCCGACCGAGGTGCGGGCCTCGTACGAGACGAGCGAGCGCGAGGTTCCGTAGGACCGGAGCGAGAAGTTCGCGGCGATCCTGCCCCAGTTCGGCTCCGCGAAGGCCGCGAACGCCTCCGGGGTCATCCCGGAGACGTCGTACCACTCGATCTGCGGCTGCCAGAACCTGCCGACGGCGCCCAGCACGATCTCGCGTTCGGCGATCTCGCCGAGGAACAGCCACCCCGGCAGCGACGGCCCGCCGCGCAGGGGCAGGTGCACCGGCGGTGGGGCGGCGGCCGGGCGCCCGCGGAGCCGACCGAACCGGTCGGGCAGCCCCCGCACGGCCATCGCCGCGTCCATGAGCGGCGAGTGCACCTGCGCGAGGTCCAGCGCGCACAGCGCCTCCCAGGTCGCGGCGCGGTCGGCCTCGACGACGGTGTGCTCGACGATCGTCCAGTCGAAGCTCGGCAGGTACCGGTCGATGAGCATCTCGGTGGTCGATGTGGACGTGGTCGTGGTCACTGTGGGTCTCCCTCCCCGGCGAGCCTCGAGGACCCTCGACGAACCTTGGCGAGGCTCGACGGTCCTCCGCGGACCCACGGCGACGTAGGGTCCTTGGTCTCCCTCGGGGGATCGTCGGGCCCGCCGCCGCGACCGGCGCCGGTCAGCACAACGGGAGCGGCGCGAACGTGTGGTCGCGCCAGATCCGCTGCGACTCCGTCTCCGGGTACGGCACGACGGCAGGTTCGACGTCGAACAACTGGACGAGTCCGTCGTCGAAGGTGGGCCAGCCCGGGTCGCCGGTCGTCGCGAACGCGATCCAGGCGGCCCGCATCCGGACCGACACGGCCTCGGCGGCCGCGACGTCGCCGACCAGCGCGGCCGGCTGCCCGCTCGTCAGGTTGCCGAAGACGAGCGGCACGTCGAGACCGTGGCAGGCGCCCAGCACTCCGTCCAGCGTCAGCTCGTAGAAGTAGGTGCCGGGGTTGCCCGAGCCCAGGTGCAGCGACGGCATCCGGAAGAGCCAGTCGCCGAGGACCCACTCGTGGAGCGCGACGGGGTCGTCGACCGCCGGGTAGGGCAGGGGCGCGAACACGTCCGCCGCGGCGGCGGCCTGCTCCGGCGACGGCGGGTCGAGCGCGGTGAACAGGCGGTGCTCGTCACGGGTGTGGCCGACGAGGAGGGCGACGTCGTGCCGTGCCTCCCACGGCGTGGTGGGCAGGACCTCGCCGTCGACGACCGGCGCGTAGAGGATCGACCGGTGCGCGGCCGCGCCCCACCTGTCGACGCGGGTGCCGATGTCGGCGGTCACCGCATCGCCCGCCGCCGCGAACAGCTCGGGGTCCACCGTCGTCAGGTCGGCGACCGTCGCCTCCATGCCGAGCTCGGCGGCGCAGGCTCCGGCCATGTCGCGCGCGAGCTCCGGGGTGAAGAAGGTCCCGGGCATGCTCTGCACGATCGCTCGTCGGAACAGACCCGCCGCCCGCGGCATCGCCAGCAGCGCCGCGACCGATCCGCCGCCCGCCGACTGCCCGAAGACGGTGACCCGCCCCGGGTCACCACCGAACCCGCGGATGTTGTCCTGCACCCATTCCAGCGCGGCGACCTGGTCGAGCAGGCCGCGGTTGGCCGGCGCCCCGTCGACCTGACCGAACCCCTCGAGCCCGACGCGGTGGTTGAACGTCACGAGCACGACGCCGTCGCGGGCCAGCCGGGTGCCGTCGTACTCGGGCAGACCGGACGTGCCGATCGCGTAGCCGCCACCGTGGATCCACACCATGACGGGCAGGCCCGCGTCGCGGCCGGGGTCGGGCGAGAAGACGTTGAGCGTGAGCCAGTCCTCGCCGCCGGTCAGCTCCTGCATCCCGAAGGCCCCGGCCTGCGGCGGCGACGGACCGAACCGCACCGCGTCGCGTATCCCGTCCCAGGCCGCGGGTGGTGCGGGGGCCGCCAGGCGCAGATCGCCGACGGGCGGTGCCGCGAACGGGATCCCGCGGAACACCGCCACCGCCGACCCGACGGGGCCACGCAGCCGTCCGCCGGTCGTCCGGACCTCGATCACGCGTCGCGACGCTAGCGGGACCCGCCCGGCCACCCCAGCGAATTTCGGCCGGTCCCGGCCGGGACCGCCGGGTGCGGCATGGCGTGATCAGTGGGGTACCGGTCGTTGACGCCACGAACCGCGGCGGGCGACCGTGGGAACGTGCCCGCCCACCGGATCGTCGTCCCGCTCTTCGACGGCATCCAGCCGCTCGACGTCACGGGCCCCTACGAGGTCTTCATGGGCGCGACCGAGTGGCTGCGGGTCCGTGACCGGGCGCCCGGCTACCGGGTCGTGCTCGTCGGGGCCGACGGCGCACCGGTCCGCGCCGAGAGCGGCATGCGCCTGCTGGCCGACGAGCAGCTTCCGGCTCCCGGCCGGGTCGACACGCTGCTGGTCCCGGGAGGTCGCGGCGCGCGGACGACGCCCGCCGACGACCCGCTCGTCACGTGGATCCGCGCCGCGGCGCCGCGCGCCGAGCGCGTGCTCTCGGTGTGCACGGGAGCGTTCCTGCTGGCCAGGGCCGGCCTGCTGGCCGGACACACCGTCACGACGCACTGGCGGTACGCCCGTGCCCTGGCCGCGGTCGACCCTGCGGTCGAGGTCCACGCCGACGCCATCCACCTCCGCAGCGGCCGGGTGTGGACATCCGCGGGCGTGACGGCCGGCATCGACCTCGCGCTGGCCGTCGTCGAGGCCGACCACGGCCCGGACGTCGCGCAGGCTGTGGCCCGCGAGATGGTCGTGTTCCTGCGCAGGCCGGGCGGGCAGAGCCAGTTCGCCGGCCCGGTGTGGACGGCGCCCGCGGGTCGTCCGACCATCCGCGCCGCCCAGGACCTCATCCACGGCGACCCGACCGCCGACCTGCGTGTGCCCACCCTCGCCCGCCGCGTCGGGATGAGCGAGCGGCACTTCAGCCGCGAGTTCACCCGAGAGCTCGGCAGCCCACCGGGCGGCTACGTCGAGCAGGTCCGCGTCGAGGCCGCGCGCGGCTTCCTGGAGACGGGGTCCGCGCCGGTCGCGGCCGTCGCCGCACGCGCGGGCTTCGGTTCGGCCGAATCGATGCGCAAGGCGTTCCTGCGGCGCGTCGGCGTCGCCCCCGACCACTACCGACGACGCTTCACCACCGTCCACTGAGGAAGGTCCCATCATGCAGGTCGCCGTCCCGCTCTTCCCCCGCATGACCGCGCTCGACGCAATCGGCCCCTACGAGGTCCTGCAGCGCGTCCCCGACATCGACGTCGTCCTCGTCGGCGAACGTCGCGGCGAGGTCCGCACCGAGAACGGGATGCTCGGCCTGAGCGTCGACGCCACCTTCGCCGACATCCCGTCGCCCGACGTGGTGGTCGTCCCGGGCGGGATCGGCAGCCGGGCGCTGCTCGCGGGCGGGCCGCTCGTCGACTGGGTGCGCGCCGCCCATCCCGGCACCCGCTTCACGACGTCGGTCTGCAGCGGCGCGCTCGTCCTCGGCGCGGCCGGCCTGCTCGACGGGCTGACCGCCACCACCCATTGGGGGGCGTTCGACGTGCTGGCCCGGTTCGGCGCGACGCCCGTGACCCAGCGCGTCGTCGAGCACCTGCCCGAGCGGATCGTGACGGCCGCGGGGGTGTCGGCGGGCATCGACATGGCGCTGCGCCTGCTCGAGCTGCTGGTCGACGACGTCGCGGCGCAGGCCGCGCAGGTGTTCATCGAGTACGACCCGCAGCCCCCGTTCGACGCCGGGCACCCGAGCAAGGTCTCCGACGAGGTCCGGGCGCGGCTCGCGGAGTACCGCACCGTCCGCTCCTGAGCCGGGGCCGGGCGTTCGGCCCTGGCCGGGCTGCGCCGCGACGCCGTACGGTCGGGCTCAGGGCGCCGCTGCGGCGCCCGGCTGTTCCGCGAGCGTCGTTGCCTCCGACGCGCAAGCCGGCCAGGGGGTCGACATGAGAGTCGGGGTTCTCGATGTCCTGGGGCCGCCCGCCCGACGGCCGGTCGACGTCGGCTACCAGGTGCTGATCACCAAGCAGTACGCGAGCATCACCCCACAGGCGATCTCGGTGTGGTGCAGGCGGATGGGCCACAGCGTGCACTACGCCACCTACTACGGCGTGGGCCGGCCGGACCGGTTGCTCCCCGACGACCTCGACGTCGTCTTCGTCTCCTGCTACACGCAGGTCAGCCATCTCGCGTACGCGTTGGCGAAGATCTACCGCGCGGCCGGGGTCCGGACGGTCATCGGCGGCCCGCACGCCAGGGCGTTCCCGGTCGACTGCCTCCGGTTCTTCGACCTGGTCGTCGGGGAATGCGATCCGGAGCTGATCGCCGACATCATCGCCGGGCAGTTCGACCCGGGCTCGATCGTCACGTCGGAACAGCCGTTCGACGACGTGCCGACCGTCGAGGAACGGATGCCCGAGATCCGCGCGTCGGCGTTCTTCCTGGGCCGCAGGCCGCTGATGCTGTCGGCGGTGCCGATGCTCGCGAGCACGGGCTGCCCGTACCGCTGCGACTTCTGCATCGACTGGAACAGCACCTACCGACCGCTGTCGGCCGACCGGCTCGCCGCCGACCTGCGCTATCTCTCGACGCACCTGCCGGGGCGGCTCGTCGTGTTCCACGACCCGAACTTCGCGGTGAAGTTCGACGAGGTCTTCGCGACGTTGGAGGCCCAGCCCGCCGCGGGGCGGCCGCCCTACATCATCGAGAGCTCGCTGACCGTGTTGCGCGGCGACCGGCCACGGCGGCTGCGGGAGACGAACTGCGCCATGGTGGCGCCGGGCGTCGAGTCCTGGACCGACTACTCCAACAAGGCCGGCGTCGGGCGCACGGCCGGGATGGAGAAGGTCGAGAAGGTCGCCGCGCACTTCGCCGAACTGGCGGAGAACGTGCCGTACCTGCAGGCGAACTTCATGTTCGGGCTCGACACCGACCAGGGCGACGAACCCGTCGAGCTGACGAAGCGGTTCATGGACCTGGCGCCGTTCGCGTTCCCGACGATCAACATCCCGGTGCCGTTCGGTGGCACCCCCCTGCACCGGGACCTGACCTCGAGCGGCCGGATCCTCACCGAGATGCCGTTCAGCTTCTACTACGCGCCGTACCTGGTGACGACGATCAAGAACTACGACCCGGTCACCTACTACGAGAAGCTCGTCGACCTCTACTCGCACGCCTCGTCGCCGCAGATGCTGCGCCGACGGCTGGCAGGCACGACGCACCGCGCGATCCGGTACGTCCACCGGGCCCGCACGGCGGGGTTCCGCGCCGACGTCCGGAGCTTCCGGCACATCCTCGGGATGCTGCGGTCCGATCCGGCGTTCCTGGCGTTCCACGAGGGCCGCTCGTCGAGCCTGCCGGAGTACTACCGCCACCTCGGTGACCGCATGCTCGGCCGCTACACCGAGCTGCTCTCTCCCGCCGACCGGACGCCCGACCTGTCCCCGGCCCCCACCCCGCAGGCCGCGACGATCCCGCTGACGATCGAGCCGCGGGCGACTCAGTTGTCGCCGTTCCCGCCGCCGGACTTGTCCGGCAGGTAGGGCTCGATGGCGGCGGCGAGCTTGGCGGCCGTCATCGACTGCAGCCAGACGTGCCCCGGCCCGTGGATCTCGGCCATCATCAGCGCGTCGCCGAAGAACTTGTTCTTGATGCCCTTCACCGTCGCGAACTGCAGGTCCATGCCCGCGGTGAACAGCGCGAGATGACCGGGATGGACGATCATCGACTGCCCCTGCGCGAGGTCGTACTCGACGATCTCGCCCGAGAGCTCGACCCACGCCCTGCCGTGGCCCGCCAGCTTCTGGAAAACCAGGCCCGCGCCGCCGAAGATGCCGGCGCCCAACCGCTTCTGCAAGGCCACGGAGACCTCGACGTCGGTCGTGCTCGCGATGTAGCTGCCGGACTGGACCATGAACTCGTCGGCGGGGTCGATCGTCAGCTCCCGGATCACCCCGGGCATCCGCGCGGCGAACGCGACCATCCCGCCCGTCGGCGCGGTGTACTCGGTCAGGAAGAGCTGACCGCCGCCGAGCGCCCGTTTCAGCCCACTCATGAACCCGCCGCGGCCGCCGGAACCGAACCGTGTCGACGTCTCCAGCTGCATGCCCGGGGTGTACCAGGACACCTCGCCGCCCTCGGCCGTCACGCGCTCACCCGGCCCGAGCATGATCTCGAGGACCGGCATCGTCGTTCCCACCGTGCGTGTCTGCACTGCAGTCCCCTTGTCGGGCCGGTCGCGGGTCAGGTGCCTGGCCGCAACGTCGCCAGCATCGCGAAGAACGGGGCGACGTAGGCGTCGTCGTAGCCGATGAACGGACCGTAGATCGACCCGGCGGGCGGCGTCCATGCCACCAGCTCGGCGACCACCGATCCGGCGAGCGCGTCGTCGACGTCGTCGCGTGCGATGACGACGGGCGGGCACAGCCCGTCGACGCGACCGACGATCCGGGTGCGCCCGGCGTTGTCGGGGTTGGCGGTCCACACGTCCTCGAGCACCGACGTGCAGCGGGTCCGGCCGTCGACGACGGCGTCGATCTGCGGCTGCCACGGCGGAACGAGGACCGGCCGGAAGTACTCCTCGATGGACGCATCCTGTTGCCGGGCGAGCAGTGCCGGGGCGTACCACGACGACGAGCACGACGTGTTGACGTAGCCGAGCGTTGCGCCGGCGAGGTCGTCGACGCGGCGGGCGGGGTCGTCGGCACGCACGACGAGGACCGCGGACTGCGTCGGCTCACCGGTCCGCGACGAGGTGGCGACGGCCAGCCCGCGGTAGGCGGGGTCGTCGGCGAACCCGTGGTAGTCGGCGGCGGGGACGTACCCGAGGTCGGCCCGGTGCCGGCCGAGGATGCGGTCGATCGCCGCGAGGTCCGTCGACGGCTCGGCGATGATCCCGTGCTCGGCCAGGTAGCGGGCCCACGTCGCATCAGCGACGGTGAGTCCCAGGTTGGCGTCGAGGACGAACGTCAGTGGCCCGCTCATGAATGCGCCCCCCGAGTGGCGACGGTGATCACCGGCACGTCCGAACTCGTCCGCCGGGCGCGGTGCGTTACGTCCCGGCTCCACCGCGTAGGGCCCGCACCGTCGGCCGGTGGGCATCCGCGGCTCCGAGTGGCCGACGAGCGACGTCCCGAGGCCGAATGCGGGCCGGCGGCGAAATCGTCCGATCAGTATGTCCGAGGAAGCGCGAGAAAAGGACGTTCGACCGTCGACAAGGAATACCGCGGTCAGTACCGTTCGTGCCCGTTCGGTCAGTTTCTCGCCCGCACAGCGCAAGGAGCCAGCCATGGAAGCCGAACAACAGGCCGAGGGCGAAGTGCAGCTGCTCGTCATCCCCAAGGGCAAGATGGAGGCGGCCGAGCAGGCAATTCGCAAGCTCTTCGACGACGAGGGCAACGGCGACAACACCGGGCCCGAGCCCGATGCCACCTTCGTTCCCGACACCAGCAGCGCCACCGGATGCCGGCGGACCACTCACCACGACATCCACTGCAGTGACGACACATAGCCGCCCGCAGCACACCGGAATTCTTCACCGAACGCCGTCGAGGTGACGTCGGAGTTCGGTCGCCGCGCTGTCCCGTTCGTGGTGCGGGTGGCTGCGGAATGGATCGAATTCGCGGACGCCGACGACGAGGACGACGGGGCGATCGCATTCCGCGACCGGGCTTCGCTCACGGGCGCGCTCGCCGTCACGTCCGACGGCCGGGACGTCGAGGTGTCCGATCTCGGCCTGGCCCGATGATTCTCGTCCTCTCCTCACCCCAGGACCTCCATGTCACGCCCGTCGTCGCGGAGCTCGACCGGCGCGGCGTCGAGTCACGGGTGTTCGACCTGTCCGCCTATCCGGGGGCGTCCACGCTGACCGTCGACAGCACCCCTTCCGGGGTTCACGGCGCTCTGAGCTGGGGCGGGTCGGAGCTCGACCTGCGGGCGGTCGACGCCGTCTGGTACCGGCGGCCCGGCCGCTTCGCGCTCCCGTCCGACCTCGAACCGGGTGAGACGGAGTGGCTGCGTGCCGAGTGCAACCACCTCTTCCGCGGGCTGTGGAACACCCTCGACGCCCGCTGGGTCAGCGACCCCGGCGCGGTGCGCCGGGCCGGCCTCAAGCTGGTGCAGCTCGACCTCGCGACCACGCTGGGCTTCGCCGTGCCACGGTTCACCGTCACCAACAGCCCCGACCACGCAGCGGCGTTCGTCGGGTCCTGTCCCGGCGGAACGATCGTGAAGGTGCTGTCGAGCCCACTGATCCGGTACCCCGAGCGGGCGGCGACGCTCTACACCCACCTGGTCACCGACGAGGACCTCGACGAGCTCGGCTCCGTCCGGTTCGGCCCGACGTTCCTGCAGGAGTTCGTCGACAAGGCGATGGACGTGCGGGTGACGGTCATCGGCGAGCGCGTGTTCGCGGTGGGGATCACGCCGACGAGTGCCGACGCACGCGTCGACTTCCGGCGGGCGGAGATCTACGACCTGCCCCATGTGCCGCTCGACCTCCCACCCGTCCTCGAGGCCCGCTGCGTCGAGCTGGTGACGCGCCTCGGGCTCCGGTTCGGGGCCATCGACCTGCTCCTGACGCCGGACGGTGAGTACGTGTTCCTGGAGATCAACCCGAACGGCCAGTGGTACTGGCTCGAATGGGTCACCGGGATTCCGTTGACGAGCGCGCTGTGCGATCTCCTGACGCGGGAATGACCCGGGTCCGGCCGTCAACCGTCCTGTTCGGAGTCGGACTCGAGATCCTGCTCGACGTCGCCGATGTGCACGATCAGCTCACCGTGCCGGCGCCGGATCCACACCCGCGTCCCGGACAGCCGCGCCGCCGACTCACGGCTCGGGTCCAGCAGGTAGGACCCGACCGCGGGCGGGACCTGCAGCGTCTGCGATCCGATGGGGACGACGACCGATCCCGGCTCGGCAGCCGTCGTCGCCGGGAGGCGGTCGTTCGGGTCGGACGTCACGAGACTCCCTCCGCTCGGCTCCGCGGCCGCGACGGCGGACGGCGGCCCGTCCGGACTCGTCCGCCGAGCCGCGTCCGTTACGACCGCCCGGCTCGCGCGGCTCCGGTGGCTCGCGTGGACGGCGGCCCGGAACGCGCTCAGCCGCGCACGAACCGCAGGTGCGCGACGGTGTCCGACGCGCTGACCCGCGTGCACGTGTAGCCGTCGGGGGAGAGGCCGTCGAGCAGACGCTCCCCGCTCCCGAGCAGCACGGGCACGACGGCGAGGTCCATCTCGTCGACGAGCCGGGCGCGCAGGCACTCGCGGACCGTGGACACCCCGCCACCGAGCCGGACGTCCCGGTCCCCGGCCGCGGCGCGGGCCAGGGCGAGCGCGTCGTCGATCCCGGTCGTGACGAACCGGAAGGTGGTGCCGCCCTTCATCCCGATCGGCTCCCGGTCGTGGTGGGTCAGGACGAAGACGTCGTGCCCGAACGGGGGCGTGTCACCCCACCAGCCCGTCCACGACAGGTCCCACTCGCCACGGCCGGGGCTGAACATGTTGCGCCCCATGACCGTCGCACCGACGCCCGCGTCGGCCGCGGCGATGACGTCGTCGTCGACGCCGGTGGAGCCGCCTTCCCTGCCGAACTTCTCGCGGAAGGAGCGCGTCGCGAGCGCCCACTCGTGCAGCCGCTCGCCGCCGATCCCGAGCGGGTTCTCGAGGCTCTGGCCGGGGCCCGCCATGTAGCCGTCGATCGAGACGGAGACGCTCACTCGCAGCTTGCCGGTCATCGTGTCCTCCTGGTGGGTTCCGGTCCGTCACCGGCCGGTCGGAGCCGCGGCGCCCGTCTCGACACGGATCGGCGGGAAAATCCGCCGCGGCGGCACGTCGAGACGGCGCGGTCGGCTCCGACCATGCTGTGTGACGCGCCCCGACGGGGGGTGCGGCCGACGCGAGGGAGCGATCGTCGTGAAGTACATGCTGCTCATCCACAACCGCCCCGGCTTCGTCGACGACCTGACCGAGGAGGAGCGGACCGCGCTGTTCGCCGATGTCGACCGGATCATGGACGAGCTGACGAGGTCCGGCGAGTTCGTCGGCGGACAGGCGCTCGCCGACCCGTCGACGGCCCGGACGGTGCGTGGCGTCGACGGCAGGCCCGCGGTCACCGACGGGCCGTTCGCCGAGAGCAAGGAGCAGTTCGCGGGCTACGTCGAGGTCGACTGCGAGTCCGTCGAACGGGCCGTCGAGATCGCTGCAAGCTGGCCCGACGTCCGCTTCGGCGGCGCGATGGAGGTGCGTGCGGTGATGCACGACGGCGGGGCGGAGATGTGACGACGGGTGTCGAGGACCTGCTGCGGTCGGCCGCGCCGCAGGTCCTCGGCACGCTCGTGCGACGCCACGGGCAGTTCGACGCGTGCGAGGACGCCGTGCAGGAGGCGCTGCTCGCGGCGGCGACGCAGTGGCCGGTCGACGGGGTGCCCGAGAGGCCGCACGCGTGGCTGCTCACGGTCGCCGGACGGCGGCTGACCGACGAGTGGCGCAGCGAGAGCGCGCGCCGCCTGCGGGAGGTCGCGGTCGTCGCGCAGGAGCCGGAGGTCGTCGAGCCCGATCCCGGGGACCGCGTGGCCGCCGACCACGGTCCGGACGGCGACGACACGCTGCGCCTGCTGTTCCTGTGCTGCCACCCGGCGCTCACCGGCCCGTCGCAGGTGGCGCTGACGTTGCGCGCCGTCGGCGGTCTGACGACGGCCGAGATCGCCGCGGCCTTCCTGGTCCCCGAGGCGACGATGGCGCAGCGGATCAGCCGCGGGAAACAGCGGATCCGGTCGGCCGGGGCGCGGTTCACGATGCCGCCGCCCGACGAGCGCCCGGCGCGGCTCGCCGCCGTCCTGCAGGTGCTCTACCTCGTGTTCAACGAGGGCTACACCGCATCGGCGGGCGCCGACCTGCAGCGCACCGACCTCACCGCCGAGGCGATCCGGCTGGCCCGCGAGCTGCACCGGCTCACCCCGGACGAGGGCGAGCCCGCGGGCCTGCTCGCCCTGATGCTGCTCACCGACGCCCGCCGCGCCGCGCGGACCGGGCCCGACGGCGCGCTCGTCCCGCTCGGCGAGCAGGACCGCACACGCTGGGACCGCGCGATGATCGACGAGGGCGTCGCGCTCGTGACCGACGGGCTGGCCCGGTGGCTGGCCGGGCCGTACCTGATCCAGGCGGCGATCGCGGCCGTCCACGACGAGGCGGCGCGCGCGGAGGACACCGACTGGCGCCAGATCGTCGCGCTCTACCGGCTGCTCGGGCGCATCGAGGACAACCCGATGGTCACGCTCAACCGGGCCGTCGCCGTCGCGATGGCCGAGGGCGCGCAGGCCGGCCTCGAGGTGCTCGAGCCGCTGCGCAGCGACGACCGCACGGCCGACCACCACCGGCTGCACGCCGTGCACGCGCACCTGCTGGAGATGGCCGGCGAACGCGACGAGGCCCGGGCCGCCTACCGCCGGGCCGCCCGGCTCACGACGAGCCTGCCCGAGCGTCGGCACCTGGAGTCGCGGGCAGCGGCACTGGGCTGATCGACCCGGGCCGGGCCGCAGCCGGCACGGCCGGACCCGCTGTGATCTCGTCGTCGCCCGCTCCGGTCATGTACGGCCGTCTAGGACGGACGTTAGGATGATCATGTGGGTCATCGTGACGAGCTCCTCGCGGGCGCCAGGGAGTGCCTGCACGACAAGGGATGGAGCCGCACGTCGGCGCGCGACGTGGTCGCCGCCTCGGGCACGAACCTCGCGTCCATCGGTTACCATTTCGGATCGAAGGACGCGCTGCTCGCCGCCGCGCTCGTCGCCATGACCCGCGACTGTGCCGCCGCCGTCGACGCCGCCCTCACCGAGGCGGTCACCGAGGAGTCCCCGGCGCCCGCGCCGACGCCGCTCGACCGGTTCGAGCGGACCTGGGACCGCGTCGTCGACCGGGTCGCGCGCGACGAGCGGATGGTCACCGCGACGGTGGAGGCGCTCGCGCAGGCACCCCGGGTGCCCGAGGTTCGTGACGCGCTCGCCGCAGCCGCGGACCTCACGCGCGAGGACCTGGCGCTGACCTTCCACGCCGACGAGGACGACGGGCGCACCCACGCGCTCGGCGCCTTCTACCAGGCATTGCTGATCGGGACGCTCGTGCAGTGGGCCGTCGACCCGGCGTCCGCGCCGTCGGGCCGCGACCTGGCCGACGCGCTGCGCGTTGTCGTCGCGGACGCCGCCGGGCACTGAACCGCAGCGCGCCGGTCGCCGCGGGTCGACGGGATCACGGGGACGGCGGCGGTCCGACGATCTCGACGCCGTGTCGGGCGGCAGCATGTCCCAGCCGCGCCGGGTCGACCGGGCCGGGCTCGGGCAAGCGGCGCTCGGTGGCGGCTTCGCCGGCCTCCGCCGCGAAGTGCTCGAAGCCGGCGGGCGTGGTGAGCTGGAGGGCACGCAGCGACACGTCGGGCCCGACGACGAACGTGTGCGGCCGGTCCACGGGCAGCAGCACGAAGTCACCCGGTCCGGCCTCGAACTCGTCAGCGCCGCAGTGGAACCGGGCGTATCCCGAGAGGATGTAGAAGGCCTCGTCCTCCTGCAGGTGACGGTGCAGCGGCGGCGCGAAGCCCGGCGGGTTGAGGAACTCCGCGACGGTCAGGGCTCCACGCGTCTGGTCGGCGCCGGCCTTGATCGTGGCGAGGTTGCCCAGGAACCACAGGGCCTCTCCTTCGTCGGCGCGCAGCACGTAGGGCGGAGCCGGGAGCGAGGACATCCCCGCACCTCCATTGAATAGACGCTGTCTATTGAATAGAGACGGTACGGTCGACCCGTGCCGGAGGTCAAGGGACAGCGACGGGACTACCGCTCGCCCGTGCGGGAGGAGGCGGCCCGCCGGACCCGTCGGGCCGTGGTCGCCGCGGCGACCACGCTGTTCACCGAGCGCGGCTACACCGGCGCGTCGCTGCGGGACGTCGCCGAGCTGGCGGGCGTCGCGAGGCCGACCGCGGCTGCGGTGTTCGGATCGAAGCCGGCGCTCCTGCGGCAGGTGCTCGACGAGGCGCTCGCCGGTGACGACGAGCCGGTGCCGGTCGCACGGCGCCCGTGGTTCGCGCCCGTGTGGGAGGCGGCCCACCCGGTCGACGTACTGCGCGCCTACAGCGAGGTGTGCCTGGTGATCGCCCGGCGGGCGGGGCGGCTGTTCGAGGTGACCCGGCGTGCCGCCGACGAGTCCGCCGAGATCGGACAGCTGTGGGTGACGCTCGTGCAGAACCGTCGGGCAGGCGCGGAGATGGTCGTTCGCAAGGTGCGCGAGACCGGCCCCCTGCGCCGGGACCTGGACCTCGACCGCGCGATCGACGCGCTGTGGGTCCTCAACGACCCCGCGCACTACATGGCACTCGTCGTCGAGCGCGGCTGGAGCGACGCGGAGTTCACCGCCTGGCTGACCACCCAGATGACCGCGGCCCTGCTCGACGCGTCGGTGCCGTAGCGCGACCCGGCCGGGCGCGGCCGGGCGTCAGCGGTCGTCGTGCGACCGGCCGATCCCGGACGCGTACAGGACGGCGAGCACGACCAGCGGGATCAGCGTCCACACGAACCACGGGTAGATCAGGTCGAAGTTGGTGACGCTGACGATGCCCCACACGAGCACGTTCACGGCGACGATGCTCGAGAAGACGATCGTCAGCACGCGCATCGCGGTGCCGCCCCCGGTGTCGGAGAAGACCTTCTTCGGCCGGGCCGGGGCGGGCCGGACCGGGTCCCGGCCGGCGGGCGGGGCGGGCGGGATGTCGGGCAGGTCGGCGGTCACGCGGGCGAGGTCGCCGCGGGTCTTGCCGTTCCACACGGCCTGGACGCGCTCGTCGTACTCGCCGATGTCGAGCAGGCCCTCGCCCTGGGCACGCAGCAGCATGTCCTGCACGGCTCGACGTTCGGCGTCGGACACCCGGATCCGGTCGGCGGGGACGGGCTCGCTCACGACCACATCGTGCCACGGCCCGGCGACGGCGGGCGCCCGCACGTGCGGCGTCGCGCGCGGACCGGGACCGCCGCGGCGGGCGAACGGGACCGCCCGGCAGGATCGGGGCGTGCATCCCGACGCCGCCGTCCCCGACCGGCTCTTCGACGACGACGACCGCGAGCGCCGCTGGCGGGCCCGGTTCACCGCGACCCGCATGTCACGTCCGCACTGGGCCAAGGACGTCCCGGACCGCTGCGTCTACACCTCCAACGAGGGCGGTACCACCGAGGTCCACACCTGGGACCGGGCCACCGGCCTGCACCGCCAGGTCACCAGTCGCGCCGCCGGCACCCATACCGCGACCCTGCCGCCCGACGGCGAGCACGTGTGGTGGTTCGACGACACCGACGGCGACGAGTTCGGCCGCTGGGTCGCCGAGCCGTTCGCGGGGCTGCCCGCAGGCGAACGGCCCGCCGACGCACTGCCCGGCGTCGAGGACGGATACCCCGCCGGGCTCGAGATCGGCCGGACGCTCGTCGCGGCGGGGACGTCGACCGACGACGGCAGCCGGATCTGGGTGCGGCGCGACGGGGCCGACACCGAGATGATCTACGAGCACGCCGAGGACGCCGGCGTCGGTGCCCTGTCCGAGGACGAGACCCTGCTCGCGATCAGCCATTCCGAGCACGGCGACTCCCGGCATCCCGACGTCCGCGTGGTGCGGACGGCCGACGCGTCGACCGTCGCGGAGAAGTCCGACGGCCCGGGCCGCGGACTGACCCCGCTCGTGTTCAGCCCCGTGGCGGGCGACCAGCGACTGCTGCTGCTGCACGAGCGCCGTGGCCGTGAGGAGCTGCTGATCTGGGACGTGGCCACCGACACCGAGACCGAGGTCCTGCTCGACCTGCCCGGCGAGCTCGTCGCCGACTTCTATCCCGACGCGACCGCGCTGCTGGTCTGGCACACCCACGCCGGGCGCGTCCGGCTGTACCGGCACGACCTTCGCGACGGCACGCTCACCGAGCTGCCGACGGCGCCCGGCACCGTCGGATCGGCCGAGGTCCGGCCCGACGGGACCGTCGAGTACACGGCGTCCTCGGCGGCGGCGCCGGTCTCGATCCGCGCCCTGCACCCCGACGGCACCGACCGGGTGCTGGTCGCCCCGCCCGGCGAGCCCGCGCCCGGCTCGGTCGCGGTGCGCGACGTGTGGGTCGACGGTCCCGGCGGGACGGTGCACGCGCTCGTCGCCGAGCCCGCGGGCGAGGGCCCGCACCCGACGGTGTTCAGCCTGCACGGCGGCCCG
This sequence comes from Pseudonocardia sp. D17, assembly GCF_036984265.1. Taxonomy (NCBI): domain Bacteria; kingdom Bacillati; phylum Actinomycetota; class Actinomycetes; order Pseudonocardiales; family Pseudonocardiaceae; genus Pseudonocardia; species Pseudonocardia sp. D17. The sequence continues at coordinate 95,500 of NZ_BPRG01000241.1, read as the reverse complement.
CACGCCGCCGACGAGGACCGGTTCAGCGCCGTCCGCGCGGCGTGGGTCGACGCCGGTTTCGCCGTCGTCGAGGTCAACTACCGCGGCTCGACGGGCTACGGCTCGACCTGGCGCGACGCCATCGAGGGCCGCCCGGGCCTGACCGAGCTGGAGGACGTCGCCGCCGTCCACGACTGGGCGGTGTCGTCGGGGCTGGCCGATCCGGCACGGATCGTCGTCGAGGGCTGGTCGTGGGGCGGATACCTCGCGCTGCTGGCCGCGGGCACCCAGCCGGACCGGTGGGCCGCGGCGATCGGCGGTGTGCCCGTGGCCGACTACCTCGCCGCCTACGCCGACGAGATGGAGCAGCTGCGCGCCTTCGACCGGGCACTGTTCGGCGGGTCGCCCGACGAGATCCCGGACGTCTACGCGTCGGCGTCGCCGCTCACCTACGTCGGCGACGTCCGGGCGCCGGTGCTCGTGCTGGCCGGGGAGAACGACCCGCGCTGCCCCATCCGGCAGGTGGACAACTACCTCGACGCGCTCGCCGCGCGCGGCGACCTGCCCTACGAGGTCAGCCGGTTCGACGCCGGACACGGGTCGCTCGTCGTCGAGGAGACGATTCGGCACGTCGCGACGGAGATCGACTTCGCGCGACGCAGCGTGACGGGGGGTGCAGTCGGCGGCTGAACGTGGTGCCATGGTGGTCGTCGGGAGGGAGGCCGCCATGTGGCTCGTCCGGGGCGTCGACGAGGAGCACCGCTTCCGTGAGTGGCACGAGGCCGTCGAATACCACCGGCTGATGGTGCGCGACTGGGCCGAGCGCCACGGCGACGCCGCCGGCGCCGCCCGGACCGTCGACGACCTGGCGGTGGGCGCGAGCTCGACCGTCGAGTTCCCCGACCCCGAGTGCGGGACCGTCGTGTTCACGCTGGTCTGGGAACGGGCCTGGGTCGGGCTCGAGGGCATCGGCGCCTGCTGAGGGCCACGACGCGCGCCTGCCGCGGCGACGTGGCCATCGCCACGTGTGGCGTCACAACGACGTAGCGCCACCGCAACATCCGCCCGACACGATGGGTCCGTCGGAGGGGGTGGGCGACGTGTCGCTGTGGCGCGTGCACGTGGAGCTGGAGGACCGGCCGGGCAGACTCGGCGAGTTGGCGACGGTCGTCGGCAAGGCGGGCTGCGACATCGTGTCGCTGCACGTCGTCGGCGAGCCGTCCGACGACGGCGCCGTCACCGACGAGTTGCTCGTCCGCGTCCCCGACGACGTCGACGCCGGGACGCTGGTCGACGCGATCGGCTCGGCGGGCATCCCCTGCACGCTGTTGGTGCGGGCGGACGCGGCCGAGCTGTCGGACGCGGCGACGACGGCGCTCGCCCTGGCGCGCATGGTGGCCGCGGACCCCGGCAGCGCACCGCGCGCCGTGGCGACGATGTTGCGGGCCCGGCTCGTCGCCGCCGAGGCTCCCGCCCATCCGCACTCGCACACCCTCCGGGTCGGCGCCCAGCAGGTGCGGCTCGGCCGGGCCTGGCCGTTCACCGCCACGGAGCTGTCCCGGGCCGCGGCGCTGCTGGAGCTGTCCGCGCAGCTCGGCCTGTCCGCACCCCGCCGGGCCGCGCCCTGCGACGACCGCATCCTGCTGCTGCACGACGGCTCCGAGGTCCGGCTGCGCCCGGCGACCGTCGACGACGCGCTGCTCGTCGCCGCGCTGCACGCCCGCTGCTCGCCGGAGACCCGGCTGGCCCGGTTCGGCAGCCCGACGCCGCGCCTCGCGCCCGGCCTGCTGCAGGCCGTGCTCGCCGGGGAGAACGGCGGCCAAGCCGTGCTCGCGTCGACCGCCGAGGGCGGCAGCGCCGTCGGGCTCGTGACGCTGCAGGACCGGCAGGACGACACACTGATGCTGACGGTCGTCGTCGAGGACGCGTGGCAGGGCCGCGGGCTCGGTACCGCGCTGGTGCGCCGCGCCGTCGACCTCGCGCTCACCGCGGGGGCCGAGGCGATCGCGGCGTCGTCGGCCGTGGGCGGGGACATGCGGCTGGCCCGGCTGCTGCGCCGGGCCGGGCTGCGCCCCACCGCACGGCTGATCGGCGACTCCGTCGTCGTGCGCGCGCCGCTCGTGACGGCAGCGGTCGCGGGCTGAGCCCGGCCGCTCAGCCCAGCAGGTCCAGCACCTTCTCCGGCGGCCTGCCGACCACGGCCCGATCCCCCACGACGACGATCGGACGCTCGACCAGGATCGGGTTGGCGGCCATGGCGTCGAGCAGGGCGTCCCGGTCGGCGTCGGCGAGCCCGAGCTCCTTGTAGCGGGCCTCACCGGTCCGCACGATCGCCCGCGGGTCGTCGGTGCCGAGCTTGCGCAGGACGTCCTCGAGGTCGGCACGGGTCGGGGCGTCGTCGAGGTAGCGGACGATCTCCGGATCGACGCCGCGCTCGGCGAGCAGGGCCAGCGCACCGCGGCTCTTCGAGCAGCGCGGGTTGTGCCAGACGACGGGACGGTCTTCGGTGGTCACGCCCGGATCGTAGGCGCATGATCGCGGCATGGACGTCCTCGCCGGCACGCTCGTCTTCGACGGCGACTGCGGGTTCTGCACCCGCAGCCTCGGCTGGCTGCGGCTGCTCGACGCGCACGCCCGCATCGCCACCGTCCCGTTCCAGCGCCCGGACGCCGCCGCGCTGGTCGACGCCACCCCACAGCAGTGCCGCGCGGAGGTGCGGTGGAAGGGTGCCGACGGCGCCACGGCGGGCGGGTCCGCGGCTGTCGCCGCGGCGCTGTCGGTGGCGCTGCAGCGCGGCTGGCCCCGCGCGCTGCACGCCCGCACCGCGCGGGCCCAGGACACGGTCTACCGCTGGGTGGCCCGCCACCGCTCACGCCTGCCGGGCACGACCCCCTGGTGCATCCGCCATCCGGCGGACTGTGGGCGCGGCTGACGGGCGACGGCCGTCAGCCAGGGGTCCGGCGCCGCTCAGCGCCGCAACCGGGCCCATGAGCGGTTCCGTCCGGACCGCTCGGCGGCCGGGCGACACCTCGCGCACACGCCGTGGAAGACGATCTCGACCTCGTCGACGGCGTAGCCCGCGTCGTCGACCAGATCCGGGCACGTGCCGGCCACCGACCGATCCCCGAGATCGGACCTGCTCCCGCACGCCCGGCACACGAGCGACACCGTTCGACCTGCCACCCGTTCGGCTTACCAGGTGACGCGACGCACAGTCCCCGGCCGTCTCACATCGATACGTCGCGGGGCTCAGTCCTGGCTGTCGACCTCCTGCAGGACGAACGACTCGATGTCGAGCACGAAGCCCCGCACCCGCGTGTCCGGGTGCAGGAACGGGTCGTGCCGCAGCTGCGCGAGGTCGCGGCGCACGCTCACCATCGGATCGCGGAACGCGTGGGTCCGCCACGGCGGCCGCATCCCCGTCTCGACGGCCAGCTCCTCGGAGAAGTCGTCGTCGGTGAAGGTCGCCAGACCACAACCGCTGTGCTGGACGAGCAGGATGTCCCTGGTCCCGAGCTTGCGCTGGCTGATCGTCAGCGAGCGGATCACGTCGTCGGTGACGACGCCACCCGCGTTCCGCAGCACGTGCACCTCCCCCAGCTTGAGCCCGAAGAGGGTGAACGTGTCGATCCGGGAGTCCATGCACGTGACCAGAGCGGTCTTCAGGGCCGGGGGGACCGCGAGGCCCTCGGCGGCGGCAGCGGCGAGGTGGCCGCCGCCGGCCTCGTAACGACGGATCAGTTCTTCGTTGCTCACGCGGCAGAACGTTATCGGCGCCGCGACGATCTCGCGTTACCGTTGTGACCTGCTCGGGCGGTACGGAACGGACGGGGGGAGGCGCGGTGAGCGCGACCGACACCCCGGTCGCGACGCCCGATCCCGCGCGCCGGGCCGCCCTCGTCGCCGCGCTCGCGCCCGCGGGCGTCTATCTGGCGATCCGGGTCGTCGGCGTCCTGGTGCTGGTATGGCTGTCCTACGCCCACGGCCTCGACCCGGTCGCCCGGCTCCGCGCATGGGACGGCGACTGGATGATCGCGATCGCCGAGCACGGCTACTCCGGCATCCCCGACACGATGCTCGACGGGCACGGCAGGCACACACCGTTCACCGCGCTCGCGTTCTTCCCCGGCTATCCCGCGACGATCGCCGTGTTCGCGCCGCTGCTCGGGGGCAACGAGGTCGCGGCGGCGCTCGTCGTGTCACTGCTGGCGGGCGTCGCGTGCGCCTACGCGCTGACCCGGCTGGGCGAGCTCGTCCCCGGTGGATCACGGCGTGTGGGGCTGCTGCTGACGGCCCTCTTCGCCGCCGCACCGATGGCCGTCACGCTGAACATGGCCTACACCGAGGCGCTGTTCTGCGCGCTCGCGGCATGGTCGCTCGTCGGCCTCCTGGAACGACGCTGGCTGCTCGCCGGCGCGGCCTGCGCGCTGGCGGGGGTCGTCCGCCCGACGGCGGAGGCGCTGGTGCTGGCCGTCGTCGCCGTCGCCGCGGTCGCGCTCGTCGGCCGACGCGACGGGTGGCGGCCACTGGGCGCCGCGCTGCTGGCCGCGAGCGGCATCGGCGGCTACCTGGCCTACGTGGCGGTGCGGACGGGCGAGCTCGGCGGCTGGTTCACCGTGCAGAGCACGGGCTGGGACGGCGGCGTCGACGGCGGCGTCGCCGTCGTCCGGCAGCTCGGGGAGACGCTCGCCGGCCGGCACGGGACCGTCTACGACATCGCGATCCTCGTCGTGCTCGTCGGCGCGGTCGTCCTGCTCGCGCTGTGCGTCCCGGCGCGGGTGCCGTGGCCGCTGGTGCTCTACGGCGCCGCCGTCGTCGCGACGGTGTGGCTGTCGTCGGGCGTCATGGCCTCGAAGGTGCGGCTGCTGCTGCCCGCGTTCGTGTTGCTGCTGCCGATGGCGCTCGGCCTGGCCCGGCGCCGCCCCGCGACGGCGTGGGCCGTCCTCGCGGTGGCGACGCTGGCCTCGGCCTGGTTCGGCGCCTACTCCCTCACGATCTGGAAGTACGCGATCTGACGTCCCGTGAGCGACTCAGAGCGACGCGGCGACCGTCTCGGCGATCTCGTAGGTGTTCAGCGCGGCACCCTTGCGCAGGTTGTCCCCGCACACGAACAGCTCCAGGGTGTTCGGGAAGTCCAGCGCCTGCCGGATCCGCCCCACCCAGGTCGGGTCGTCGCCGACGACGTCGGCCGGGGTCGGCCACCGGCCCGCGGCCGGGTCGTCGGCCAGCACGATCGTCGGCTGCTCGGAGAGCACCTTGCGGGCGCCCTCGACGGTCACCTCGCGCCCGAACGTCGCGTGCACCGCCAGCGCGTGGGTGGTGACGACGGGAACGCGCACGCACGTCGCCGACACCTTCAGGTCGGGGATGCCGAGGATCTTGCGCGACTCGTTGCGGACCTTCAGCTCCTCCGACGACCAGCCATCGTCCTTGAGCGAGCCCGCCCACGGGACGACGTTGAGCGCCAGCGGCGCGGGGAACGGCGAGTCGGTGCCGAGACCGGCCTCGGCGAGCGCCGCCGCGACGTCGCCACCGTGCTGCCCGACGTTCTTGCCCGCGACGGCCGACAGCTCGGCCTGCAGGCGGTCGATGCCGGGCTGACCGGCACCCGAGGCCGCCTGGTACGACGCCACGACGAGCGCCTCCAGACCGAACTCGCGGTGCAGCGCACCCATCGCGGCCATCATCGACAGTGTCGTGCAGTTGGGGTTGGCGATGATGCCCTTGGGCCGGTCGGCGGCCTTGTCCGCGTTGACCTCCGGCACCACCAGCGGCACGTCGGGGTCCATCCGGAACGCGCCGGAGTTGTCGACGGCGACCGCGCCCCGCGCCGCGGCGATCGGCGCCCATTCGGCGCTGATCTCGTCGGGGACGTCGAACAGCGCGATGTCGACGCCGTCGAAGACCTCCGGCTCGAGCAGCCGGACGGTGACGTCCTCGCCGCGGACCTTCAGCACCTTGCCCGCCGAGCGGGCCGACGCGACGAGCCGGATCTCGCTCCACGGCACGGACTCGCGCGCGTCGATGATGTCGATCATCGTGGTGCCGACGGCACCGGTGGCGCCGACGATCGCGACGACCGGCCCGTTCCCGGCGGCGGTCATCGTCCGGTCCCTGCGTACACGACGGCCTCCTCGTCGCCACCCAGGTCGAACGCGTCGTGCAGGGCACGGACGGCACCGTCGAGCTGGTCGGCGCGGCAGATCACCGAGATGCGGATCTCGGAGGTGTTCATGGTCTCGATGTTCACGCCGGCGCTGGACAGCGCCTCACAGAAGGTGGCGGTGACGCCGGGGTGGTTGCGCATGCCCGCGCCGACCAGCGACACCTTGCCGACCTCGGGGTCGTACACGACCTCGTCGAACCCGATGTCGTTCTTGGCCCCCTCCAGCGCGGCGACGGCGCGCGGGCCGTCGGCGCGGGGCAGCGTGAACGTGATGTCGGTGGTGCCGACGGACTCGTGGGAGATGTTCTGCAGCACCATGTCGATGTTGATCTCGGCATCGGCGACGGTGCGGAAGATCCGGGCCGCCATGCCGGGCGTGTCGGGCACACCCGTGACGGTGATCTTGGCCTCGGAACGGTCGTGCGCGACCCCGGTCAGGATCGGGTTCTCCAACGGAATCTCCTCGATCGAACCGGCGACCAGGGTCCCCGGCTTGTCGTTGTACGAGCTGCGCACCCGCAGCGGCACGTTGTAACGGCGGGCGTACTCGACGGCGCGCAGGTGCAGGACCTTCGCGCCGGAGGCCGCCATCTCCAGCATCTCCTCGTACGTCACGGTGTCGAGGTGCTGCGCGTCGGGCACGATCCGCGGGTCGGCGGAGAAGATGCCGTCGACGTCGGTGTAGATCTCGCAGACGTCGGCCTCGAGCGCCGCGGCCAGCGCGACGGCGGTCGTGTCCGACCCGCCGCGGCCCAGCGTCGTGATGTCCTTGGAGTCCTCGCTCATCCCCTGGAAGCCGGCGACGAGGACGATCGAGCCCTCGTCGAGCGCGCTGCGCAGCCGACCCGGGTTGACCTGCACGATCCGGGCGTCGCCGTGCTTGGACGTGGTGAGCATCCCGGCCTGCGAACCGGTGAACGAGCGGGCCTCGGCACCCAGGGCGTGGATCGCCATCGCGACCAGCGCGTTGGAGATCCGCTCACCCGCGGTGAGCAGCATGTCCATCTCACGGGCGGGCGGGGCGGGCGAGATCTGCTCGGCGAGGTCGGTCAGCTCGTCGGTCGTGTCCCCCATCGCGGAGACGACGACCACGACGTCGTGGCCCTCTTTGCGGGTCCGGACGATCCGTTCCGCGACCTTCTTGATGCGGTCCGCGTCCTGAACCGACGATCCGCCGTACTTCTGCACGACGAGGGCCACTCCGACCTCCTGTCTCACGCCGCGGCCGGGTGCCGGCGACGTCTTCGGTCTGTCCTCCGCGACGGATCGACAACGACGAGAGGTCCCCACGACCGCCTGCCGGCACGCCGACCACTCTCGAGGAGCTGGTCGGGAGCCCAGCCTACCGGCGCCGAGCAGCGCCGTTAACCTCGATGACCGATGCCACAGACACCGACGGCGCCCCGCCCCCGCTCGCGGGGTGTGCCGGGGGCCGGCGTGAGTCCGGACACGTCGCCCGCGCGGGCGCGCCGAGGGGTCACGACGACCCCTCTTCCCGCGCTGCCCGCCGGTCCCGTGCTGCGGTCCGCGCTCGCCCCCGCCGGGGTCTACCTGCTCGTGCGGGCGGTCGGGACGGCCCTGCTCGTACTGCTCACCGAGGCCAACGGCGAGCACCTCGGCGACCGGCTCGGATCGTGGGACGGGCACTGGTTCCTCGGCATCGCCCAGGGCGGCTACGGCGGCGTGCCGCGGGGACTCGTCGACGCCGAGGGCGTGCGCTCGGCCGCCACCCCGCTCGCGTTCTTCCCCGGCTACCCCGCTCTCGTCGCGACGACACGCTTCCTCACCGGCCTGCCCATGCTGGCGGCGGCCGTCGTCGTGACGCTGGCGGCCGGGGTCGTCGCCGCGTACGCCGTCGCGCGGATCGGCCGGGCCGTCCCGGGCGGGTCGGCGCGGGCAGGGCTGGTGCTCGTCGCGCTGTTCGGCGCGGCCCCGATGTCGGTCGTGCTGTCGATGGCCTACTCCGAGGCGCTGTTCTGCGCCTGCGCGGCCTGGACGCTCGTGTTCGTCCTCGAGCGCCGCTGGGCCGCCGCCGGTCTCGGCTGCCTCGCCGCGGGCCTCGTCCGCCCGACCGCCGCGGCGCTGCTGATCGTGGTGCTCGTGTCGGCGGGCGCGGCGCTGCACCGTCGCGACGACGGCGGCCGGCCGTGGGCCGCCGTCGCGATCGCCCCGCTCGGGCTGCTCGGCTACCTGGCGTGGGTGGGCGCGCGGACCGGCTCGCCGACGGGCTGGTTCGCCGTGCAGTCCCGCGGCTGGGGGTCGCGTTTCGACGGCGGCGCCTCGACCCTGCACTTCGCCGGGACGGTGCTGGCGTCGGCGCCGTCGCTGCTGGAGGTGGGGACGGTGGTCGCGCTGGTGGTGGCGGTCGTACTCCTCGGCGTGTGCCTGCGCGACGCCGCCGCGGGCACCCTGCCCTGGCCGCTGTTCTGCTACGGGCTGCTCGTCGTCGCGATGGACGTCGGGAGCGCGGGGGTGATGGCGTCGAAGGCCCGGCTGCTGCTCCCGGCGTTCACGCTGGTGGTGCCGGTGGCCGTCGGGCTGGCGCGGCTGGCCGGCCGGCACCGCGTCGCGGCGGCCGGGATCCTTGCGGGGGTGGTGCTGGTCTCGGCGTGGTTCGGCGCCTACGCGGTCGCCATCTGGCCGGCGGCGATCTGACCGGCCGCCGCGCCCCGGCCTGCGGCGATCCGCGCTCCCACGCTCAGGAGACCCGGCGCACCAGCCGGACGACGACCGCCGTGATCAGCCACCAGACGATCGCGGCCACCCCGTAGTTCAGCGTCACGCGCAGCTTGGGCTCGTCGGGCAGGAAGAGGTCGTCGAGCCCCAGGGTGAAGCGGCTCGAGACGTCGGCGACGAACGTCGTCAGCCCGTTGGCCGGGTTCGCGTCGAGCAGCGTCAGCACGATGTGCAGCACCAGGAACGCGACGATGACCATCCCGACGATCCGCAGCGCCGTCGCCAGCATTCCCACGCCGCGACGTGCCGAGGTGCGCACGCTCATGGACCCTCCGCTCGCTCGCTCCGGCTGGTCGTCCCGGGCCGCCATCCTGACACGGCCGGGCGCCGTCGACAGGTCGGCACGGCCGACCGATCGGGTACGTCGGTCCCGCACGGTCCGAGATCCGGATCCCGCCATCCGGGAGCCGGTTGCCAACGTGTGGGCGCAGGGGGCTACAGTCGACGCCATGGCGCGCCTGCTCCTTCGCCGCCGCGGCGGGGTCTGACCGACCGGCCCCTCGTCGCGGTGTGTGGTGTGCCCGCCGGTCACCACAGCCCGGCCGCACCGAGGAGCACCCCGCAATGAGCATCTCCCCCGACGCGTATACCTCGTCGTCGACGAGCCGCGTACGGACCCCGTCGAATCCCGCGCCCGCGGACCAGCCGCCGTGGAACCCGCAGCGCGGCTCGCACCTGCCGTTCCACCGCTACCGCCCGTTCCACGAGATGGTCGAGCCGGTGTCGCTGCCCGACCGCACGTGGCCCGACACGCGGATCACCAAGGCGCCGTTGTGGTGCGCGGTCGACCTGCGCGACGGCAACCAGGCCCTGATCGACCCGATGAGCCCGGCCCGCAAGCGCCGGATGTTCGAGCTGCTGGTCCGCATGGGCTACAAGGAGATCGAGGTCGGCTTCCCGGCCGCGAGCCAGACCGACTTCGACTTCGTCCGCGAGATCATCGAGGGCGACGCGATCCCCGACGATGTCACGATCCAGGTGCTGACCCAGGCCCGCCCCGAGCTCATCGAGCGGACGTACGAGGCCTGTGAGGGCGCGCCGCGCGCGATCGTCCACCTGTACAACTCGACGTCGATCCTGCAGCGTCGCGTCGTCTTCCGCTCCGACCGCACGGGCATCACCAAGATCGCCACCGACGGCGCCGAGGACGTGCTGCGGTTCTCGGAGAAGTACCCGAACACCGACTGGCGCTTCGAGTACTCCCCCGAGTCCTACACCGGCACCGAGCTGCAGTACGCCGTCGACATCTGCAACGCGGTCAGCGAGATCTGGCAGCCGACGCCCGAGGCGCCGATGATCGTCAACCTGCCGGCGACGGTCGAGATGGCCACGCCCAACGTCTACGCCGACTCCATCGAGTGGATGCACCGCAACCTGGCGCGGCGCGAGGGCATCGTCCTGTCGCTGCACCCGCACAACGACCGCGGCACCGGCGTCGCCGCGGCCGAGCTGGGCTACCAGGCGGGCGCCGACCGCATCGAGGGCTGCCTGTTCGGCAACGGCGAGCGCACCGGCAACGTCGACCTGGTGACGTTGGGGATGAACCTGTTCACCCAGGGCATCGACCCGCAGATCGACTTCTCCGACATCGACGAGATCCGGCGCACCGTCGAGTACTGCAACCAGCTGCCCGTCGCCGAACGCCACCCCTGGGGCGGCGACCTGGTCTACACGGCCTTCTCCGGCAGCCACCAGGACGCGATCAACAAGGGCTTCCAGGCGATGGAGGCCGACGCGACCGAGGCCGGCGTCGCCGTCGACGACTTCCGCTGGGAGGTCCCGTACCTGCCCGTCGACCCGAAGGACATCGGCCGCACCTACGAGGCCGTCATCCGGGTGAACTCGCAGTCCGGCAAGGGCGGCGTCGCCTACATCATGAAGGCCGAGCACCAGCTCGACCTGCCGCGCCGGCTGCAGATGGAGTTCTCCAAGGTCATCCAGAACTACACCGACACCGAAGGCGGCGAGGTCACGCCCAAGGAGATGCGCGACGCGTTCGACGTGGAGTACCTCGACCGCGTCACGCCGCTGAAGCTGCTGCGCCACACGCTCTCCAGCGACGGCGAGGGCCGCGACGAGATCACCGCGACCGTGCGCGTCGAGAACGAGGTGCACGAGATCTCCGGCAGCGGCAACGGGCCGATCGCGGCCTTCGTGGACGCGTTGGCGGGCATCGGGTTCGACGTACGGGTGCTCGACTACCACGAGCACGCCCTCTCGTCGGGCGACGACGCCCGTGCCGCCGCCTATGTCGAGTGCACGATCGAGGACAAGGTGCTCTGGGGCGTCGGCGTCGACAGCTCCATCGTCAGCGCGTCGCTCAAGGCGGTCGTCTCGGCCGTGAACCGCGCGATGCGCTGACCCGAAGAACGTGGCCACCGCCCCGCGCGATCCGCGGGGCGGGTGGTCCCTCACGGCCGCACGCGCAGTGACGATCTCACCCGCGACGGCCGACGGCCCGGGAGGGGCGGACGATCGGTCCGCCCTCCCGGGCCGCTGTGTCTGATTACTCCGCGTGACGCTCGGGGTGGCGTCAGGCGGGGTCGAACTCTCCGGCCTTGACCCCGGCGACGAATGCTTCCCATTCCTCGCGGGTGAACGTCAGAGCACCCTGGTCGCGGTCCTTGCTGTCGCGCACCAGCATCGTGCCCTCGGGGCCGCGCCCGATCTCGACACAGTCGCCGTAATTGCAGAAAGAACTCGTGACGAACTCGATCACAGCCCACCCTCCCCTGATTCGTAGCGGTGAAGATACTCACGGATCAACGCCTCCGACGCGGGGGGTGGTAACGCTTTGGACACCACGTCGGCGTAGACCTCTTTGTACAGCTTCACGTCCTCGGTCGACTCCAGGTAGGAGTCCCCGCCGTGCCCCTCGATGTAGACGAGGTCGTCGAGCGGTTCCCGCAGTTCCAGCAGCGTGAACTGGCCGAGGTGCGCCCGGTGGAACCCGGCATCGAAGGCGAGGACCCGCACGTCGACAGTGGACATGGCCGCCTTCTCGAGTACGACCGCCAGCTGTTCGCGCATCAGTTCGGGACCGCCGACGACACGCCGGAGCAACGCCTCGTCGAGCACCGCGGACAACTGCAGCGGCGCCTCGTCGCGGGTGAGCGCCCGCTGCCGTTCCATCCGGAGCTCGACGAGCCTGTCGATCTCGGCCGACAGGTGGTGCGGGAGTAGCGCGGCGAGCATCTCGCGCGCGTACGCGGCCGTCTGCAACAGGCCGGGGAGGATCATCCCGGTGAACAGCCGGACGGCGATCGCCTCGGTCTCGAGGGCGGGGTAGCGGCCGGGTGAGTCGAGGACGAACTTCTCGGCCTGGACACCCTCCGTGTACGGCTCCCACCACCCCTGCTGTCGGCCTTCACGGGCCAGTCGCAGGAGCATGTCACGCTCCGTGCCGGCGGTGACGCCGTAGATGCGCATCAGTTCGCGGACGTCGGGCAGCTTCGGGATGCCCTTGCCGTTCTCCAGCCGGGAGATCTTCGAGGTCGAGCACGTCATCTCGCGGGCGACGTCCTCGAGGTGCAGACCCGCCTTGCTCCGCAGCCGCCGGAGCTCGGCGCCGAGGCGTCGCCTGGGGCCGGCGGGACCGTGCGCTTCGGCCATCTCGTCTTCCTGACAGCTGCGGGGGGCTGGGCCGGTTGCGGGGCGTGGAGCCCCGGAAGCCTACGGGATGTGAATGCCTCGTGCAATCTCATCAATTTGCAATTGCATGACGGGCTGTCATCGGGCATTCTCAGTACGTCGACACGATTCGCCCCCGCATCAACGGAGGCGGTGCCGACCAGGAGGGAGGCTCCGATGCGCGACACGAGCGACACCGCGACGGCCTCCCCGGACGCGCTCCTCCAGCCTTCGGGAGCCACGCCCGCGAACCGGGCGTTCCGGCTGCCGCACCCGTCCCGGCCCACGCCGGGAGCACCGACCTCCCGGCGACCGGCCGGGTCAGGAGATCACGGGAAGGGGCTACACGATGAAGAAGGCACACCCGGCTGACCGCACGGTTCCCGCCGTTCCGCGCCGCGGCAGGTGGTCGCCATGATCACGATGTTGCTGATCGGCTTCGCCGCCCTCGTCGCGATCGCGGTGATCGTGGGCATCGTCGACGCCGCTCGCTCCGCCGACCGGCGCTTCACCGCCTCCGAGCGCCGCATGGCCTGGGAACGTCGCCAGCAGTACCAGTCCGCGACGGGCTCGGCCCGGGCGGACGAGGACGACTGATCGGGTCGGGTGCCGGCGGGGGGTCGGCACCACGACGGGCCGCCGAGCATCCGCCCGGCGGCCCCTCCCTCCGCGGCCGGTCGCCGCGGGTCCCCGAACGGGTCGTCGTCGACGGGCCGGGTGACCGGTCCGCTCCCGGGAGGTGGTCACGATGAGCATCCTTCTCGCCGTGTCGATCGCCGCGATGGCGGTCGTGTCGGCACTGATCGGCCGCATGATCGCGAAGGAAGAGGTCGAGGCACAGCGCGAGCGCCAGGCCCGCAAGCAGTGGGATCTCTACCGCTGGGAGCAGGAGCTGATCAACACCGCGGAGCTGCGCGGCTGCCCCTCCTGCTCGCTGCTGCGGCGTCGCGCCGACCTGCAGGGCCACGCACCCGAGGGCTGACGCCACGGGAGCGCAGCGGGAGGACGCGTCAGAGTGCGCGGCGGCCGGAGAGCGCCCGTCCGAGCGTGAGCTCGTCGGCGAACTCCAGGTCGCCGCCCATCGGCAGCCCCGCCGCGGGGCGCGACACCGTCAGCCCGGGGAAGTCGCGCAGCAGCCGGACCAGGTACGTGGCCGTCGCCTCCCCCTCGGTGTTGGGGTCGGTCGCGATGATGACCTCGGCGATCTCGGTCTCGTCGGACGCCGGGCCCGTCCCGCCGAGCCGGGCGAGCAGCTCTCGGATCTTCAGCGAGTCGGGGCCGATGCCCCCCAACGGATCCAGCGCCCCGCCCAGGACGTGGTAGCGGCCCTTGAACTCGCGGGTGCGTTCCACGGCGAGGACGTCCTTGGGCTCCTCGACGACGCACACCACCGTCGGGTCCCGCCGCGCGTCGGTGCAGAAGCGGCAGCGTTCGTTCTCCGAGACGTTGCTGCAGACCTCGCAGAACCGCACACCCTGCTTGACCCGCTGGAGCACCTCCTGCAGCCGGGAGACGTCGGCCGGGTCGGCCGCCAGCAGGTGGAACGCGATCCGCTGCGCACTCTTGGGCCCGACGCCCGGCAGCCGGCCCAGCTCGTCGATCAGGTCCTGGACCGGTCCCTCGAACATCGCGTCAGAAGCCGGGCAGGCCCAGGCCGCCCGCGCCGCCGCCGAGACCGCCCGCGAGCGGCCCCATCTTCTGTGCCTGCTCCTGCTGCGCGGCCGCGCTCGCTTCCTGGAACGCGCCGACGAGCAGGTCCTGCAGGGTCTCCACGTCGTCGGGGTCGACGATCTTGGGGTCGATCTTGACGTTGCGGATCTCGCCCGCCGCCGTCATGGTGATCTCGACGAGGCCGTTGCCCGCCTGGCCCGTCACCTCGGTCACCTGCAGCTCCTGCTGCGCCGCGACGAGCTGCTCCTGCATCTTCTGGGCCTGCTGCAGGATCATCGACATGTCTGGCTGACCCGGTTGCACCAGCGCTCTCCCGTCATTCTCGCCGCGTGTCCGCTGCGGACGACGCCCGGTCGCCAGGGTAGCCGTGCGAAGCTGTCGGCCGTGTCCGCCCCGAGCCGCGCCGTCGTCGTCCTGCTCGCGGGCGTCCTCCTGGCCGGGTGCGGTGCGGCCGCGTCGGCCCCGACCGCCTCGACCGCTTCACCCGCGCCGGTGTCCGTGTCCGACGCCGTTCCCGTCTCCACGGCCGTGCCGGTTCCCGCGCCCGCGGCACCGCCCGCCCCGAGGGCGCGGCACGTCGTCGTCCTCGACCCGGGCCACAACGGCGGGAACGCCCGCGACCGCGCCGCCGTCAACGCCCCCGTTCCCGACGGGCGGGGCGGCACGAAGCCGTGCAACACCACCGGCACCCAGACCGACGCCGGGTACCCCGAGCACGCGTTCAACTGGGACCTGGCGCTGCGGGTGCGGGACGCGCTCACGGCCAAGGGCGTCACCGTCGTCATGACGCGCGACGACGACACCGGCGTCGGTCCGTGCGTCGACGTCCGTGGCGCGGCCGGGGAGCAGGCGGACGCGGACGCGGTCGTCTCCCTGCACGCCGACGGATCGGCGCCCGGCAACAGGGGCTTCCACGTCGCCTACTCCGATCCGCCGCTCAACGCCGCCCAGTCCGGCCCGGCACACCAACTGTCGGCGGACCTGCGCGACGCGCTGCGCGCGGGCGGGTTCGCGGTCTCGGACTACGTCGGCACGGACGGTCTCTCACCCCGCAGGGACCTGGCCGGACTGAACCTCTCGACGCGCCCCGCCGCCCTCGTGGAGTGCGCGAACATGCGCAACGCGGCGGAGGCGGCCCTGGTCGGCTCCCCGGCGGGGCGCGCCCGGTACGCCGCCGCGATCGCCGCCGGCGTCGAGGCGTTCCTGAACCGCTGACCGGCGCCGGCACGTCCGGCTCAGCCGGGCGAACCGGACCGCAGCGATCCTGCGGAGTCGTGGATCGCCCGCGTCATCGCCTCGACCGCGTCGGAGACCTGCCCGGTCGCCCGGCGGGAGGTCTGCAACGTGAACTCGAAGTCGTCGAGCGGCGGCAGCCCCGGCACCCGCACCAGGCCGTCGGGCACGAGCGTCTCCGCGTGCGCCACGACCCCCAGCCCCGCGAGCGCCGCCGCACGCAGCCCCGAGAGCGACGCGCTCGTGCACGAGAGCCGCCACGACAGCCCGGCCGACTCCAGCGCCGCGATCGCCGACGCCCGCGACAGGCTCGGCCGCGGATAGGCCACCAGCGGCACCGGTCCGCCGTCGAGCCGGAACCCCGGTGCCGACACCCAGACGAAGCGGTCGCGCCACACGGTCGTTCCCCGGGGGCGGCCGGGCGAGCGCTTGGCGAAGATCAGGTCGAGGTCGCCCGTGTCGAGAGCGGACTCGAGGTTCTCGCTGAGGCCGACCGTCAGCACCAGGTCGACGGCCGGGTGCCGGCGCCGGAACCCGTCGAGGATCGACGCCATCCGGGTGAGGACGAGGTCCTCCGAGACCCCGAGCCGCAGCCGCCCACGCACCTGCACGCCGCGGAAGTGCGCCACCGCGCGCTCCTGCGTGTCGAGGATCGTGTCGGCGAACTCGACCATCGCCTCGCCGTCGGACGTGAGGGCGACGGAGTGGGTGTCGCGCACGAACAACGTGCGGCCGACGACGTCCTCGAGCCTGCGGACGTGCTGGCTCACCGTGCTCTGCCGGACGCCGAGGGCCTCCGCGGCGCGGGTGAAGCTCAGCGCGCGCGCCACCGCGACGAAGGAGCGGAGCAGGACGGGATCGAGCACGCGGTCATCATAGATTCCGATGGCAGACAGCTCGGCGTGCCCGTTTCCGAATGACCGGATGCCGTCGACCGTGGACGACGTGCTCGCCCGCCTCCGCCGCGTCCGGATCGACGCCTTCATCGTGCTGCTGCTCGTCGTCATCGGGATCGCGGCGCTCGTCCCGGCCCGCGGTGGCGTCGCCACCGGCTTCGGCCACGCCACGACGGTCGCCATCGGCCTGCTGTTCTTCCTCTACGGCGCGCGGCTCTCGACGCGCGAAGCGCTGGACGGGCTGCGCCACTGGCGGCTGCACGGCACGGTCCTCCTCGCGACCTTCGTGCTGTTCCCGCTGCTCGGTCTCGCGGTCTCCCTGCTCCCGGCGAGCGTGCTGCCGCACGAGCTCGCCGTCGGCGTGCTGTTCCTGTGCTGCCTGCCCTCGACGGTGCAGTCGTCGATCGCGTTCACCTCGCTGGCACGCGGCAACGTGTCCGCGGCGATCTGCGCCGCGTCGCTGTCGAACCTGCTGGGCATCGTCGTGACGCCGCTGCTCGCCGGCCTGCTGCTCGCCTCGCACGGCGGCATCTCCGGCGGCGCGGTGGCCGACGTCGCCCTGCAGTTGCTCGCGCCGTTCGTCCTCGGCCAGCTCGCCCGGCGCTGGATCGGCGGCTGGGTCGCGCGGCACAAGAAGCACCTGGTGCTCGTCGACCGCGGATCGATCCTGCTGGTCGTCTACGTCGCGTTCAGCGAGGGCATGGCCGAGGGGATCTGGGGGACGCTGTCGGTGCCCGCGCTGCTCACCCTGGTCGCGATCTGCCTCGCCCTGCTGGCCGCCGTCCTGCTGCTGACCTGGTACGGACCGCGCGGCTTCACCCACGTCGACCGCATCACGATCATGTTCTGCGGCTCGAAGAAGAGCCTGGCGACCGGCCTGCCCATGGCCGGCGTGCTCTTCGCGGGCGCCCAGGTCGGGGCGATCGTCCTGCCGATCATGCTGTTCCACATGATCCAGCTGATGGCCTGCGCCGCGATCGCCGGCCGGCTCGCCCGCCGCGCCGAGGCCGCCGAGTCGGGACGTGCCGTCAGCGCGGTCTCCTCACGCTGACGACACGCTCGCGGGCCGCCGGCCTCAGTCCGAGGCCGGGGCGGGGGTGGCGCGGGCGAGCCGACGGGTGATCACCAGGTTCGCGACCTCCACCAGCACGATGCCGACGATCGCGACGACCAGCCCGACCAGCATCGTCGCGGTGTTGCCCGCGTCGAGCTGCCAGAACTCCCGGCCGAACGGCAGTGGCGAGAGCAGGGCGTGCGCGAACGCGGCGAGCGAGGCCACGACCAGCACGGCCTTCCACCACACGAACGGCCGGGCGACGACGACGAGCACGCCCGTCGCGATCAGGTACAGCGTCAGCACGGCCGCCGTGCTCTGCTGGATGCTCGTGGCCGTCGGGTCGGTGCGCACGATCAGGTACGTCACGACGGTCCCGGCGCCCGCGATGATCCCCGACGGCGCGGCCAGCCGCAGGACCCGCTTGACGAAGCCCGTCCGGGCCCGCTCGGTGTTGGGGGCCAGTGCCAGGAAGAACGCCGGGATACCGATCGTGAGCGAGCCGATGAGCGTCAGGTGCCGCGGCAGGAACGGGAACGGCACGCCGATGGCGCCGATCGCGATGGCCAGCAGCACCGAGTAGACGGTCTTGGTCAGGAACAGGTTGGCGACGCGCTCGATGTTGCCGATCACCCGCCGGCCCTCGGCGACGACGTGCGGCAAGGTCGCGAAGGAGTCGTCGAGCAGGACGATCTGGGCGACAGCGCGCGTCGCGGGGCTGCCCGAGCCCATCGCGACGCCGATGTCGGCGTCCTTGAGCGCGAGGACGTCATTGACGCCGTCGCCGGTCATGGCGACCGTGTGCCCGCGCGACTGCAGCGCGCCGACCATGGAGCGCTTCTGTGCGGGGGTGACGCGGCCGAAGACGGTGCCGGCGTCGACCTCGTCGGCGAGCGACTCCTTCGCCTCGGGCAGCTCGCGGGCGTCGACGGGCGCGTGCGCGCCGGTCAGTCCCAGCGACGACGCCACGGCCGCGACGGACACCGCGTTGTCGCCGGAGATGACCTTGACGTCGACGTTCTGCTCCGCGAAGTACGCGAGGGTGTCGGCCGCCTCCGGACGCACCTTCTGCTCCAGCACGACGAGGGCCACGGCCTCGACGTCACCCGGTCCGGCCGGGTCGTCGACGACGCGGGAACCGCGGCCGAGCAGCAGCACGCGCAGGCCGTCGGCGCCGATGCGCTCGGCCTCGGCGCGCTCGGCGCTGTCCTCGGGGAGCAGCACGTCCGGCGCACCGAGCACCCAGTTGCCGTGCTCGGCGAAGCTCGCCCCGCTCCACTTGCGCGCCGACGAGAACGGCTGGGTGGTGACGACGGTCCACTGCGGCGGCGGGCACGCCTCGGCGATCGCGGCAAGGCTCGCGTTGGGCCGCTTGTCGGCGACGCCGAGCGCCCCGAGCACATCGCGGGCGTCGGCCTCCGCGTGCCCGCCGAGCGCGTCGACGCGGGACAGCCGCATGCCGTTCTCGGTGAGCGTGCCGGTCTTGTCCGCGCAGACGGTGTCGACGCGCGCGAGGCCCTCGATCGCGGGCAGCTCCTGGACCAGGCAGTTGCGCTTGCCGAGCCGGATGACCCCGACCGCGAACGCGATGCTCGTCAGCAGCACGAGCCCCTCGGGAACCATCGGCACGAGGGCGGCGACCATGCCGCGCAACGCCTCCGGCAGGTCGTTGCCCACCGTGCGGAACTGGCTCCAGATGATCAGCGCCGCCGCCGGGACGAGCAGGTAGGTGATGATCTTCAGGATGCGGTTGATCCCCGACCGCAGCTCGGAGTTGACCAGCGTGAACTTGCTGGCCTCCTCGGCGAGCCGCGCCGCGTAGGCCTCGCGCCCGACCTTCGTCGCCTGGTGCGCGCCGCCGCCCGCGGCCACGAAGCTGCCCGAGAGCACCTGGTCGCCGGGCAGCTTGTGCACGGGATCGGACTCGCCGGTGAGCAGGGACTCGTCCACCTCGAGCCCGTCCGCGGCCAGCACGACGCCGTCGACGACGATCTTGTCGCCCGGCCCCAGCTCGATCACGTCGCCGAGGACCACCTCGCCGGGCGAGAGCTCGGCCGTCGTCCCGTCGCGACGGACCCGGGGCCGGGCCTCCCCGACGATCGCGAGCCGCTCCAGGGTCCGCTTGGCGCGCAGCTCCTGGAAGATCCCGATGCCCGTGTTGATCAGGATGACGAAGCCGAACAGGCCGTCCTGGATGGGGCCGATCACCAGGATGATCGCGAACAGCACGCCGACGATGGCGTTGAACCGGGTGAAGACGTTCGCCCGGACGATCTCGCCGACGGTCCGGCTGGCCCGGGAGGGGACGTCGTTGGTCTGTCCCGCGGCGACGCGTTCGGCGACCTCGGCGGCCGTCAGCCCCGTCGTGACATCGGTGGTCGGCGACTCGATGGTGGACACGTCGGCGGAGCCTACGCAGGTCGGAGGCCCGGGACGCGGGTGCCAGCACCCCTGTTCCGTCCGATTCACCCTTTTCCGCGGTCAGCGGTCAGGGCCGGTCGATCGCCTTCGCCCCGAGCTCCGCCGCGAGCAGCTCGATCGCCGCCTCCTCGGGGTCGCGGCGCTCGACCGGACCGTTGCCCGAGTCGGCCGCGGCCTCGGCCATCATCGCCTCCTCGTCGTCCTCCGGCGGGGCCTCGTCGGACGGCGGCTCGGGCGGGAGCGGGATGCCGTCGTCTGGGGCGCTGCGCCGGCGCGGGGGCGCGCCGCGCTCGGCGCTCGGCCGACCCTGGTCGCGACGGCCGGACGGGACGGCGGGTTCGCGGCGCTGCGGGGCGGCCTGCGCCGGCGGGGCCGCGTCGCCGAACTCGCACCGCACCCGCCAGCGGACGCCGAGGACCGCGTTGAGGGCATCGGCGATGATGTCGAGGTTGCTCTGCTCCGACAGCAGGCGGGCCAGCGCGGCAGTGCCCGCCGCGAGGACGAGGGTGTCGTCGGCGACGGTCCGGACGGTGGCCGTGACCAGCAGCGCGTGCGTGCGCATCTTGCGCTGCTTCGTCGCCGAGAGGATCTCCGGCCAGACGCGGCGGACCGCGGCGGCGTCGATCCCGCGGGACATCGGCGCGGGCGGCTCCGAGCCGGTCGGCGCAGGCGCGGGCGGCTCCGAGCCGGTCGGCGCAGGGGCGGTCGGCGCCTGGGCAGTTGGCCCGGGGCCGGGCGGCTCCGAGCCGGCCGGCCCAGGAGAGGTCGGCCCAGGAGAGGTCGGCCCAGGAGAGGTCGACACAGGAGAGGTCGACACAGGAGAGGTCGACACAGGAGAGGTCGACACAGGAGAGGTCGGTTCGGGGGCCGGAGGGGCCGGCGGCACAGCCGGCTCGGCGCGCTCCGTGCGCTGCTGCGCGGCGGGGCGTTGCTGATCGGGCCGCTGATCGGGCCGCAGATCGGGCCGGGCCGGGGCCGTCGGCGTCCCGGCGGCCGCGGCTGCCGCCTCCGAGGCCCGCTCGGCGGCCGGGTGGTCGCCGCGGGGCGGTTCGGCCGGGGGCCGGCCCGGGCCGGCGGGTGCGGGGCGGTCGGCGGGTGGCACCTCCGCCTGCGGCCGGGCGGGCGCCCGCTCCTCGTCCGCATCGGCTCCCCCGGCCGCCGCGACGGCGCGATCGGGCTCCGCGGGGCGGGCGGACCGTCCCGGTTCCTCGGTGAGGTCGTGCGACGCCTGCGGCACGGCGGGCCCGGGAACCGGCGCAGGCTCCGGAGCCCGGGCCGAAACGGCCGCCGTCGGGCGTGGTTCGGGGGCGGCGGCCTGCTCCGCGGCCGTGGGCGGCTGCGCCGGGGCGTCGGTCCGGCGCTGGGACGGGCGCGCGAACTGCCGCTTCCCTGCGGCAGGGCCCTCGCCCTCGGACGACGCCCCCGGCTCCGGCGGCCCCTCGATCGAGGCCCGGCGCTCCAGCCGCTCGAGCCGTTCGAGCAGCGCGGCGTCGGACGTGGTGGCCGCCGGCAGCAGCATCCGCGCACAGAGCAGCTCCAGGAGCAGCCGCGGAGCCGTCGCGCCACGCATCTCGGTGAGCCCGGTGTGGACGATGTCGCCGTAGCGGGCCAGCGTCGCGGGGCCGATCTTGCCGGCCTGTTCCATCATCCGCGAGATCTCGTCGTCGGCGGCCTCGACGATGCCCTGGCCCGCGGCATCGGGCACCGCCTGCAGGAGCATGAGGTCGCGCAGGCGTTGCATGAGGTCGGCGGCGAACCGGCGCGGATCGTGCCCGGCCTCCACGAGCCGGTCGACCGCCTCGTACACCGCTGCCGAGTCACCCGCGGCGAGCCCGTCGACGACGTCGTCGACCAGCGCGACGTCGGTGACCCCGAGCAGCGCGACCGCGCGCTCGTAGGTGACACCCTCCTCCCCCGCGCCGGCCAGCAGCTGGTCGAGCACGGAGAGGGTGTCGCGCGCCGATCCCCCGCCCGCGCGGATGACCAACGGGTACACCGCAGGCGCGACGGTGACGCCCTCCTCGGCGCAGATCCGCTCGAGCAGCGCGCGCAGCGTGCCGGGCGGGATCAGCCGGAACGGGTAGTGGTGGGTGCGCGACCGGATGGTCGGCAGCACCTTCTCGGGCTCGGTCGTCGCGAAGATGAAGACGAGGTGGTCCGGCGGCTCCTCGACGATCTTGAGCAGGGCGTTGAAGCCCTGCGTCGTGACCATGTGCGCCTCGTCGACGATGAACACCCGGTACCGCGACTCGGCCGGCGCGTAGAAGGCGCGGTCGCGCAGCTCGCGGGCGTCGTCGACACCGCCGTGCGACGCCGCGTCGAGCTCGACGACGTCGATCGAGCCGGGACCCTCCGGCGCCAGCGCGATGCAGGACGGGCAGACGCCGCAGGGGTCGGGCGTCGGGCCCAGCTCGCAGTTCAGCGATCGCGCGAGGATCCGTGCCGACGACGTCTTGCCGCAGCCGCGCGGCCCGGAGAACAGGTACGCGTGGTTGATCCTGCCGGCCGTGAGGGCGACCCCGAGCGGCTCGGTGACGTGCTCCTGGCCCACCACCTCGGCGAACTTGGCCGGGCGGTACTTCCGGTACAGAGCCAGCGCCACGCCCGCGAGGCTACCCACCGGTGCCGACACCGGGGAGGGCGGGCGCCGACCGCGCGGACCGGACACAAAGGGGACTCCGCGCACCCGGCAGAGCCCGTTGACCCTTGCTGCCTTCCGGCCCTGGGGGAGTTCACAGGATGCGCGCCGCGCGGAGTCCGTGGTCGAGTGTAGCGGCTCCCCGCGCGGCGGTCCCGCCGCGGGGGCCACGACGAGCGGTCGCTATGCTCCGACGCGGAGGATTCGCCTAGTGGCCTAGGGCGCACGCTTGGAAAGCGTGTTGGGAGCAATCCCTCAGGGGTTCGAATCCCCTATCCTCCGCCACCCGGAGCAGCGACGACGCCGGGCCGCCCGAACAGGGCGGCCCGGCGTTCGTCGTTCGATGGCGGCGCGCGGAAATCCGTGGAGCGCAACGGCGACGACTGCTAACTTGCCGACGACCGTGCGCCGGCCCGAGGAGGTGGTACCCGTGAACGTTTCGACGTGGGTGCTCTCCTCAGGGGTCACGGTCGGGCGGTAGGTCGCCCGGGAGCGCCGTTCCAGCACTCCCGAAGGGCACGACCATGGACCTGAACTTCACCGAAGAGACGCTTCTCGACGACGGCGTCCGCGAACGCGGCTTCCTGCTCGGCGACATCCCCGGCACCCTGTGGTCGCCGGGGTCCGAGAGGGCGCCGCTCGTCCTGCTCGGCCACCCCGGCGACCTGCGCCGGATGCACCCGCGGCTCGCGGCGCGGGCCCGGCACGCGGTCGCGCGGGGCTTCGCGGCGGCCACGATCGAGAACCCGGGAAGCGGCGACCGCCCGCGCATCCCCGCGCTCGACGACGCCCGCGCCGACCTGCGGCGGGCGGTGCAGGCCGGCGAGAGGGTCCCCGACGACGTCGTCGACGGGCTGGTCCTCCCGCTCGTCGACCAGGCGGTTCCGGAGTGGCAGGCACTCCTCGACGCGCTGCCCGGGATCGACGGCCGGGTCGCCTACACGGGCGGGATCATCAGCATCGGCGTGCGCCTCGCGCGGGTCGAGCCGCGGATCGCGGCAGCCGTGCTGTTCGCCGGGAGCTGGGTGCCGCGCGCCGTCGTCGACGAGGCCCGGAAGGTCACCGTCCCGGTGCACGTCCTGCTGCAGTGGGACGACGAGGGCAACGACCGGCAGCAGGCCCTCGACCTGTTCGATGCCCTCGGGTCGCCGGAGAAGTCGTTGCACGCCAACATGGGTGGGCACACCGGGGTCCCGGAGCACGCGGGCGAGGACGCCGACCGCTTCCTGGAGCGGCACCTGCGGTAGCGCTCAGCCCCTGCCGAGCAGGTTGTCCGACACGTGCTGCAGGTGCGCGCGCATCGCGGCGCCGGCGGCGTCGGGATCGCGGTCGCGCAGCGCGTCGACGACGGCGGTGTGCTCCTCGTGGTAGCACCGCCGTCGTTCGGGGCTCGACGTCCGGCGCTTGAGCGAGCCCCACACCGGTAGCGCCCGCGCGGTGTTGAGGACGTCGAACATGTTCATCAGCAGGCCGTTGTGCGCGGCCTTCGCGATGGCGCGGTGCAGCCGGGCGTCCCACGACTCGAAACCCTCGAAGTCGTCGGACGCGCCGCCGGCGGCGAGGCACTCCCCGATCCGGTCGAGGTCGGCCTGGGTGGCCACCCGGGCGGCCAGCATGGCCACCTGGGGTTCGAGCAGCAGCCGGACCTGCATGATCTCGGCGGGGCTGGTGTCGGCGGGCGCCCCGTCGACCTGCTGGACGGCGACCTCGGTGAGGAACGTGCCGCGTCCGACGTGCCGGATCACCACGCCATCGCGTTCGAGGATCTCCAGCGCCCGGCGGATCGCGCTGCGCGGCGCGGCCAGCCGCTCGACCAGTTCGCGCTCGGTGGGCAGCTTCGACCCCGGGCGCAGCGTGCCGTCCTGGGTGCCCTCGGTCAGCAGGGCCCGCAGGGTCTGCTCGACCGTCTGCATGGCCGACACCCTATCCCGGATGCACCGCGTCGATACCAATTCGGACCAATAATCTCGGCCACCACCAGCGCTCGACCACCAGCACTCGACAGCCCTCCGAGCGCGGCGTACGGTCGGGTCGACCGAATTGGTTTCATTGGTTCAGATTGGTTGCACATGAAGCTGGTGACCTTCACCGACGCGACCGGCGCTGCGCCGCGCGTGGGGGTGGCCGATGACGGGACCGGCGAGGTCCGCGACGTCAGCGAGCTGCTGTCGGCCGGCGCCGGCGTGCTCGAGGTGATCGAGGACTGGTCGACGCTCGGGCCCGTCC
Source organism: Pseudonocardia sp. D17 (assembly GCF_036984265.1). NCBI lineage: Bacteria > Bacillati > Actinomycetota > Actinomycetes > Pseudonocardiales > Pseudonocardiaceae > Pseudonocardia > Pseudonocardia sp. D17. The sequence continues at coordinate 70,850 of NZ_BPRG01000241.1, read as the reverse complement.
TCGCCGAGCGCGCGCCGTCGCTCGCGGCCCGGCCGCTGGACTCCGTGCGGCTGCTCGCACCGATCCCGCGCCCCCGGCGCAACGTCTTCTGCGTCGGCAAGAACTACCGCGCCCACGTCGCGGAGTTCGGCCGCAGCGGCTACGACAGGCCCGACCGGTCGGAGGACCTGCCGGAGCACCCCGTCGTCTTCTCCAAGGCGACGACGGCGGTCACCGGACCGTTCGACGACGTCCTCGCCCACGCCGGCGTCACCTCGGAGCTCGACTACGAGGCCGAGCTCGCGGTGATCGTCGGACGGGGTGGCCGCGGCATCCCCCGCGAGGCCGCGTTCGAGCACGTGTGGGGCTACACGATCGTCGACGACGTCACCGCCCGCGACCTGCAGCGCAGGCACTCGCAGTGGCTGCTGGGCAAGTCGCTGGACACGCACTGCCCGATGGGGCCCTACGCCGTCTCGGCCGACGAGATCGCCGACGTCTCGGCCCTGCAGGTCGAGAGCAGCGTCAACGGCGAGCCCCGGCAGTCCGCGCCGGTGAAGGACCTGATCTTCGACATCCCGGAGCTCGTCGCCACCATCTCGGCCGGCATCACGCTGGAGCCGGGCGACGTCATCGCCACGGGTACGCCCGCCGGCGTCGGGATCGGCTTCGACCCGCCGCGCTTCCTCGCGCCGGGCGATGTCGTCGAGATCTCGGTGACCGGGCTCGGCCGCCAGCGCAGCCGCATCGTCTGAGCCGCCGCAACCGCAACACGAGGGAGCAGAGTGAAGGTCAACGGCAAGGAACTGGCCGTCGAGGTCGAGGGCAGCGGACCCGCGGTCCTGCTGGTCCACGGGCTGGGCGGGACCTCGAACTTCTACCAGGTGCAGGCCGACGCGCTCGCCGCGACGCACACCGTCGTCCGGGTCGACTCCGCCGGTGCCGGGCGTTCCGACCTCGCCGAGGGCATCAGCATCGAGTCGCACGCCGAGGACCTCCTCGGCGTCATGGACGAGCTGGGCATCGAGTCGGCGGCCGTCGTCGGGCACTCGATGGGCACGCTCGTCGTGCGGACGTTCGCCGCTCGCCATCCCGAGCGGGTGCGGTCCCTCGCGCTGCTCGGCACCGTCCGCGAGCCGGCCGACGCCGGCCGCCAGGCCCAGCGCGACCGCGCGGCCGTCCTGCGCGCCGACGGCACCGCCGCGGTGGCGCCGGGCGTCGTCGCCAACGGGCTGTCCGAGACGACCCGCACGCAGCACCCCGAGATCGCCGCGTTCGTCCGCGAGCTCGTGATGCGTCAGGACCCGGAGGGCTACGCGCGCAACTGCGAGGCGCTCGCCGCGGCGACCGACCCCGGGCCCGTCGACCCCTCGCTGCCGCTGCTGCTGATCACCGGCGACGAGGACAAGGTCGGGCCGCCCGACGCGAGCCGCGAGCTCGCCGACGCGCACGGTTCGGCGACCGTCGACGTCCTTCCCGGCGTGGGCCACTGGACTGCGCTCGAGGCGGCGCGTCCGGTCACCGACCGCCTGCGCGCCTTCCTGTAGCCAGCGCTTCTCGACGAAGAGGAGGGGCCGCCGTGCCCACCAGCAAGATCCTGTTCCGCGACGTCTCGATCCTCGATTCCACCGGCGCCGACCCGTATCGCGGCGACGTCCTGGTCGAGGACGACCGCATCGCCGCCGTCGGCACCGTCGACGCCGCGTCCGCCGAGGGCGCGCGGGTCGTCGAGGGCCGTGGTCGCACCCTGATGTCGGGCCTGTGCGACGCGCACACCCACTTCTCCTGGAACAACTCCGCCGACCTCGACGGTCTGGGGACCATGCCCGTCGAGGAGCACCTGCTGTTCTGCCTCGAGTCGGCGAAGACCTACATCGACTCCGGCTACACCATGTGCCTGGGCGCGGCATCGGCGAAGGAGCGGCTCGACGTCGTCTGCCGCGACGCGATCGACGCGGGTCGCGTCCCGGGCCCCCGCTACCTCGCGAACGGTCCCGAGATCGCGGTGACCGGCGGCGCGTTGATCAAGTCGATCACCAAGTTCGCCGACGGTCCCGAAGGCATGCGCAAGGCGGTCCGCGAGCTGATCGACATCGGCGTCGACCAGATCAAGCTGTCGATGACCGGCGAGGAGATCACCGGTACGCAGCGCGCCGAGGACACCTACTTCTCCGACGAGGAGGTCGCCGCCGCGGTCGCCGAGGCGCACCGGCGCGGCAAGCGCGTCTGCGCCCACGCCCGCAGCGCCGAGAGCGTCAAGATGTGCGTGCGCAACCACGTCGACGTCATCTACCACGCCAGCTTCACCGACGCCGAGGGCATGGACATGCTCGAGGCCAACAAGGACTGGGTGTTCGTCGCGCCCGGCATCAACTGGCTCGTCGCGACGCTCTACGAGGCGGAGTCGTTCGGGTTCCCGCAGGAGGCGGCCGAGGCCGTCGGCTACAAGAAGGAGCTGGAGACCGCGATCGACGGCCTGCGCGAGATGCACCGTCGCGGCATCAAGGTGCTGCCGGGCGGCGACTACGGCTTCGCGTGGACCCCGCACGGCACCTACGCCCGCGACCTCGAGCACTTCGTGACGCTGCTCGGCTTCACGCCGATGGAGGCGATCATCTCGGCCACCGCGTGGGGCGGGGAGATCATGCTGCGGCCCGACGAGCTGGGCAAGGTGCAGCCCGGCTACCTCGCCGACCTGCTGCTCGTCGACGGTGACCCGCTCGCCGACATCACCGTCCTGCAGGACCAGACGAAGCTGAACTACATCATGAAGGACGGCCGCTTCCACAAGGACGGCAGCACCGCCGACGCGGACTACCCGCCCAACCCAGGCAACGTCGACCGGAACCGGGCACCCGCCGCGGTCTGACCCACCCACCCGCGCCGCTCGGTGCCCGGGCTCGCCCGGTGCCGGGCGGCGCCGGCGTTCAGGTCGTGGTCTGCGCCGGCAGCCAGCGCAGCGCGGCCTCGACGCTGTCGCCGCCGCTGGTGTTGAAGGCGATCGCCGCTTTCGGGACCTCGCGGCGAATCAGGTTCACCACCTGCTCGAACAGCTCCAGCAACGCCTCGGGTTTGCGGAGCCCGCCGCCGACGACCACGACGTCCCAGGCCCGCGCCTCCAGCGCCGCCGCCACCGTCACCAGTGCCGACGCGTCGAGCGGGACCAAGGTCATCGACGCCTCGAGCCCGTGGTCGCCGAACCGGCGCAGCTCGGCGTCGAGCGCCTGCTGCACGTCGTCGGCCGGGAGGCCGGGAATCGCGTAGGGATCGATGCCGAGCACCAACACACACGCCATCCTCCGACGGTACCGGCGCGTGGCGCAGGTCACCCGTCCTGTCGGCGACCGCCCCGCAGCCGCTCGCGCAGCCGGTAGAGCCCCCGCAGCAGCGGTCGGGTCGCCGCGGCCGCCCAGCGGCGCGGCGGACTGACCAGCAGCAGCCACGACGTGAACACGAACAGCCGGAACCGCGGACCCGACGCGGGGACCTTCCGGTAGCCGGTCATGTCGTAGCCCATCGTCGCCAGCGGGACGAACCCGGCGCGACGCAGGTCGTACTCGGCGCGCTTGGCGTCGTCGTGCAGGTGCCAGACGGTCTCCGGCGCGGCCTCCCGGATGTCGAGGTTCGTCACGAGGACGCCGTCGGGGCCGAGCGCGGCGTGCAGCGTGCGGGCCGTCTCGTTGATGTCCGGGACGTGCGCGAGGGTGTCGATCGCGGTGATCGCGTCGTAGCCGCCCGCGGGCAGCGTCTGGTCGAGCAGGTCGATCGCGGTGGGGTGGCCGCCGCGGCGTTCGATCCGGAAGCGGGCGAAGTCGAGCAGCGTCGACGACAGGTCGGCCATGGTCGAGTCCCAGCCGAGCGCCGCGAACAGCTGTGTGGTGACGCCGACACCGGACCCGAAGTCGAGGTGCCGCCGCCCGGGCGCCCACTCCTGGAGGAACCGCACCGCGACGACGTTCGACGGGTCGGCGTGCCCCTCGGACTGCAGGTACGCCCACCACATCAGGTCGTAGGACCAGGAGCGGGTCGTCCGGTAGAACTCGACGCGGCCGCGGTCGCCCTCGTCGCCGCCGGCCTCGGCCCATTCCTGCACGCTGATCTGCTCCCAGTGCAGGCAGCGACGCCGGGCCTCCTCGGGCGTCGTCTCGTAGAAGGTGGCGAGGTCGTCGAGCACGGACTCGCGGACACTGCGGCCGTCGACGCGCAGCACCTCGTGGAACGCGGCCATCTCGGGGCTGGCGACGGCCTCGCGGTGCCAGCGGCTGCGCGTGGACATGTCGACGGGCGGGACCTCGGCGGGGTCGATGTGCACGCCGGACTCGGCGGGACGCTCGACGTTCTGGACTGCGCTCCACAGCTTGTGGCGGATCGCCTTCAGCAGCGGGCGGGAGCGGGCGTTGGTGAGCAGCACGAAAGGCCTCTCGACGGAGACGCGCACGACAGGCCGGTGGGCCCGTGTCGGGTCAGGCCGGCAGCGGCGCGAGGGTGGTGGTGGGGCTCGGGACGGTCGTGTCCCGGGGCGGTCCCCTGCTCGACACCCACCACCGGCTGACGCCCGTGGCCCAGCTGCGGTCGGCGTCCGTCGGGTCGCCGGCTCCGGCGGGGCGCTCCCCCGGCCGGAACGTCAGCAGCGCGAGGACCCGCTCGGCCCGGCCCGTCGACCAGAGCTGATGGCACACCGTGCCGACGACCGCGTGCACGACGAGCGCCGCGACCAGCAGCGCGATCGGCGGAGCAGCATGGCCGGCACCGATGTGGGTGACCGCCTCGGCGCCCACGAACGCGGCCGGTCCGGCGAGCGAACCGCCGGCGCGCGGCCGACGCCGCCGGCGGAGGTCGGCGGGACGTCCGGCCATCGCGGCGGCGATGCCCGAGACCAGCACCAGTGCGGCCGCGCCGAGCGCGAGCCGTCCGACGGATGCACCCGGGACGGCTCCGCCCGTCTCCTCATGGGCGCGGCTCATGGCCTCGTGGGTGAGCGCGTGGGTGATCGACCAGACGACGACGGCGAAGCCCACGGTCACGACGCGTGCCGCCCGTCCGTTCACCTCGTCCCGCTCCTTCCCGTTCGGCCCTCCCCGAGGCTACGGAGAGTTTCGACGAGCAGGGTCAACAGAGGGTAAGAACTCCGGGTAAGAACTCAGTGGGCGTCCGCCACGATCAGCCCGCAGCGCGACAGGTCGGTTGCGCTGCGGAGTCGGCGAGCTCCTGCGGTACGACCGGAACCTCCCTCGGCCGGCGCGGCAGCCGCGCCCGCGACACCAGCTGGACCGTGACGGCGACCGCGAGGCAGATGACCATGACCACGGCCATCGACGGCACCCCGAGGACCGCCGGCAGGATGCCGACCACCGGCGCCACGAACGCCGAGAAGCCGAACTGCGCCACCCCCAGGATCGCCGACGCCCGCCCGGCGGCGTGCCGCTCGACCGCCATCCCGACCGACACGGCGTTGGGCATCACGAAGCCCCAGCAGCTCATGAAGGCGAACAGCGCGGGCAGCGCGACCGGCAGCGGCGCGCCCGCGCGCAACAGCGCCGCGAACGTGAGCGCGGCGAGCAGCATCACCGGCGTCGCGACCGACAGCAGCCGCTGGGCGGTGAACCGTCGCAGCAGCAGCCGGTTGACGTTGTTGGCCAGCACGAGGCCTGCCGCGTTGACGGCGAAGATCGCGCTGTAGGCACCCGGACCGAGGCCGCGCTCGGTCTGCAGGTAGAACGAGAGCCCGGCGAGCTGCGCGATCATCGCGGCGCCGACGGAGCCGAGGACGAGCGCGCTGACGAACACGTGCCTGCGACGCAGCAGCGACCAGAGACCCAGGTGCGACTCACCGTCGGCCTTGCGCCGGGCCCGCTCGGCGGGGGTCGGCGGCGTCCGTCCGCCGATCCGGTCGGGATGGGTCTCGGGCAGGACGAACACCACCAGGCCCAGACCCACGACGCCCAGCGCCAACGTCAGACCGAAGATGAACCGCCAGGACAGGCCCAGCTCGAGAAGGCCGGCCCCCAGGATCGGAGCGATCATGGGCGCCAACGCCGTCGATGCCGCGAGCAGCGAGTAGAACCGGGCGAGCGTCGCACCCGAGTGGACGTCGCGCGCGACGGCGCGGGCGACGGCGATGCCCGCGGCGGCGCTGAAGCCCTGCAGCAGCCGCGCGCCGATCAGGACCTCGATCGACCAGGCGAACGAGCACAGCACCGACGCGACGACGTAGCCCGCCAGCCCGATCGTCAACGGTCGGCGGCGGCCGAAGCGGTCGCTCAGCGGGCCCACGATCAGCTGCCCGACCGACAGGCCGATCAACGTCGTCGCGAGGGTTGCCTGGACCATGCCGTCGGAGGTCGCGAACTCCGACTGGATGGCGGGGAACGCCGGGCTGTAGGCGTCCATCGAGAACGGGCCGAGCCAGGTGAACATCACCGCGGCCGGCAGGATGCGCCGGACCTGTCGGTGGGAGAGCAGTGCCGCGCCGGATCGGGTCACGCCCGGCGCCGCGTCGGGTGTCGCTTCTGGTTCCGAGTGCGTGGTCACGTCACCGTCCGTATGGCCCGGGATCGCCGGGCAAGATTATTTAGTAAACCGCAAGCAATTACGGTGCCAGAGGCGTCCGTTCTGGACCATGGCCGACCGTGGGATCTGTCTCACAGGCACGGCAGATGGTGAAATGAGGGCACGATCAGGCCCTGTCGATCACGCAGCGAGGATCACCCGCCGACGATCAGACGCCGGCGATCACGCGCTCGCGAGCAGACGCAGCCGTGGGCGCACGGCGGGCGCACCGGCGAGCATCTCGACGACGTCGGCGAAACCGCAGGCGCGCAGGAGCGACGCGGCGGTCGAGGAACGACGTCCGTCGTCGTCGAGCACCGTGACGGTCGCATCGGGCCGCAGCTCGACCAGCCGGCCGAGCAGCTCGTCGAGCGGGATGCGCAGCGCGCCACGCGGCGACGGGCCGCCGCACTCCCGCACGTCGACGACCTGCCCGCAGCCGCCGTCCGCGCCGGGCCGCGAGACGGTGCCCGACTCCACGACGGTGCCCGGCTCCGTGGATGTGCCGGTCCCCGCGACGCACGTCCGGCGCGACACGGACGCGGCGCCGGGATCGGCCAGCCGACCGACGACCGGCCCGAGCCCCTCGGCGCGCAGGAGCTCCGCCGCCCGCTCCGCCGGCCCGACCGGGCCGACGACGACGATCTCGACGCCCGGGGCCAGCAGGCCCGCACAGACGTCGACGAACGCGGGGTCGTCCAGTCCGACGTTGACCGACCCGGGCAGGTGCCCGACGGCGAACTGCCGGTGGTCGCGGACGTCGAGCACGAACGCGCCGGTGCCCTGCGCCCGCACGACCTGGGCGGCCGGGACGGTGGGCAGGCCGGACGACACGACGCCGGCCGTGTCACAGGCCAGGTCACCGGCCTGGTCGTCGGCCACGTCACGGACCACGCGGAGCGTCCTTTGCGACATGGCGCCTCCCCACCTGCCAGCGACGGAATGACCGTACATTACGGCGGGTGCGCGACGCCACCGTCCAGATGTCGGGAGACCGGTAGCCTGGCCGTGGAGCCGCCGCCGCGGCCGCCCCGGACGAGTGCGTCGTACCCGGCACGACAAGACGACGCCCACGGAGGCGTGCCATGGCATGGATCGTGCTGGTGTTGTCGGGGATCCTCGAGACGGTGTGGGCGAGCGCCCTGTCCCGGTCGGAGGGCTTCAACCGGCCACTGCCGTCGGTCGTGTTCGGCGTCGCGCTGGTCGCGAGCATGGTCGGGCTGGCGTGGTCGCTGCGGACGCTGCCGGTCGGGACCGCGTATGTCGTCTGGGTCGGGATCGGCGCGGTCGGGACGGCGCTCTACGGGATGGTCGTCCTCGGCGAGCCGGCGACGCTCGTCCGCTTCGTCTGCCTGGCCGCGATCGTCGGGGGTGTCGTGGGGCTGAAGCTGGTGTCGTGACCGGCGCCCGAGACGACGAACGCCGGGCGCTCCCTGATCGGGAGGCCCGGCGTTTCGCCTGTTCAGGCTGGCGGTAGCGGTGGGATTTGAACCCACGGAGGGCGTGAACCCTCACACGCTTTCGAGGCGTGCTCCTTCGGCCGCTCGGACACGCTACCGCCGACGAGCTTACCCGGCGCCCTCCACGACCCCGGCGCCGGGGAGGGGCCGCTGCGCCGCCCGCCACGCCGCCAACCCGATCTTGACGAGACTGACCTGTGCCAACCCGCTCACGGCGGCGACGGGGACCCACGCCGCGGCGTCGCTGGAGCCGTCGACCTCGTCGCGCAGCGTCCCGCCGACGACCGTGCCCGAGTAGATGATCCGGATCGCGTGGTGGTCGATCTCCGCGCCGGTGTGGTCGCGGACGACGTGGAGGGAGTCGACGGTGAGCAGGTCGTCGACCCGGACGTCGAGCCCGGTCTCCTCGGCCGCCTCACGGACGGCGGTGTCGAGGGGGTCCTCGCCGTGCTCCACGCCGCCACCGGGGAGCGTCCAGCGCGAGCCGAGCGCGGGCGTCAGCCGGGTGAGCAGGACCCGGCCGTCCTCGACGCAGACGACGTAGGCGGCCACACGTTGCACACGAGGCTCCGGCACCGGACGACCCTAGCCTCGGCAGCCGAGGCGCCGGGCCTCAGCGGAGCTCGCCGAAGAAGTCCTCCAGGAGCGCGGCGCACTCGTCGGCCAGCACCCCGCCGACGACCTCGGGGCGATGGTTGAGCCTGCGGTCGCGCAGGACGTCCCACAGCGATCCGGCGGCGCCGGTCCGCGGCTCCCAGGCCCCGAACACCACCCGCGGCACCCGGGCCAGCCAGATCGCGCCGGCGCACATCGTGCACGGCTCCAGCGTCACGACGAGCGTGCAGCCGGTGAGCCGCCACTCCCCGAGCACGGCCGCGGCGGCGCGCAGCGCGAGGATCTCGGCGTGGGCGGTGGGATCGCCCAGCGCTTCACGGGCGTTGCAGGCGGTGGCGACCTCCGCGCCCGACGCGTCGACGACCACGGCGCCGATCGGCACGTCACCGGTGCCGAGCGCGCCACGGGCGACGTCGATCGCGCGCCGGACGAGCCGCTCGTCGTCGGGTCCGGGGATCACGCCACGAGCATGCCCGGCGGCGTTCAGCGCGCGTCGACGACCGCGGCGAGCGCGTCGGCGAAACCGCAGCGGCGGCCGATCGCGGCGAGCTGCTCGTCGGGATAGAGCTCGAGCTCGTTGACCAGCACCTCGAGCTCCTCGGCCGGCAGCCCCAGGTCGGCCAGGATCGCGAGGTCGCCCTCGGGCCACAACGCGTCCTCACCGTCGGACGGCAGCTCGACGCGCAACAGGTCGAGCACGTCGGCGGCGACGTCGTAGTCGAGCGCGGCCACGGCGTCGGACACGAGGAGCGACACCCCGCCGGGCACCGGGCGCAGCAGCACGAAGAACTCGTCGTCGACGTCGAGCAGCCCGACGACCGCGCCGGTGGAACGCAGGGCGCGCAGCTCGGTGATGGCGGCGTCGAGATCGTGCAGGGCGGCCACGTCCAACGATATGCACCGCCAACGGCCCTCCTCCCGGATCGCGGCGACCGCGTACCCGGGCAGGGCCTGGTCACGCGTGTCGTCGCGCGCCTGGACGCTCTGCACCGCCATGGCACTACCGTAAGCCTGTGACGTCTTATGGTCCACGTCACAGCCGCAACTTCGCTCTCCTGTCACCCGGTGGCAGTGCGGCCGAGCAGTGCGAGGATCACCGCATGTCCCCGGCCGACGCGCGTCTCGACGACCTCCACCGCCGTGCGCGCGCCCTGCAGCCGCGGACCGTCGCACTGCGCCGAGCGGTGCACCGCCACCCGGAGATCGGGCTGCACCTGCCGGGCACGCAGGACGCCGTGCTCGGCGCCCTCGCCGACCTCCCGGTCCGCATCCACCTCGGGCGCGAGGTGAGTTCGGTCGTCGCCGTCCTCGACGGCGCCCGGCCGGGCCCGACGGTGCTGCTGCGGGCCGACATGGACGCCCTGCCGCTGCACGAGGACACCGGCGTCGAGTTCACCTCGACGGTCGACGGCGCGATGCACGCATGCGGGCACGACGCGCACGTCGCGATGCTGGCCTCGGCGGCCCGGCTGCTGGCGGAGTCGCGCGAGGACCTGGCGGGGCGGGTGCTGCTGATGTTCCAGCCGGGCGAGGAGGGCTTCCACGGCGCCCGTCACATGATCGACGAGGGTCTGCTCGGTCCGGGTGGCCCCGCGGGCATGCCGGAGGCCGCCTACGCCCTGCACGTCAGCGCGACGTTGCCCAGCGGCGAGGTGCACACCCGACCCGGCCCGATCATGGCCGCCGCCGACACCGTGACCGTGACGGTGACGGGCCGCGGCGGCCATGCCTCGGCCCCGCACGACGCGGTCGACCCGGTCCCCGCCGCCGCGGCCATGGTCGGTGCGCTGCAGACCATGCTGACCCGCCGTGTCGACGCCCACCAGGCGGCCGTGCTCACCATCGCCCGGATCACCGCGGGGACCACGAACAACGTCATCCCCGAGTCCGCCGAGATGGAGGGCACCCTGCGGACGATGGCCGAGCCGGTCCGCCGGCTGCTGCACGACGAGATCCAGCGCGTGTGCCGGCACACCGCGCTGGCCCACGGCTGCGAGGCCGACGTGCGGATCAGTTCGGGCTACCCGGTGACCGCGAACGACCGGCAGGCGGCCGCGCAGGTCACGGATCTGGCGGGCCGGCTGCTCGGAAGCCGACGCGCCGTCGAGATGCCCGACCCGATCATGGGCGCGGAGGACTTCTCCTACGTCCTGCGCGAGGTCCCGGGGGCGCTCGCGTTCCTGGGGGCGTGCCCGCCCGGGGTCGATCTCGCGACGGCACCGTCGAACCACTCCAACCGGGTCGTCTTCGACGAATCCGCGATGCCCACGGGCGTCGCGCTGTACGCGGGCCTGGCACTCGAGGCGCTGGCGGCGAGCTGACCCCCCGGCGCGCGGCGGCCTCCCGGCGGGGAGGCAAGCTTGGCCCGTGACGTTCTCGATCCGCGACCTGTCCCTCGACCTGCGCTCCGGCGAGCTCTCCCCCACCGAGCACGTCCGCGACGTCCTCGACCGGCTGCGCGGCGACACGACGAACGCGGTCGTCACGCTCGACGAGGAGCGCGCGCTCGCCGACGCCGCCGCCCGCACCGAGGAGCTGGGCCGCGGCGAGTGGCGCGGGCCGTTGCACGGGGTCGCGGTCGGGGTGAAGGACATCATCGACGTCGAGGGCCTGCCGACACGCTGCGGCTCGGCGGTCCTCGCCGACGCCGCCCCCGCGGAGGCCGACAACCCGGTCGTGGCGCGGCTGCGGGAGGCGGGCGCGGTCGTCGTCGGGAAGCTGCACACCCACGAGTTCGCCTACGGGCCCACCGGCGACGTCTCGGTCTCCGGTCCCGCCCGCAACCCGCACGACCCGACGCGGATCACCGGCGGCTCGTCGTCGGGATCGGCGGCGGCCGTCGCGGCCGGGCACCTCGCGCTGACGCTGGGCACCGACACGGGCGCGAGCGTGCGCGTCCCGGCGGCGCTGTGCGGGGTCGTCGGGCTCAAGCCGACGCGCGGGCGGCTCTCGACCGAGCGCGTCTTCCCGCTGTCGGACACGTGCGACCACGTCGGGGTGCTGACCGCCGACGTGCACGGCGCGAGCGTCGTGTGGGACGTCCTCGCCCGGCCCGACGGCACCGGTGGCGGCATCCAGCAGCCGGGGGTCTCGGGCGTGCGGATCGGCGTGCCCACCGGCCCCTACTGGGAGGCCGCGGACCCGGTGATCGTCGAGACGACCCGCGACGCCGTCGCGCGGCTGGAGAAGGCCGGTGCGCAGATCACCGAGATCGAGATCCCCGCGATCGACGAGCTCGCCCCGCTGTACTTCACGACCGTCAACGCCGAGGCGTACGCGACCCACCGGGACCTGCTCGCCGCCCGCCGCGCGGACTACCAGCCGGCGACGCTCGAGCGCCTCGAGCCGAACGCGAACCTCACCGCGACCGAGTACATCGACGCGCAGCGGGCCCGCGTCCGGCTGACCGCGGAGATCCGGACGGCCTGCGACGGCATCGACGCGCTCGTACTGCCGACGACGCGGGTGCGCGCCACCCCGATCGGCGCGGAGTCGGTGGAGGTCGGCGGTCGCGACGTGACGGTCCGCCCGGCCCTGCTCGCGCTGACGCTGCCGTTCAACCTGACGGGCTGGCCCGCGGTGTCGGTGCCCGGCCGGGTCGACCAGGGCGAGCTGCCCGTCGGCGTGCAGATCGCCGGGGTGCGGCTGGAGGAGCGCGGCGTGCTGCGGGTGGCGGCGGCGATCGAGCGGTCCTGAGCCGGGCGCGGGCGGCGACCCGCCCCCGCGTACCGTTCCGCCGCATGGGTGAGCGCGCACTGTGCGTCGTCGGAACGGGCCTGATCGGCGGGTCGCTGCTCCGGGCCGCCGACAAGGCCGGCCGGACCGCGTGGGGCACGAGCGCGTCGGAGGGCACGGCCGAGCAGGCCCGTGCCGACGGCTTCGACGTCACCACCGACCTCGACGCGGCCCTGCGCCGGGCCGCGCAGGCCGATGCGCTCGTCGTGCTGGCGACACCGTTGCCGGTCCTGCCCGAGGTGTTGCGTCGCGTCGACGCCGTCGCCCCGACCGTGCGGCTGACCGACGCGGTCAGCGTGAAGGTCGCGGTCGCCGACGACGTCGCGCGGTACGCCCCGCGGGCCCGCTACGTCGGCGGCCATCCGATGGCCGGGACCGCCGAGTCGGGCTGGACGGCCGCGAGTGCCGGGCTCTTCACCGGCGCGGCGTGGGTCGTGATGGCCGACGACGGGCTCGACCTCGAGGTCTGGGCCGACGTCGCGGAGCTGGCCTGGGCGTGCGGGTCGCACGTCGTGCCCGCGGCCGCCGACGAGCACGACCTGGCCGTCGCCCGGATCAGCCACCTGCCCCACCTGCTGGCCGCGGTGCTCGCCGCGGTCGGCGCCGGCGAGCCCGACGACGACCTGCCGCTCGCGCTGTCGGCCGGCTCCTTCGCCGACGGCACCCGCGTCGCGGGGACGCGCCCCGAGCTGGTGCTGGCGATGTGCGAGGGGAACCGGGACGCGCTGCTCGCGGCGGTCGACGAGGCACTGGGCCGGCTCGGGGCGATGCGCGGGGCGCTCGCGTCGACCGGGGGCCTCGCGGCCACCGTGCAGGCCGGCTACCTCGCGCGGCAGCGCTGGGCGGCGACGCGCGACCCGCTCACCCAGCGGGTGTCGCTGCGACCGGGGGTCCTCGCGGAGCTGCGGGAGCTGGGCCGGCGCGGCGAGGTCCTCGTGGGCTGGAACGACTGACCGACCGGGACGACTGACCGAAGGGTCAGGCCACCGGTTCGATCGCCCTGACCCGGCGGGCCAGCCCCGGGTAGTGGTCGACGATCCCGTCGGCGTCGACGGTGAGGTCGGCGCTGAACTCGCCGGAGCTGAAGTTGACCACCGCGGGAGCGTCACCGTCCACGACGGACACCGTGCGATAGTGCTGGTCGACCAGCTCGACCGAGAGCGTCGGCAACGACACGAACAGCACGGGGATCACGTGGTCACCGTGCTCGGTGTGCAGGCCCAGCCTGCGGATCGGGAGCGTGTTGAACAGCGGGCTGCGCTCGAGGTCGACGTCGATCGCGCCGTCGTAGTCCGACCGCGTGCTGCCGGAGCCGTCGTCGAGCAGCCAGAAGCCGTCCTCGGTGCGGTTCATCGTCAGGTGCCGCTCGCGCTCGGCGGTCGCCGCCGTCACCGACAGGCGCTCGACGGAGTGGTCCTCGTTGAGCGTGAGCCGGTAAGACGCCGTGAGCTCGCCGTGGGGGCCGGTCCGCACGACCCGGCCGAGCGCGCGGAAGCCCGTGGGTCCGATGAGGACCCGGGCGCCCTCCAGGCCGACCTCGTCCTCCGCCTGCCACGTCACCATGCCGCTCATCGCTCTCCCTCGCCGGGGCTCGGTCGGCGCTGCGCGCAAGCACAGTGCCGACCCTTCGCTCGCCAAGGCTCGCTCATCGCTCTCCCTCGCCGGGGCTCGGTCGGCGCTGCGCGCAAGCACTGTGCCGACCCTTCGCTCGCCAAGGCTCGCTCATCGCTCTCCCTCGCCGGGGCTCGGCCGGCGCTGCGCGCAAGCACAGTGCCGACCCTTCGCTCGCCAAGGCTCGCTCATCGGCCACACGGTAGCCGGTTGCGAGCATCCGCTCCTGCCCAGGGGAACCGGGCAGGAGCGGCGTTCACCGCACGATCACGGCAGGTCACTGCCCGGGAGCGGGCGGTTGATCGGGGACGAAGTCCTTGATCTTGTCGACGACGGTGTCGACCTGCTCCGCGTGCCCGTACTTGTCCTTGACGACGTCGCCCAGCTTCTCGACGCCCGCCTCGATCTTGTCGCCGTGCTCGTTGAGCAGCTCCTCGGCCTTGCCCTTGAGCGCGTCGAAATCCATGTGTGCCCCCTTCTCGAGCTGTCGGGGCACCATCCTGGCGCGCACCCTGCCCGGGTGACAGCACCGGGTGCCACTGTCAGCCGGCGGGCGCCGGGAAGGGGTCGACGTCGGCGGGGTCGAGATCGTCGCGCAGCCCCCGGAACTCCGGCCGCACCAGCCGACCGCCCTCGGTTCCCGCGTGCGCGACCTCGGCGACGACGAGCGGCTCGCACCACCGCGCGCCCGCCCCGTCGACACGGAGAAGGGGCTCGTCGAACGGGGGCGCGACCGTCGTCAGGCCGTCGAGGGCGCCGTGCAGGATGCGCTGCACCGCGTCGCCCGCCAGCCCCGCGGTGACCCGGCCCGCGAATCGCAGGCCGTCGCGCCCGGGCACGCCGACCAGCAGCGCCGCGATCCGCGTCGGGTTCGAGCGTTCCGGGCGCCAGCCGCCGACGACGCACGTCCGGGTGAGCCGGTGGGTCACCTCGATCCAGGCCGTACGCCGTCCCGGTGTGTAGGGGCTGTCGGCCCGTTTCGCGACGATCCCCTCCATCCCCCGCTGCGCCGTCGCGGCGAGCAGCGCGCTGCCGTCGGTGTAGGACGGCGAGAGCGAGACGGCGGGCACGCGCGTCAGGTCCAGGCGTTCCAACGTGCCGCGGCGCTCCTCCAGCGGCCGCGCGGTGAGGTCGACGCCGTAGAGGCGCAGCACGTCGGACACCATGAAGGTGACCGGCCGGGCTGCCGCCCGCGCAGGGCTGACGGCGCCGTGGATGCGCTCGGTGAGCGCGGTGAAGCTGGGGACGCCGCGGTCGAGCAGGACGACCTCGCCGTCGAGCAGCAGGTCCGGGGCGACGGCGTCGAGCCGGGCGAGCTCAGGGAAGCTGCCCGCCACGTCGCGCCCGCCCCGGGTGAGCAGCCGGACGAGCCCGTCGCGGACGTCGGCGAGCAGCCGCATGCCGTCCCACTTGACCTCGTAGACCCATCCGGGGCCGGTCGGGAGCGCGCCGGGGGTGGCGAGCATGGGCTGCACACCGTCATGCTGTCACCAGATGTCGTCACGCTGCGCTGTTCGGGTCGGTTCCAGGCGTGCCGGACGGCCGACGGGGAAGGCTGGGTACAGGTACGCCATGCGTGCGATGTGGAGCGGAGCGGTTTCGTTCGGGCTGGTCAGCGTGCCGGTGAAGCTGTACTCCGCGACGACCAACCACGACATCCGGTTCCACCAGGTGCACGCCACCGACGGTGGTCGGATCCGCTACAAGCGGACCTGCTCGATCGACGGCGAGGAGGTCGAGTACGCCGACATCGTCAAGGGCTACGAGACCGAGGACGGCGAGCTGATCACGCTCGACGAGTCCGACCTCGACTCGCTGCCGGTGGCCACCGGGCACGAGATCGACGTCATCGAGTTCGTGCCGTCCGACCAGATCGACCCGCTGCTGTTCGACAAGAGCTACTACCTGGAGCCGGAAACCAAGGCCGCCAAGCCCTACGCGCTGCTGCGCGAGGCGCTCACCGACACCGACCGGATGGCGGTGGTCAAGGTGGCGCTGCGGCAGCGCGAGACGCTGGCGCTGCTGCGCGTGCGGGGCAAGGCGATCGTCCTGCAGACGATGCTGTGGCCCGACGAGGTCCGCGAGCCGGAGTTCGACATCCTCGACGCCGACGTCGAGCTGCGGCCCCAGGAGCTGCAGATGGCGGCCTCGCTCGTCGAGAGCCTCGGTGCCGACTTCGAACCGTCGGACTTCACCGACGAGTACCGCGACGCCGTCGCGGAGATGATCGACCGCAAGCGGACCACCGGCGACACCCGGCCCGCGCCGGTCGAGGAGAAGCCGGCCGACGACGGCGACAGCATGACCGACCTGCTCACGGCCCTGCAGCGCAGCGTCGAGGCGGCCAGGGGCGGGCCGGCGAAGAAGGCCGACACCGCCGCGGGCAGCGACGAGACGCCGGCCCCGGAGAAGGCCCCGGAGAAGGCCCCGGAGAAGGCCCCGGAGAAGGCCCCGGAGAAGGCCGGGCCCGAGGAAGAGGAGAAGCCCAAGACCCGCGCCCGCCGGTCGACGAAGAAGGGCAAGGCCGCCGGGGACGACACGGCCGCCGAGGAGACCGCGCCGCGCAGGCGGACGCGCAAGCCCGCCTGACGACGACCGTCCGTCGCGGGTCGGTCCCCTGCGGCCTCAGGGTCCCAGCGCGGACTTCGGCGGCGCCTGGTCCTTGGCGAGCGCGCCGAACAACGCCTGCGCCCGGGTCTTGTCCCAGCGCACGACGGACTCGCCGCCGATGGTCGGCGTGCTGCCGACGGGGACGGTCGTCGCGACACCGCTGCCGCCCGAGACCCCGCGCATCGCGAAGCCCAGGCTCGCCAGGTTCCAGATGTGGTCGGAGTCGTCGACGGTGATCGCGCCGGTCACGGCGCTGCCCAGCGGGACGACCCGGAACGGGTTGACCAGGGTCGCCGGGCTGGTGGCCTTGCTGATCAGGGCCGAGAGGAACGCGCGCTGACGAGCGACGCGATCGAAGTCGGAGCCGGGCGTCGCACGGGTCCGGACGTAGCCCAGCGCGGTGCCGCCGTCGAGCTCCTGGCACCCGGCCTTGATGTCCAGGCCCGCCTTCGGGTCCTTGATCGCCTCCGGGATGCACATGTCCACCCCGCCCACCGCGTCGACCGCGCCGACGAAGCCGCCGAAGCCGATCTCGGCGTAGTGGTCGATGTGCAGGCCGGTGGCCGCCTCGACGGTCTGCACCAGCAGCCGCGCCCCGCCGAACGAGTACGACGCGTTGATCTTCGCCGAGCCGTGGCCCGCGATCGGGACGTAGGAGTCGCGCGGGATGCTCACGAGCACGGGGCCGGAGGCACCGTCGTGCAGCAGCATGATCGTGTCGGTGCGCTGGCCGACGTCACCGCCCGTCGCGAGCTCCTGCTCCTGCTCGCTGGTGAGTCCCGCCCGGCTGTCCGAGCCGACGATCAGCCAGTTCGTGCCCTCCGACGTCGCGGCGCTGTCGGCGGGCAGGGCGTCGGTGCGCTGGAGGTTGACGTCGAGGTAGACGCCGAACCCGATGAGCAGCAGGAGCAGCACGGCGACGACCGCGAGGATGCGGCGACGCCACCGGCCGCGGCGCTTCGGGCGCGCGGCGGCCGCGGGCGGCGGCGGGCGCCGTGCCGGGTCGAGCCGGACCGGCGGGCGGTCGCCTGCCGGGGTGGTGGGCAGCACTCGCGTCGATGGCCGGCGCCCCGGCGGAGGGGGCACGGCCTGGCGCGGTCGCTGCGGCTGCCCCCAGCCCGGACCGGGGCCGCGACGAGGGCGCGACGGAGGCGGAGGTGGCGGGGGGCCGCCGCGACCGACGGGACGCGTCGGGCCCTCGTAGCCACCGTTCATGTCCACTCTCACCCCGTCGACGCGTGCGCTCGGCGGGCCCGGTGGGCCCCGGTCCAGAGTGCCACGGACGGTGCGAAAGGGTCGGTGGGGGCAGCCCCCGGTCCCCGCTACAGGAGCGGCTCGCCCTCGAAACGGCCCAGCTCCTCGCGGTAGAACTCGATCCCGACGCCGTTGGGGTCGCGGATGTAGAGGCTGTTCTCGACGCCGCGGTCCGGCCCGAGGTAGTCGATCCCGGCCGCGTCGAGCTTGGCCTTCGCGACGTCGAACTCCGCGGGCGACGTCGACAGCGCGAGGTGCTGCACGGCGCCGATCGTCTCGTGGAAGTCGGGATGGTCGTGGCCCGGGAAATCGAAGAAGCCGAGCAGGTTGCCGTTGCCGATGTCGAAGAAGAAGTGGCTCGATCCCGCGTAGTCGCGGTTCTCCACGAGCTCGACCAGCGGGAACCCGAGGGTGTCCTGGTAGAAGCGGATCGTCTCCTCGACGTCGCGGCAGATCAGCGCCAGGTGGTGGACGCCGCGCACCGTGGTCGCCGGGCGCTCGGCGGCGGGGTGCAGGTACTTGTCGCGCAGTTGCGCGCGGCGCTCGCGGACGGCCTCGAGCTCTGCTCCGGCGGGCTGTGGCACGGTCGGCTCCCCTCGCTCGACGTCCCGGCGACCGCCGGGGCACCCACCGTACGACCGCGGCGGTTCCACGTGGAACACGATCGGGTGACTGTCGGCATGATCCACGCGTGGACCTCCCCGAACCGCCGCCGCTGTACGAGGACGACCTCGACGAGTCCGGCATCCTCGATCCCGCCCGGCTCGCCCGCAGGGCGCGGGTCCCCGAGGCGGCCGTGCTCTGCTTCTTCCCCGAGGTCGTGGCCGGCCTGGCCGATGCGGGCGCCCGCCGGATCACGCGGCTCTCGTCGGAACGCGAGACGACGGTGTGGGAGACCGAGATCGACGGGCGTCCCGTCGCCGTCGCCCATCCGGGGATCGGGGCGCCGTTGGCGGCGATGACACTGGAGGAGCTCATCGCCATGGGCGCCCGCCGGATCGTCGCCGTCGGCGGAGCGGGGGTGCTCGTCCCGGACCTGGTCATGGGGCACGCGGTCGTCGTCGGTAGCGCACTGCGCGACGAGGGCACCTCCGCGCACTACCTGCGCCCGAGCCGGGTCGTCGACGCCGACCCACGGGGGGTGGCCGTCCTGCAGCGGACGCTCGACGCCGCGGGCCTGCCGCACGTCACCGGACGGACCTGGACGACCGACGCCGTCTACCGCGAGACGCCCGCCCGGGCCCGGCGCAGGCGCGAGGAGGGCTGCCTGACCGTCGACATGGAGGCGTCGGCGTTCATCGCGGTCGCCCGGTTCCGCGGGGTGCGCTTCGCCCAGGTGCTGCTGGCCGCGGACTCGCTGGCCGGTCCGGAGTGGGACGCCCGCGGCTGGACGACGGCCCGCGCGGCGCGGGCCGGCCTCACGTCGGTCGCGTCTCGCGCAGCGTTGGCGCTGTAGGGCGTCGGTCGCGGCTCGCGCAGCGTCGGCGCCGTGGGGCGTCGCTCACAGGGTTCACATGGTCGCCCTGCGGATCGAGCGGATGCCCACCCACAGGCCGATCGCCGCGGTGACCAGCGCCGCGACCAGACCCCACAGGATCCGCACGTCGTCGAACGAGCCGGCGAACAGGACGCGCTCGGCGTCGACGACGTAGGTGAGCGGGTTGAACCTGGAGACGACCTGCATCCAGCCCGGTCCGGTCTCCAGCGGCAGCATCATCCCGGACAGGATCAGCAGCGGGAACAGCAACGCCTGCTGCACCGCCCAGAAGATCCACTCGCTCTTGCGGGCGGCGATCGCGAGCGCGTAGGACAGTGCGCCGACCCCGACACCGAAGACCCCCAGGATCAGCAGCCCGACGACCACGTGCAGCGGGTGGAGCACGAACCCGAACGGGATCGCGACCAGCGTGATGATCGCGGCCTGCACGACGAGCGGGGTCAGCTCCTTGAGTGCGCGCCCGATCATCAGCGACGCGCGCGACAGCGGCGTCGCCAGGATCCGCTCGAATGCCCCGGTCATGATCTCGAACTGCAGGTTCGCGCCCGTCATCGACGTGCCGAACATCGTGATCATGACGACGACGCCGGGCAGGAACCACTGCAGCGACGACCCGCCGAACAGCGCGCCGTCGCCGGCGAGCCCGGCCAGCAGCGGCCCGAACAGACCCAGGAAGACCAGCGGCTGCAGCAGCGAGAAGATCAGCGAGAACGGGTCACGGACGATGGTGAGCGTCTCGCGCCACCACACGTGCCCGATGTCGGTGAGCACGCTGGTGCGGACCGATGCGGGCGGGGCGAGAACCGCCATCAGGACTCTCCTTCGCGCAGGCTGCGGCCGGTGAGGTTGAGGAAGACGTCGTCGAGGGTGGGACGCCGCGCCGCCGCGGCGACGACGTCGAGGCCCGCGTCCCGCAGCCGGGCGAGGACCCCGGGCATGGCGTGCGACGCGGCGTCGACGCGGACGGAGAGGGCCACCCCGTCGTCGTCGGGGCGCTCCTCGAGGTCGCTGCCCTCGGCCCCGAACAGGGCCCGGGCGGCCGCGGCCTGGTCGGGCCGGACGACGACGGTGAGCCGGTCGCCCGCCTGTTTGGCCTTGAGGGTCTCGGCGGTGTCGTCGGCGATGATCCGGCCGTGGTCGATGATGACGACCCGCTCGGCCATGGCGTCGGCCTCGTCGAGGTAGTGGGTGGTGAGCACGATCGTGGTGCCGCGCTGCTCGCGGATGCGCATGATGTGGTCCCACAGGTTGGCCCGGTTCTGCGGGTCCATCCCGGTGGACGGCTCGTCGAGGAACAACAGGCCGGGTGCGTGGATGAGGCCGAGCGCGATGTCGAGCCTGCGCTTCTGGCCGCCCGACAGCGAACTGACCTTGCGCATCCGCAACGCCTCGAGGTCGAGCGTGCGCAGCAGCTCCTCGCCGCTCTCGGCCGCCTCGACCCTGCTCATCCCGTAGAAGCGGCCCTGCATGAGCAGCTCGTCGCGGACCCGGTAGTTGTGGCCGGCGCCGTCCTTCTGCCCGATGTAGCCGATGCGCCGCCGGACCTCCGCCGGGTTCGCGACGACGTCGACCCCCGCGACGGTCGCGCTGCCGGACGTGGGCGGGAGCAGGCTGGTGAGCATCCGCAGGGTGGTCGACTTGCCCGCGCCGTTCGGGCCGAGGAAGGCGACCAGCTCCCCCTCGGCCACGTCGAGATCGATCCCGCGCACGGCCTCGACCGTCTCCTTGCCCACCCGGAACGTCCTGGCGAGCGACTCGGTGTGGATCATCCGGCCTCCGAACTCCGTACGGCGTACCGCGTCAGCGGCCGATACGGTACACCGTACGAAGTGAGTGCCTGAAGAGAGGCTCGCGAAATGGACGAACCAGACACAGAGTGGGGCACGGCCGAGGGCCGCGCCATGATCCGGCTGCTCTGGGACCCGCCCCCGCCACCTGCCCGCGGCCCGCGCCAGCGACTGACGCTGGACCAGGTCGTCTCGGGCGCGATCGAGGTCGCCTCGCAGCAGGGCGTCGACGAGCTGTCGATGCGCAAGGTGGCACAGCACCTCGGGGTCGGGGCGATGAGCCTCTACACCTACGTGCCGGGCAAGGAGGAGCTGTTCGAGCTGATGATCGACCGCGCCTGGGCCGGGCGCGCCCTGCCCGACCGCACCCTGCCGTGGCGGGCGCAGGTCGAGTTCCACGCCCGCGAGGCGTGGGCGATGTACCAGGCCAACCCGTGGCTGATCCGCTCGAACCTGTGGCGCATGCCGTTGGGCCCGCACGTGCTCGACGCACAGGAGGACCTCTACCGCGCCGTCCTGCTCACCGGGCTGCCCGCGACGACGGTCGCCCGCGTGGCGGGCCTCGTCGAGGCGCACGTCTTCGGGGCGGCCCGCTCGGCGGTGACCGACACCAGTGTCTCGGCCCGGACCGGGGTGACCCAGGACGACTACTGGGAGTCCCGGCAGAGCTTCTGGGGCACCTACTACACGCCCGAGCGGTTCCCGGCGATGACGCACATCTGGGAGCAGGGCGGTTTCGACGAGGAGTACTCCGACGCCGCATGGGAATTCGGGCTGCGGCTGCTGCTCGACGGCGTCGAGCGCATGGCGGACGGGGAACGATGACCGGGACCACGACCACGCTCGACCGGTTCGACGGCCACATCGCGGGGCTCGGGACGGCCGCGGGGCTGCGCGTCGTCGTCGGGCGCTGGAGGCGGTCGCCGCTGGGCGCGTTCACCGACGTGATGGCCGAACGCCCCGACGGGCACCGGCTGCTCCTCGCGCCCGGTCCGGCGGTGGCCGAGTTCGTCGCGGCGACGTACACGTTCGACGAGGTGCGGGTCGTCCCGGTGGCGGCGACCGTCGACGGCCCCCGCTGGACCGTCCGCGCGGGCCCGCTCGCTGCGACGTTCCGCACCGGCGGGCGGCCCCCGCTCGGGCTGCTGCTCGCGGCCGTCCCCACCCCGCTCGCGACGTCGATCCCGTGGGTGTCGGCGATCGACGTCGTCGCCCGCAGGGTGCTCCCCGGCGTGCGGACGCGGGGCAGCGCCACTGGTGACCGCGACGAGTTCTACTGCGCCCGCGACATGCACCGGATCGTCGCGGCGTCGGTCGCCTGGGACGGCGTCGACCAGGGGGCGCTCACCCCGGTCGACCCGCCGGTGCGGTTCGGCTTCGGGTCGACACCGGCGGGCCCGTCGGTGGTGCGGGTGACGACGCTGATCAGGCGCTAGAACGCACCGTCAGCCCAGCAACAGACCGGCGGCGACGGCCAGCGCGACGGCCGCCACGAGCCCGCCGGCCGTCCCGCCGACGAAGTAGCCGACCGCGACGAGGTAGAGGCCGTTCGGCCCAGGGCTGATGTTGCCGACGGCCGCCGAGTGCAGGATTCCGTGTCCGTCTGCACGCCGGCCCCGGCCGGCTGACCGCACAGCCCGGGCAGCGAACCGAAGCCGCCGAAGCCGAGCAGGCCGGCCAGCAGGACGGCGAAGATCCGTTCGATGCTCACGTCCCGGCTCCTCGGCGTCGGGCCGCCGGGGCCGCTCGTCCGCTCGTCGGCGGCGGTCCTCCCCGGCTGATCCCGCCGAACCGCCCACGGGTGGGCCCGGCACCGGGTCCGGGCCCACCCGATCTCCACCCGGTCTCCACCCGTGGGCCGGTGTCCGGCGGGACCGAACCGAGCAGGCTCGACGTCGTGAACATCGAGCAGATCCTCATCGCGGTCCTCGTCCTCGGCTGGATCGTGTACCGGCAGGTCGTGGGCCAGTACGCCAGCGGGACGAAGCTCACCCTGCTGCCGCTGCTGCTGATCGTCCTCGGGCTCTACGCCGTCATGGAGGCACACCCGACGATCACCGCCGCGGGGGGCGCGCTCATCGGCGGGGAGCTGGTCCTCACCGTCGTCCTCGGCTGGCTGCGCGCCCGCGCCGTCAGCCTCGAGACCCGCGAGGGCTTCCTGTACCTGCGCGGCGGCGTGCCCGCGCTGGCGCTGTGGACGATCTCGATCGCCACCCGCGTCGCCATCGAGATCGGCGCCCACCACGTGGACGCCGCCACCGCGGCCCTCGCGACGTCGACGGTCGCGCTGTCGTTCGGCGTGAGCCTCGCGGTCCAGGGCATCGTGCTGCGGCGGCGGATCCGGCAGGACGGGCGGCCGCTGCGCGACGGCCGTCGCGCGGAGCGCACCGGCCGGGCCACACTCGGACGGTGATCCTCGATCCGCGACCGGGGCCGTTCCGGCGGGTCGGCTCGCTGGCATGGCTCCCCGTCATCCTGGGCGCGGCGGTCATCGGGCCGCCGCGCCTCGGGCTGTCCGTGCTGACGGTCACCGGCTGCCTGCTCTCGATCGCCGGTTGGACCGCCATGGCGACCCGGCCGGCGTGGCCGCCCTGGCTGGGGCCGGCGTGGATCGTCGCCGTCGCGGCGGGCGGTGTCCTGCTCGTCGCCGACATCGGGCACTGGTCGGTCCCGATCACGTTCTGCTACGTCGCGGTCGGCGCCGCGGGCAGCCGGCTGTCGCTCCCCTGGGCGCTCGCGGTGCTCGTCGCGACGGACACCGGGCTCGCGGTCGCGATGCGCGGGGAGAGCCTGCTCTCGATCGGCGTCGTCGTGCTGTCGATGGTGAGCGTCCTGCTCATCGGGACCGCCCAGCGCGCCGCGCGGCGCCGGGCCGAGGACCGCGAGATCGCGCAGGCCTCGGAGGCGCGGGCCGACGAGGAGCACGCCCGCGCCGCCGCGCTCGCCGAGCGGGCCCGCATCGCCCGCGACGTCCACGACGTGCTGGCGCACTCGCTCTCGGCGCTGGCCGTGCAGCTGCAGGGCGCGAAGCTGATGGTGCAGCGCGACGGGTCGCCGGCCGACACCGTGGAACAGATCGAGCGTGCGCACCGTCTCGCCGTCGAGGGGCTCGCCGAGGCCCGGCGCGCCGTGCACGCGCTGCGCACCGAGCCCGTCGACCTGCGCGAGGGGCTGCAGGCGCTCGTGGCCGAACATCCTGACGCGACGCTCGACGCCGAGGACGTCGGGCTGTTGCCGCCCGAGGTCCGCGAGACCGTGCTGCGGACCGCGCAGGAGGCGTTGACCAACGCGCGCAAGCACGCGCCGGACGCGCCCGTGCGGGTCCGGCTCGCCCGGGACGACGATGCGGTCGTCCTCGACGTCCGTGACCGGGCCGGTGCGCCGCCCGCACCCTCGACACCGGGCGGCTACGGTCTGGTCGGGATGGGCGAACGCGCTGCGCTGATCGGCGCGCACGTCGACGCGGGACCGACGGAGGACGGATGGCGGGTGACCCTGACGGTTCCGGCAGCGGCCACGACGACGGCGTGACGGGCGGCGACGGGACGGGCCGCGCGCTGCGCGTCGTGCTGGCCGACGACCAGCGCATCGTCCGCGACGGGCTCGCCACCCTGCTCGGCCTGCTGCCGGGCATCACCGTGGTCGGGGCCGCCGCCGACGGCGAGGAGGCCGTCGCGCTGGTCGACCGGCACCGCCCGGACGTGCTGCTCACCGACCTGCGGATGCCCGGCTGCGACGGCGTCGAGGCGACCCGCCGGGTCCGCGCGGCCCACCCCGGGACGGCCGTCGTCGTGCTGACGACCTACGTCGACGACGACGCCATCGTCGCCGCGCTGCGGGCCGGCGCCGCGGGCTGGCTGTCCAAGGACGCCGACGCCGACGCGATCGGCCGCGCGCTGCATTCGGCCGCCGACGGCCAGGGCACGATCGACGCCGGC
This sequence comes from Pseudonocardia sp. D17, assembly GCF_036984265.1. Taxonomy (NCBI): domain Bacteria; kingdom Bacillati; phylum Actinomycetota; class Actinomycetes; order Pseudonocardiales; family Pseudonocardiaceae; genus Pseudonocardia; species Pseudonocardia sp. D17. The sequence goes on along the minus strand of NZ_BPRG01000241.1, from coordinate 45,814 downwards.
GCGCTGGCCCGGCTCGTCGCCGCGTCCCAGCCCGCGCCGGCAGGGGGCGAGCCGCCGGACGGGCTCACCCCGCGCGAGGTCGAGGTGCTGGCGTTGATCGCGCAGGGGCTGTCGAACCGCGAGATCGCGCGTCGGCTCGTCGTCGGCGAGGCGACGATCAAGACCCACGTGAACCACCTGTTCGCGAAGGCCGGGCTGCGCGACCGCGCCCAGGCCGTCAACTACGCCTACCGGCACGGGCTGGCGGACTGACGGCCACGGCCCACAGGCGCCGGCTACTGGTCGGCGCTGGTGGCGCGCTGCAGCGACAGCGTGCCGTCGGCGGGACCCGTCGTCTCCCACTGCCCGGAGTCGGCCGTCCAGGTGCGCCCGTCGTAGGTCACCGAGTCCAGGCCGAGCCGGGCGGCGTGCGCGACCAGCCACGACGCGATGGCCCAGCCGCGCTGCTGCGGCTGCGGCCCGGAGAGCTTGGTCGTGCCCAGCTCGTTCGCGGCGACGGTGGCGACATCGGCGCCCGGGACGGTCAGCGGAACGTCCCGGCAGCGCAGCGCCGCGGGCGACTCCCCCGTCAGCGCCATCGCCATGGCACGCGCCTGCGGCTCCCACTGCGCGTAGGCCTGCGGTGCCGCCGAGCGCTGCACCACCTGCGCGGCCTGGGTGACGCTGATGTCCTGCCAGTCGGGCTGTTCGCGCAGCTTCCGGTAGAACGCCGTCGCCGCGTACACGGGGTCGGTGACCTGCGCGTACGTTCCCCAGCCCTGGCTCGGGCGCTGCTGGAACAGGCCTGCGGAGTCGCGGTCGCCGTCGGGCAGGTTCTGCAGCCGGGACTCCTGCAGCGCCGTCGCGATGGCGACGGTCACCGCGTGGTCGGGCAGGCCCTCGGCGTACCCGACGCCCGCGATCGTCGCGGCATTCTCGGCCTGCTCGATCGACAGCGTGATGTCGCGGTCGCCGGAGACGACGCACCCCGGCCTCGGCTTGTTCACCGCCCGCCAGACGACGACGCCGATCCCCACCGCGATCGCGAGCACGACCACCAGCAGGACCGCTGTGCCCTTGCGCACCCACTCTCCCCCGGGTCGTCGCGAACGTGCCCTCGCAGGGCCAACGCGCCCCACCCGCTCATCGTGCCCGAGGCGCTCCTCCCCGGATCGGGGCGCCCACCGGTGTCGCGGCCGCAGGTCGTTCCGCCCGGCTCGCCGGGGTGGCAGCATGCCGTCGGCACCCGGCATCCGGACCAACGGAGGGACGCGTGAGCGAGGAGAAGCCGCCCGACGCCGGGCTCGACGAATCCGCGCTCGACGTAGCCGGGCTCGACGACGCCGCGCTCGACGACGTCACCCCCGACGACGCCGCGCTCGACAACGTCACCCCCGACGACGCCGCGCTCGACGACGCCGCGCTCGACGACATCGTCCGGCGCTTCCGCCGACGGTCGGAGCGCTTCGCCGCCACCGTCGCCGGGGTCGCGGAGACCGCGTGGGGCAACCAGTCGCCGTGCGCGGAGTGGACGGCGCGGGACGTGGTCGGCCACGTCGTCGACATGCACCAGGCGATGCTGACACCGGTCGGGCGCGCCCTGAGCCCCGCACCCACGGTCGACGAGGACCCGCTCGCCGCCGTGCACGCCGCCCGCGCCGACGTCGAGGCCGTGCTGGTCGACCCGACCGTCGCACGCACCGTCGTCGGCACCCCGATGGGTCAGACGACGGTCGCCCGGCACGTCGACGAGGTCGTGAGCGCCGACCTCGTCCTGCACGGCTGGGACCTCGCCCGCGCCACCTTCCAGGACGACACGATCGACCCCGCGGAGGTCGAGCGGATGTGGCCGACGGCCGTGGCGATGCCGGCGGAGATGCGGACGCCCGATGCCTTCGGGCCGGGGATCGTCGTGTTCGGGCCGCGGGTGGCCGTACCCGACGACGCGCCCCTGCAGGACCGGTTGCTCGGCGAGCTCGGTCGCGACCCCGACTTCACCCCGCGCTGAACCCCCTCGTCCGGCCGCGCCGACCGGCACCGCCCGCGACACTCCCCCGGCACCGATGAGTTCGGGGACACTGCGTCGTTCTTCCCAGTGCGCCGCACCGCACCGGGCGGCCGTGTGACGAGGAGACGCTGATGGACTGGAAGCTGGAGGTCGTCGTGCTGCCCGTGGCCGACGTCGACCGGAGCCTGGCCTTCTACGCCGAGCAGGTCGGGTTCGTCGTCGACGTCGACCGGCAGGTCAGCGACACGATGCGCATCGTGCAGCTCACCCCGCCGGGCTCGGCGTGCTCGGTCACGTTCGGCACGGGTCTGGCCTCGACCGAGCCGGGTTCGGTCAAGGGCCTGCAGATCTCGGTGTCGGACGTCGAGGCCGCGCGGTCCCAGCTGGCGGAACGGGGCGTCGACGTCACCGAGGTCCGGCACGTCGGCGAGGACGGCACGTGGGCTCCGGGCAAGGGCGGACCGTGGAACTCGTTCTGCTTCTTCGACGACCCCGACGGCAACGGCTGGGCCTTGCAGGAGCGCCCTTCCGGGCCCTGAACGTCCACAGGGTACGGTCTGGGTAATCGTGCGGCACCGCACGAGGTTCCGCGACCCGGCCGCGCCGTCCGGGGGGTGCGGGCGAGGGTGACCCTCTCGCCCGTGCTGCGCAGCCGGTCGCGGAGACGTGCGGTCCGGGAGCCGCCCTGCGAGCCACAGCGACCAGGGCGGACCCCGGACCGGACGGCGGGACCTTCGACCCTCGTGTGTGCGCCGCTCATTTCCTAGCGTCGAGGCGTTCACCCGAGCGGGCAACGATGCCCCGGGGGCCACCAACGGGGGCGGCCACCCGAGACGGGGGAGGAATGCACGCGACGTTCACGATGCAACTGGCCGTCGAACGGTCGGGACGGGGACACATCGTCAGGGCTGCGGGCGAGCTGTCGGGACGCACGGGCAGTCGGCTGGTGCGGCTCGTCGAACGGCTCGTCGAGGACACCCCGCGGCCCGCGGGTCCCGGCGCACTGATCATCGATCTCGCACAGATCCGCCGGTTCGACACCGACGGCGTGGAGGCTCTGCACCGGGCGTTCGGGCGGGCCGGGTCGGCAGGCGTCAGCATGTTCCTCACCGGCCTGGAAGGACGCCGGTCGCTGCTGCCGCACGACGTCGACGGGTTGCTCGACCGGCTCCCGGTCCTCGACGACGTCGAACTCGCCGAGCTCGACAACTTCTCGCACACCGGCCGAACAGGAGTCCGCCACCTGGCGATCGTGGGCGGCTGACCAGCCGGTACTCCGCTGACGGCGAACTCGTTTGTTACTGAGTTCGCACTCAGTTAGTGTCCGGCGCCGTGAGGACGCGAACGGGCCGGGCCAGCCGCATGCCGCCCGACGAGCGCCGGGCGGCGATCGTCGAGGCGACGCTGCCGCTGGTGCTGCGCGACGGGCCGTCGGTCAGCACCCGCCAGATCGCCGAGGCCGCGGGCGTCGCCGAGGGGACGATCTTCCGCGTCTTCCCGGACAAGGACGCGCTGATGCGCGCCGTCCTGGAGCGCGGGTTCGACCCCAGGGACGCGATGGCCGCACTCGCGACCGTCGACCGGAGCCTGCCCCTGCGCGAGCGGCTGATCACCGTCGTCGAGATCGTCCAGGAGCGCCTGCGGGGCGCGTTCGGCCTGCTCGGCGCGCTCGGCCTGCACCGGTCACCGCGGCCTCCCGAAGGCTGGGACGCGCACCGCCGCGACGAGGCGAACGAGGCGTTCCGCGCCGCGGTCGCCGACGTCGTGGCCGGCGACGGCGAGAGCCTGCGCGTCACGCCCGCCGAGTTCGCCCACACCCTGCGCCTGCTCACGTTCTCCGCCACCCACCCCCTCATCTGCGAGGGCCGGCCGATGACCGCCGAGGCGATCGTCGACGTCCTGCTCATCGGGATGGCCGCGCGGACGAGCCCCACCCCCGGGTCCCCGACCCCCGACGCCGATCCGGCCGGCACCCCGGTCGCGAGCCACCACGCCCGAACGATCGAGGTCTGAGAAGATGCTCGTCCGCCTCCTGCGCACGCACCTGCGCCCCTACGCCCGTCCGTTGACGCTGGTCGTGCTGTTGCAGCTCGTCGGCACGATGGCCTCGCTCTACCTGCCCAGCCTCAACGCCGACATCATCGACAAGGGCATCGCGCTGGGCGACACCGGCTACATCGTCCGCACCGGCGGCTGGATGCTGCTGGTCACGCTCGTGCAGATCACCTGCTCCATCGCCGCCGTCTGGTACGGCTCGCGCACCGCCATGGGCTTCGGCCGCGACGTGCGCACCGCCGTCTTCCACCGCGTCGGCGAGTTCTCCGCCCGCGAGGTCAACCGTTTCGGCGCGCCCTCGCTGATCACCCGCAACACGAACGACGTGCAGCAGGTCCAGATGCTGGTCCTGATGTCCTGCACCATGATGATCGCGGCCCCGATCATGTGCGTCGGCGGTGTGATCATGGCGCTCAACGAGGACATCGGGCTGTCCTGGCTCATGGCCGTGTGCGTGCCGGTGCTGGTCGTCGCCATCGGGCTCGTCATCGTCCGGATGGTCCCGAAATTCCGGCTGATGCAGACCCGCATCGACACCGTCAACCGCGTGCTGCGCGAGCAGATCACGGGTATCCGGGTCGTGCGCGCGTTCGTCCGCGAGCCGGTCGAGACCGAGCGGTTCCGGCGCGCCAACGCCGACGTCACCGACGTCGCGATCGCCGCGGGGCGGCTGCAGGCGTTGATCTTCCCGATCGTGATGCTCGTGCTGAACCTCTCGAGCGTCGCCGTGCTGTGGTTCGGCGCCGGGCGCATCGACACCGGCGAGATGCAGATCGGCGCGCTGACCGCCTTCCTGGCCTACCTGCTGCAGATCCTCATGGCCGTCATGATGGCGACGTTCATGGCGATCATGATCCCGCGCGCGTCGGTCTGTGCGGAACGGATCACCGAGGTGCTCGACACCGAGTCGTCGGTCGCGCCGCCGGCCGCGCCGGTCACGCCCGCAGGCCGGGAGGGCGTGCTCGAGTTCGACCACGCGACGTTCGCCTACCCCGGCGCCGCGGCGCCCGTCCTGCGCGACATCACCTTCACCGCGCTCCCCGGCCGCACCACCGCGATCATTGGCAGCACCGGCGCCGGGAAGACGACGCTGATCTCGATGGTCCCGCGGCTGTTCGACGCGACCGGTGGCGCCGTGCGCGTCGACGGCGTCGACGTCCGCGAGCTCGAACCCGAGGACCTGTGGGGCCGCATCGGGATCGTCCCGCAACGGCCTTACCTGTTCACCGGCACCGTGGCGAGCAACCTGCGCTACGGCAACCCCGCCGCGACCGACGACGAGCTGTGGGAGGCGCTGCGGATCGCGCAGGCCGCGGACTTCGTGTCCGCCATGCCCGAGGGGCTCGACTCCCCCATCTCGCAGGGCGGCACCAACGTCTCCGGTGGCCAGCGGCAACGCCTCGCCATCGCGCGGGCACTGATCCGCAGACCGGAGATATACCTCTTCGACGACTCCTTCTCCGCGCTCGACCTCACCACCGACGCCAGGCTGCGCGCGGCGTTGCGCCCGGTCACGGCCGACGCGACCGTCGTCATCGTCGCCCAGCGGGTGTCGACCATCGCCGACGCCGACCAGATCCTCGTGCTGGACGACGGGATCGTCGTCGGGAGCGGGACACACGACGAGCTGCTGCAGACGTGCCCGACGTTCGTCGAGATCGTCGAGTCGCAGCTGTCCGCGGAGGCGGCCGCATGACCACCACGACACCCGCCCCCGGCGGCAAGCCGAAGCAGGACGCGGAGACCGGCAAGGCCGCCCGCGGCATGGCCAACGCCCGGCGCGGCGGTGGCCCGCCGTGGATGGGCGCCGGCATGCCGGCGGAGAAGGCGTCGAACTTCGGGCCGTCGGCCCGCCGGCTCGCCGGGCTGCTCACCCCGCACAAGTTCGGCGTCGCCGTCGTCGTCGCGCTGGGCGTGATCAGTGTGGCGCTCAACGTCATCGGCCCGAGAATCCTGGGCCACGCCACCGACCTGATCTTCGCCGGGGTCATCGGCCGGCAGCTCCCGGCCGGCATGACCACCGCCGAGGCCGCGGCCGCCGCCCGGGCCCAGGGCAACGGCACCGTCGCCAACGTGATCGAGGCCCAGCAGGTGGTGCCCGGGGCCGGCATCGACTTCCACGCCCTCGGCCTCGTGCTGCTCGGCGTCGTTGTGATCTACCTGGGCGCGTCGGTGTTCGGCTACGTCCAGGGCTACGTGCTCAACGGCATCGTCCAGCGCACCGTGTTCGTGCTGCGGCGCGAGGTCGAGGACAAGCTCAACCGGCTGCCGCTGAGCTACTTCGACCGCCAGCAGCGCGGCGAGGTGCTCTCCCGCGTCACCAACGACATCGACAACATCTCGCAGAGCCTGCAGCAGACCATGAGCCAGCTGATGATCTCGCTGCTCTCCGTCGTGGGTGTGCTGATCATGATGTTCCTGGTGTCCCCGCTGCTCTCGGTGATCGCGCTGATCACGATCCCGGTGTCGTTATGGCTCACCAAGACGATCGCCAAGCGCTCGCAGAAGCAGTTCGTCGCCCAGTGGCGCCACACCGGCGCGCTCAACGGCCAGATCGAGGAGGCCTTCACCGGCCAGGAGCTGGTGCGCGTCTTCGGCCGCCGTCGCGAGGTCGAGGCGTCGTTCGCGGCGAAGAACGAGGAGCTCTACCAGGCGAGCTTCCGGGCGCAGTTCATGTCGGGGATCATCATGCCGTCGATGATGTTCATCGGGAACCTCAACTACGTGCTGGTGGCCGTCATCGGCGGGCTGCGCGTGGCGTCGGGCGCGATGACCCTCGGCGACGTGCAGGCGTTCATCCAGTACTCGCGCCAGTTCACCCAGCCGCTCACGCAGATCGCCTCGATGGCGAACCTGCTGCAGTCGGGGGTGGCGTCGGCGGAGCGGGTGTTCGAGCTGCTCGACGCCGACGAGCAGTCGCCGGACCCCGTGCAGCCGTTGCGCCGCAAGGAGCGTCGCGGCCGGGTGGCGTTCGAGGACGTGTCGTTCCGCTACGTCGAGGACTCGCCGCTGATCGAGGACCTGTCGCTGGTCGCCGAGCCCGGGCAGACCGTCGCGATCGTCGGCCCCACCGGCGCGGGCAAGACGACGCTGGTCAACCTGGTGCTGCGGTTCTACGAGCTCGACAGCGGCCGGATCACCCTCGACGGCGTCGACATCGCGAAGATGGCGCGCGCGGACCTGCGCTCCGGGATCGGAATGGTGCTGCAGGACACGTGGCTGTTCAACGGCACGATCCGCGACAACATCGCCTACGGCCGGCCCGGCGCCACCGAGGAGGAGATCCTCGCGGCGGCCACCGCGACCTACGTCGACCGGTTCGTGCGCAGCCTGCCCGACGGCTACGACACCGTCATCGACGAGGAGGGCAGCAACATCAGCGCGGGCGAGAAGCAGCTCGTGACGATCGCGCGGGCCTTCCTCGCCGACCCCTCCCTGCTGATCCTCGACGAGGCGACCAGCTCCGTCGACACCCGCACCGAGGTGCTGGTGCAGCGGGCCATGGCCGCCCTGCGCAGCGACCGGACCAGCTTCGTCATCGCCCACCGGCTCTCGACGATCCGCGACGCCGACCTGATCCTGGTCATGGAGGCGGGACGCATCGTCGAGCAGGGCACGCACGACGAGCTGCTCGCCGCCCAGGGCGCGTACTACCGCCTCTACAACGCCCAGTTCCTGGCAGGCGTCGACAGCCCGTGAGCGGGGGGGCCGGTCCGCTGGGGCCGGCCGTATTGCAGGAACGGCACTTTCCCGCAACTGGGTTGCGGGAAAGTGCCGTTCCTGCACGCTGGCCGGGCCACGCTGGCCGGGCCGCGCTTCACCGGTTCGCGTCCCCTTCGCGGCGCAGGATCTGGGCGACGACGCGCATCAGCATCACCGACGTCACGACGAGGCCGATGTAGCCAATCGCCGTCAGCGCGCCGGTGGCGTTGCCCGCCGGCGCGAGCGTGACGCCCACGAGCATCAACGCCGAGGCCAGCAGCCCGACCGAGGCGACGAGCGCGAACGTCACCCGGTCGACCCACCGCGCGGCGGTCCGGCTGCCGGGACCGGAGAACACGTCGACCTGCAGGCGCGCCTGGCCCGACCGCAGCTGCAGCCCGAGATCCTCCACGAGGCCGGGCAGCGCCCGCAGCGACGGCAGGTTGCGCACCACCTCCTTGCGCACGATGTCCTGCGTGCCCTCCGGACTCAGGTCCAGCGTCGACCCGAGCCTCGACGCGGCGGCGGTCGCGAGGTCGACCTGCGGGTCCACGACCCGCAGCGTGCCCTCCAGGGTGACGAGCGCCCGGCCGAGCAGGGTCAGCGTCGGCGGCACCGGGATGCCGTGGTGCTGCATGATCGAGATGACGTCCTGCATGCTGCGCGGGTCGAACCCACCCGCGTGCATCTGGGCCGACAGCACCCGGCTGATCTCGGCCTCCAACGCCTGCGGACGGATCGCGTCGCCCGCCGCTCCCGCCAGCGGCCGCAGCGCGCGGACGATCAGCCCGGGCTGCCCGGTGGCCATCCCGGCGGCCATCAGCTGCAGGGCCTCCATCGTGACCGGGTCGATGATCCCGACGGCGCCGAAGTCGATGAGCCACAACGTTCCCGCACGGTCGATCAGCACGTTGCCCGGGTGCGGGTCGGCGTGGAACACCCCCGCGGCCATGACCTGGGTGAGGAACGTGCCCAGCAGCCGGTCGGCGAGCTCGGCGCGCGGGACGCCCGTCGCGTCGACGGCGGCGGCGTCGGACACCGGTCGGCCGTCGACACGCTGCAGCACGAGCACGGCGTCGGTGCTGATGTCGGTCACGACGTGCGGCACCTGCACCCCGGGTTCGGTCGTCGCGGTGGCGAGGGCACGGGCGCTGGCGGCCTCGGCGAGGTAGCTGAGCTCCCCGTCGACCGAGCGGATCAGCTCGTCGGCGAGCGGGGCCAGGCCGAGCGACCGCACCGCCGCCGAGCGCCGGGACGCCGTCCGGCTGGCCCACCGCAGGACCGCGGAGTCACGCGCGACGCCGACCTCGATCCCGGGCCGCCGCACCTTCACGACGACGGGCTCGCCGTCGCGCAGCCGGGCCAGGTAGGTCTGCCCGATCGACGCCGCCGCCAGCGGCTCGTCGTCGAACTCGGCGAAGACCTCGGCCACCGGCGCCCCCAGCTCCTCCTCGACGCGCTCCTTGATCAGCGGGGTCGGCACCGCCTTGACGTTGGCCTGCAGGTCGGCCAGCGCGTCGACGACCGGCGGCGGCAGCAGATCCGAGCGGGTCGAGGCGATCTGCCCGAACTTGACGAACATGCCCCCGCAGTCCTCGAGGAAGCGCCGGATCCGCAGGCCCCCCTCGGGGCTCGACAACGCAGCCCGCGACGCGAGCCGTGGCCCCGCGAGGCCGTTCCTGCGGGCGATGCGCACGACCTCCCACAGCCGGCCGCCGACGGTGAGGAACGTCCTGACCCTGGTCCGCAGCGAGCCGCGACGCGCGGTGCGCCGCGGCCGCAGCACGGCCTCGAGCGCGACGCTGATGATCATCGTCGCGAGGACGGCGAACCCGAACGCGACGAGCAGGACGTCGGACGCGGTGGACGTCGGGTCGTTGCCGACGAGCGTCGCCGCGACGGCGAGCCCGACCAACGTCCCGAGGACCCCCGCCGCGGCCGCCCGCCAGAACCCGCGTCGCACCCCGAGGATGCGGCCCGCGACCAGGCTCACGAGGATCACGACCACGACGAGCAGAACCGTGTCCCAGAACGACAGGTCCAGGGTGAGCGTCATCGCGACAGCATCCTCCCGAAGCGGATCTCGGGGAACCCGTCGATCAGGCCCGCAGCGCCTCCAGCCGGCGCTGGATCTCGTCGAGGATCGGGGCGGCCGTCGCGAAGTTCAGGCGGAGCCGTCCCGACGACCCGGTGCCGAAGCCCGGCCCGCCCTCGAGCCGGACGCCGGCGTCGCGACGCGCGTCGGCGACCGGGTCGGGGCCCGTGAGGCCGAGGAGCGCCGCGTCGAACCAGTACAGGTAGGTCGCCTCCGGAACCGGGTCGTCGCCACCCAGCCCCGCGAGCCACGTGGCGACCCGGTCGCGGTTGCGGCGCAGCACGACCCGCAGCCGGCGCTGCCAGTCGTCGCCGTGCGCCCAGGCCGCGAGCGTCGCGGCCACCGACAACGACGAGACCTCCCCGAACAGCGACGACGGGTGCGCGTCGCGCACGCCGCGCAGCGTCGGCGGACCCCAGTGCCCCACGGCGCAGTGCAGCCCGGCCAGGTTGAACGCCTTGCTCGCCGACGTCAGCGTCACCGTCCGGGCGGCCGCGTCGGCCCCCAGCGAGGCGAACGGGACGTGCTCGTACGGGTCGTGGACCAGTTCCGCGTGGATCTCGTCGGAGACCACCAGCAGGTCGTGCCTGCGCGCGATCGCCGCGATCTCGGTCAGCTCGTCGCAGGTCAGGACGCGACCCGTCGGGTTGTGCGGGTTGACGAGCACGAGGACGCGGCAGGAGCGGGCGATCTCGTCGAGCGCCGGGAGGTTGGGGTCCCAGCCGTGCTCGGTGAGCCGGAACGGGACGTCGAACCGTTTGCGCGCCATGGCCTCGATCGTCGCGAGGAAGGGCGGGTAGCCCGGGGTGTGCACGGCGACGCCGTCGCCGGGCGACGACCCCAGGTGCAGCACGAGCTGCAGGCCCTGGATCAGGTCGGTGTGCTCGCGGACCTCGTCGGCGGGGAACGTCCAGCCGAACCGGTCGGCCATCCGGTCCGCGAACGCCGCCCGGAGCGGCGTCCCGGTCGTGAGCCACTCCGGATAGCCCAGATCCCCGGCACGCACGACGTCGACGATCGCGTCGGTGACCTCGGCGGGCGGCGCGAAGTCCATGTCCGCGACCCACGCCGCGACGACACCCGCGCCGGCCGCGCGCCACTTGATCCCCGGCCTGCGCGCGACGTCGGCGAGATCGAGGTCGTCGAAGAGCGGGTCCGACGTCACAGCAGCGACCAGGCCTCGGTCAGGACGCCGCGCAGGATCTGCTCGATCTCGTCGAACTCGGCCTGGCCGCAGATCAGCGGCGGGGCGAGCTGGACGACGGCCTCGCCACGGTCGTCGGGGCGGCAGTACAGGCCCGCCTCGAACAGCGCCGACGGCAGGAAACCGCGGACCAGCCGCTCGCGCTGGTCGGCGTCGAGCACGGCCTTCGTGGCGGCGTCGGTGACCAGCTCGATCGCCCAGAAGTACCCGTCGCCGCGGACGTCGCCGACGATCGGCAGGTCGCGCAGCCGGTCGAGCGTCGCGCGGAAGCCGTCCTCGTTGTCGAGGACGCGCTGGTAGAGGCCCTCGCGCTCCATGATGTCGAGGTTCGCGAGGCCGACGGCGGCCGACACCGGGTGCCCGCCGAACGTGTACCCGTGCGGGAACGCCACCTTGTCGGCGAGGAACGGCTCGATGACGCGCTCGCTCGCGATCATGGCGCCGAGCGGGCTGTAGCCCGAGGTCAGGCCCTTCGCGCAGGTGATGATGTCGGGCTGCAGGCCGAACTTCGCCGACGCGAACGCCGCACCGTGCCGGCCGAAGCCGGTGATCACCTCGTCGGCGACGAGCAGGACGTCGTGCCGGTCGCAGATCTCGCGTACCCGGGCGAAGTACGACCTCGGCGCGGTGAAGCAGCCGCCGGAGTTCTGCACGGGCTCGATGACGACCGCCGCGACCGTCGCCGGGCCCTCGAAGAGGATCGCCTCCTCGATGCGGTCGGCGGCCCAGCGCCCGAACGCCTCGGCGTCGTCCGCGTGCTGCGTCGCGCGGTAGATGTTCGTGTTGGCCGCCCGGAACCCGCCGGGGGTGAGCGGCTCGAAGTCCTGCTTCATCGCCGGGACGCCGGTGATCGACAACGCCCCCTGCGTCGTACCGTGGTAGGCCGTCATCCGGCTGATGACCTTGTGCTTCGTCGGCTTCCCGAGCAGCTTGAAGTACTGCTTGGCGACCTTCCACGCGCTCTCGACGGCCTCCCCGCCACCACTGGTGAAGAAGACCCGGTCGAGATCGCCGGGCGCGAGGTCGGCGACGCGCTCGGCCAGCTGGATCGCCGGCGGGTGCGCGTAGCCCCACACCGGGAAGTACGCGAGCGTCTCGGCCTGCCGCGCCGCGGCCTCGGCGAGCTCCCGACGGCCGTGTCCGACCTGGACGACGAACAGCCCCGAGAGCCCGTCGAGGATGCGGCGACCCCGGTCGTCGTAGATGTACGCGCCTTCGCCGCGGGTGATCACCGGTGCCGGCTTCTCGGCATACCGGCCCATTCGCGCGAAGTGCATCCAGAGGTGGTCGGCAGCGTTCCGGCCGGCGGTGACGGCGTCCGGTGCGGGCTTCTCGGCGAGAGTCAACGTTGTCCCTTGGGTCGGTGCGGCCGGTCCGGTCCAGGATGACCGCCCGCCGGCGGAACGCAAACCCTCCGGTGGAGGAGGCCGCAGGACGACCGCGACCCCCGTCTCGGTCGAGACGGGGGTCGCGGGCTCAGGCGAGCAGATCAGACGATGTTGATCGGGAACTTGCTCGCGGGCTTCGTGATGTGCCCGAGGATCCCGTCGAGCAGCTTGTCGAGGTCGACGTGCTGGCGCGCGGGCGAGTTGGTCCCGCCGTTGCCGCCACGCGGGTTCCCGTGGTGCTGACCGCCCTGCGGCTTGCCGTGGTGCGGACCGGCCTGCGGCTTGCCGTGCTGCGGACCGGCCTGCGGCTTCCCGTGCTGCGGACCGGCGTGGTGGTGGTGACCGGCGTGCTGGTGGTGGTGACCGTGCTGGTGCCCGGCGTGCTGGTGCCCGCCGCGGGGGTCGGCGTGGCCGCCACGCGGGTCCCAGCTACCGCCGTGGTTGTGCCCGCCGCGCGGGTCGGCGTGGTTGTGACCGGCGTGCTGGTGCTGGTGACCGCGGTGGTGCCCGGCGTGCTGGTGCCCACGAGGGTCACCGTGACCGCGCGGGTCGCCGTGGTGGTGAGCGTGATGCCTCTGGCCGCCGTGCTGGTGACCGCCCTGCTGGTGACCGCCGCGGGGGTCGCCGTGACCGCCGCGCGGCCCACCCTGCTGACCGCCGCCCTGATGACCGCCGCCCTGCTGGCCGCCGCCCTGCTGGCCGCCGCCTTGCTGGCCGCCGCCACCCTGCTGACCGCCGCCGCCTTGCTGGCCACCGCCCTGATGACCGCCGTGGCCGTGTCCGCCGCGCGGCCCACCCTGGCCGCCGCCCTGCTGGCCGCCGCCCTGCTGACCACCACCACCTTGCTGGCCGCCGCCGCCCTGCTGGCCGCCGCCCTGACCGCCGCCACCTTGCTGACCACCACCCTGCTGGCCGCCGCCCTGACCGCCACCACCTTGCTGGCCGCCGCCCTGATGACCGCCGCCCTGCTGGCCGCCGCCCTGCTGGCCGCCACCCTGGCCACCACCGCCCTGCTGGCCGCCACCGCCCTGCTGGCCGCCGCCACCTTGCTGGCCGCCGCCTTGCTGGCCGCCGCCACCCTGCTGGCCGCTGCCACCCTGGCCGCCACCCTGCTGACCGCCACCGCCCTGCTGGCCGCCACCCTGGCCGCCACCCTGCTGGCCGCCACCACCTTGCTGGCCGCCACCACCTTGCTGACCGCCACCCTGGCCGCCACCCTGCTGGCCGCCGCCCTGCTGGCCG